>NZ_KB911552.1:0-241451 GCF_000383555.1 Rhodococcus sp. 114MFTsu3.1 | reverse complement strand
GAGGTGGGGGATGCCGCAGGCGAATTCGACGACTTCTTGGCCGCGGGAGATTTCGCCGAGGGCGTCGGAGAGGACTTTGCCGTGTTCGGCGGTGATGATTTCGGCGAGTTCGCCTTTTTTCTTGTTGAGTAGTTCGCGGAAGTTGAAGAGGATTTGGGTGCGTTTGGCGAGGGAGGTGTCGCGCCAGGCGGGGAAGGCGGCTGCGGCGGCGTCGATGACGGTGCGTGCGTCGCCGAGGTTGGCGAGTGCGAGCTGGCCGGTGACCTCGCCGGTGGCGGGGTTGGTGACCGGTGCGGTGGTGGTGGAGGTACCAGCGAACGGCTTACCGTCCACCCAGTGTCCGATTACGTTGCTCATGAGTGTCCTTGTCCTTTGTAACTGATGTCAGCGGTGCCGTGCGATGTAGTCGTTGATGGTCTTCAGCTGGTAACGCGACACTTCGTCGGCGTTCTCGTTCTCGCCGAACACGCTGGAGACCATGACGGTGTTGTCCTTGTCGTAGAACCCGAGCTTGCTCAGGCCGCCGAAGAACTCGTCCCAGTTGACGTCGCCATCCCCGATCTTGAGGTGCTGGTGAACGCGCACTGCATTTCCGGGCGGGTTCGTGATGTAGCGAAGCCCGTGCGAGCGGTGGTGGTCCATCGTGTCCGCGACGTGCACCAGACGAACGAGATCGCCTGCGGTCTCGAAGATTCCGGGCAGATCGCCACCCATGTGGAACTGGTGGCACGCGACGACGACCATGCCGAAGTTCTTGGAGTTGATGCCGCGGATGACCCGGATGGCAGCCTGTCCGTCTTCGACGAAATCGTCGGGGTGCGGGTCGATGCGAACGTCGATACCTTCACGTTCGACGATCGGAACCAGTTCCTCCATCGAGCGGTAGAACGCTCGCTCGGATTCCTCCGCCTTCTCCGGGCGTCCGCTGAACTCGGTGTTCATGACGTTCACGCCGAGGTCGACGGTGATCTGAATGGCTCGCTTCCAGTACCGAACTGCGGCCTCGCGCGCATCCTCGTCCGGGCCTGCCCAGCGCAACACGGGGAGCACGGAGGCGATGCCGACGCCGGCATCCTTGCAGGCCTTCTTGAACTTGGCGACCAGGTCGTCGTCGGCCTTCGGGTGGTTGTAGAACGGGATCATGTCGACGTGCGGGGTCAGCTGCAGGTACTCGTAGCCGAGGTCGGCTACGACGCGGGGCAGCTCCAGCAGCGAGAAATCGTGATGGAACGGGGTGGGATCGAGTGCGATCTTCATGGTGTCGGCTTGGTCCTAGTGTTGTCAGTTGCCGGACGGGCGGAGGAAGGGGCGCTGGATCTTCTTCCACTTCTCGTAGGTGGCGTACGCGGTCTGTGTCGATTCGAGAGTCGAGGTCGCGCTGACCGGTACGTCCCACCACGATTCGGAGTCCGGTGCCGCGATCAGCGGATCGGTCTCCACATGGATGACGGTGGACGTTTCGCTCGCCTTGGCGGCCTTGACCGCGTCGGTGAACTCGTTGCCGTTGTTCACGCGCACCACGTCGACACCGAGGCTGGCTGCATTGGCAGCGAGGTCGACCGGCAGAATGCCGCCCTGCAGTCGTCCGTTCTCGGCGCGGTAGCGGTAGTCGGTGCCGAAGCGCTGGGAACCGAGCGATTCCGACAACGATCCGATCGACGCGAACCCGTGGTTCTGCACCAGGATCATGATGACCTTGACGCCTTCCTGCACGGCGGTGACCAGTTCGGTCGCCATCATGAGGTAGGAGCCGTCACCGACCATGATGAACACGTCGCGGTCGGGCTCGGCCATCTTGGCGCCGATGCCGCCCGCCACCTCGTAGCCCATGCACGAGAAGCCGTACTCGACGTGGTATCCCTTGGAATCCCTTGTGCGCCAGAGCTTGTGGAGATCTCCGGGCATCGAGCCTGCTGCGCAGACGACGACGTCGCGCGGGTCGGACAGCGTGTTCGCGAGGCCGATGACCTGGTTCTGGTTCAGAGGTGCGGTGGAATCCTCGATCTTGTAGACCGAGGAAACCGTGTCGTCCCACTGCTGAGTGAGCTCGGAGACGAGAGTGCGGTACTCGGCGGGAACCTCGTAGTCGCCGATGGCGTCGATCAACGCCTCCAGGGCCTCGCGAGCGTCGGAGACGACGGAGATGCCGCCCTGCTTGACCGAGTCGATCGACGCGACGTTGATGTTGACGAACCGAACATCGGGGTTGTTGAACGCGGTGCGCGATGCAGAGGTGAAATCGCTGTAGCGCGTACCGATCCCGATGATGACGTCGGCGTCGGTGGCCAGCGCGTTGGCAGCGGTGGTGCCGGTGGATCCGAGAGCGCCGACGGACTGCGGGTGGTCGTACTTCAGCGAGCCCTTGCCTGCCTGGCTCTGGCCGACCGGAATGCCGGTCTTCTCGCACAGTGCAGCGAGTGCATCGGTGGCGCCGGAGTAGATCACGCCGCCGCCCGCGACGATCAGCGGCTTCTTCGCGGTGCGGATTACCTCGGCCGCTCGCGAGATCACGGACTTCTCGGGCAGCGGGCGTGCGACGTGCCAGGTACGCGGCGCGAACAGCGACTCCGGCCAGTCGAATGCCTCGGCCTGAACGTCCTGCGGGATGGCGACGGTGGCGGCACCGGTCTCGACGGGATCGGTGAGCACGCGCATTGCACCGAGCAGTGCGCCGGGCAACTGCTCCGGGCGCCACACGCGGTCGAAGTAGCGGGAGAGAGGCTTGAACGAGTCGTTGACCGTGACGTCGCCGCTCGACGGCAGCTCCAGTTCCTGCAGCACCGGGGCGCTCGCGCGGGTGGCGAACGTGTCGGCAGGCAGCAGCAGGACCGGCAGGCGGTTGATCGTCGCCAGAGCAGCGCCGGTCAGCATGTTCGTCGAGCCGGGTCCGACGCTGGCCGTGACGGCCCACGCCTGGAGACGATCCTTCTGCCGTGCGTAGGCGACGGCGCTGTGCACCATCGCCTGCTCGTTGCGTCCCAGGACGTAGGGGAGTTCCGGCTCGGTGCCGGCTTCGACGGCGTCGATCTCGGCCTGCAGAAGCGCCTGGCCGAGGCCGGCCACGTTGCCGTGTCCGAAGATGCCGAACGCGCCTGCGAAGAACTTGGTGCGCACGCCGTCACGCTCGACGTACTGGTTCGCCAGGAACTTCACGGTTGCCTGGGACACGGTGAGATGTACCGTGCCTTCGGTGTTTTCGGTCTTGCTCGCCGAAATCGGTGCGGTGGACACCACGGTCATGCTCCTGTCGATGCGGAGTTGAGGGGAAGGCGAGGATCGACGGCCTGGTCTGCCCAGGTGCCGCGGATCCAGGTGTGCTCGGGGTCGTCGACGATGTTCCATGCCCGTTCGCGGCCCGGACCGGCCATGACGTTCAGGTAGTACATGTGGTAACCCGGTGCAGCGACGGACGGGCCGTGGTAGCCGTGCGGAACGAGGACGACGTCTCCGGTACGGACCTCTTCGAGGACCTCGATGGGACGTGCCGGGGTTCCGTAGACGCGGTGGTAACCGAAACCGTTGCTGCTATCGGGGCCCGGTGCGATCTCGAAGTAGTAGATCTCCTCGAGGGCGGACTCGTGCTCGGTGTTCTCGTCGTGCTTGTGGCCCGGGTAGGACGACCAGTTGCCACCGGGGGTGATGACCTCGCACGCGATGAGCGAGTCGGCTTCGAAGGTGTCGGCGGTGCCGAAGTTGTGAACCTGCCGGCTGCAGTTTCCTGCGCCGCGCAGTTCCACAGAGATGTCGGCTGCGGGGACGTAGCGGAACGGAAGCTTCTTCTCGGCGCGGGCGCCGCACAGTGCGAAGCGTCCGCCGTCGCGGCTTTCGAGGGTGTACGCCGAGTCCTTGCCGACGTACGCGAAGTCGGACGGGCCGTCGAACACCGACGCACGGCCGGCGAGGTCGAACTTGGTTCCCTCACTGGTGACGGTGGCCGATCCGGACAGCGGAACGACCATGATCTCGTCGGGGCCGGAACTCAGATCGATCGACTGACCGGCTGCCAGTGTCACAGTCCAGAGACTCGATTCCGTCCAGCCTGCGGACTCGGGCGTCACGGCGACGTCGAAGCCGTCCTTGCTACCGGATCCAGCTGCGATGTAGTACTCGGAATTCATCGACTCACCTCACCATGTTCACAGCGGTGGCAACGGCGCCTGCGACATCGCCGTCCTGGGGGTACAGCAGGGTGCGTCCGACGATCAGACCACGGACGGCCGGGATCTCGAGCGCCTTGGCCCAGCTCGCGTACGTCTCCTCCGGTGCGGTCTGAGGATCTCCACCCAGAAGCAGCGTGGGGAGCGTCGTGGCGTCCATGACGCGCTCCATCTCGTCGACGACGGGGAGCTTCATCCACGTGTAGGCGGACGTCGAACCGAGGCCCTGCGTGATGTGAATGGACTTGATGACGGCGTCGGCACTGAGATCGTTCTTGACGCGGCCTTCGACGCGGCTGGACAGGAACGGCTCGACCATGGCGATGAGCTGACGCTCGGCGAGCTCGTCGATCGCCTGGGCGCAGGCGGTCATCGTCTCCAGTGTTCCCGGATCGTCCAGGGCGATGCGGGTGAGCATCTTCGCGCCGTTCATCCGGGCCTTGGCGGTGGATGCTGCGGTGGCGCCCGTCATACGGTCGTCCAGTTCGAACGATGCGCCCGCGAGCCCGCCACGGTTCATCGACGAGAAGACGACCTTGTCCTCGAGTGCGCCGAGGAGCACCAGGTCGTCCAAGATCTCCGAGGAGGCGAGGACACCGTCGACGCCGGGGTTCTCCAGTGCGGTGCGCAGACGGTCGAGCAGCTCGGTGCGGCTGTTCATCGCGGTCATGTTGGATCCGACCGACAGTGCGCCGCGGGCGGGGTGGTCGGCGGCGACGATCATGAGCCGGCCGTTTCCGCGGATGGTCTCACGCGTGGCGCGGGTTGCCCATGCTCGTTCGATGGCCTGCGGGTCGCTCGCACGAATGGCTGCAATTTCGGCGTAGCTGGACGCTGCAGGTGCAGGGGTCAAAGTGGTCTCAGACATTGGCGGCCTCGGTCTTCTTCTCTTCTGTGGCGGAATCTTCTGCGAGAGCGGCGACCTCGGCCGCGGTGGGCATTGCGGTGGAGCACTCGAGCCGCGAGGCGACGATGGCGCCTGCAGCGTTTCCATATCGGAGGATCTTCTCGAGCGGCCAGCCACCGAGCAGTCCGTGGCACAGCGAGCCGCCGAAGCTGTCTCCTGCGCCGAGGCCGTTGACGACGTCGACGAAGTTGGGGGGAACGGTGACGGTTTCCGATCGGGTCTTGCCCATGACGCCCTTCGGGCCCATCTTGACGATCGCGAGCTCGACACCGAGGTCGAGGAGGGCGTCGGCGGCCTTGTGCGGGTCCGTCTCGCCGACGGCCACCTCGCACTCTTCCTTGTTCCCGACGGCGACGGTGACGTGCTGGAGCGCCTTCTGGACCTGTTCGGTTGCGGCTGCGGTGGTTTCCCAGAACATCGGCCGGTAGTCGAGGTCGAGGACCGTCAGTGGTGCCCGGCCGCGTGCTTCCCAGGCGGCGAAGTGCGCGCTGCGGCTCGGCTCCTCCGACAGTCCGGTGACGGTGGACCAGTAGAGGCGTGCGTTCTTCACGGCTTCGACGTCGATGTCTTCGGGTCGGATCTGCAGGTCGGGTGCGGACGGCTTGCGGTAGAAGTACAGCGGAAAGTCGTCGGGCGGGAAGATCTCGCAGAAGGTGACCGGTGTCGCGTACTGCGAGTCGGTGACGACGAAGCGATTGTCGACACCGAGTCGGGCCAGTTCGCCTGCGACGTACCGGCCGAACGGATCGTTGCCGACGCCCGAGATCAGAGCCGACTTGTTGCCCAGGCGTGCTGCGGCGACGGTGACGTTCGCTGCGCTACCGCCGAGGAACTTGCCGAAGGTCTCGACCTGTTCCAGTCCGACTCCGGTCTGCAGGGGGTAGATGTCGACGCCGCTGCGCCCGATGGCGAGGACGTCGAAGGCCGTGGTGTTCGCATCGGCTGAGGTGGTCAAGATCGACTCCAGAGGGTATTGGGGACACAACATGCGAGGTGCTACGCAGGAAAGCCTGTCTGCTATTACTGTGCTTCAGACCACAGCGTCATGTCAATACTTTGTCCTGACATTCTTACTTCCAGTCATGCCGATGTTAGTGTTCGCCTACACTCTCGATCAAGCTGGGCGTGGATCTGCTCGCCCTTCGAGGAGATATGGAGAGCTGGACTGTGACTGCGTCCAACGTGTCCGCAGGCGAAACCGGCACGCCCCCCATGGGGTCGTCGGTCGCCACGCCCTTGTCCGTCGAGCTCGACAGGGGCAGCCCGGTACCTCTCTACTTCCAGCTCGCGCAGGCGATCGAAGCCGCGATTCTCGGTGGGCAATTGGCTCCGGGGGACCGGTTCGAGAACGAACTGGCCCTGGCCAAACGGCTGAACCTGTCCCGTCCGACCACCCGCCGCGCCATCCAGGAGCTGGTCGACAAAGGCCTGCTCGTACGCAAGCGTGGCGTCGGGACCCAGGTCGTGCAGAGTCCGGTGCACCGCCCCGTCGAGCTGACGAGCCTGTTCGACGACCTGGCCCGCGCAGGCCAGAGCCCATCCACCAAGCTTCTCGACTATCACGTCGGTATCGCGACGGACGAGGTCGCGCGTGAGCTCAACATCTCCGACGACACCGAGGTCACGACCATTCGGCGACTCAGAAGTACCAACGGCGAGCCGCTGGCGCTGATGACCAACCATCTGCCCACTGCCATCGCTCCCGACCCGGACGAACTCGAGACGCACGGTCTCTACCAGTCGCTGCGGACGCGTGGAGTGCACATCCGGCTCGCTCGCCAGCGCATCGGCGCCAAGGCCGCGGACCGCGACGAGGCGCTGCTGCTGGACGAGAAGTACAAGGCCCCGCTCCTCACGATGCACCGCACCGCGTTCGACGACTCCGGCAGTGTCGTCGAGTTCGGATCGCACGCCTATCGGGCGTCGCGGTACTACTTCGACACCACGGTAGTCGACCGGTAGTACGTCAGCGCGGCGCCGCTGTCGAACCCCGAACCTGCAGGCTCGGGGGGATGAGGGTGAGCGTGCCCGGTGCGGCGGCGTCCGAGATTCGGCCGACCAGCGCTGTAGCCGCCAGCCGCCCCAGTTCGTAGGTGGCGTTGTCCACGCTGGTGAGCCACACGTGCCGCAGTCCGGCAAGCGAGGTGTTGTCGTAGCCGACGATGGAAATGTCCTCGGGCACGGAGATCTGCCGTTCCTTGCAGGCCGTCATCGCGCCGATGGCCACGATGTCGTTGACGGCGAAGATTGCCGACGGTGCGTCGGTACCGTCCAGAATCGCCGACGCGGCGGCGTACCCGTCGTCCTCGGTCATACCGCTCGGGACGACCGAGGCGAACCGGTCCAGTCCGTGCTCGGCCATGGCAGCGTGGTAACTGGCGGCCCGAATGTTCGCGACTGCACCGGTTCCGGCGAGATGAGCGATTCGGGTGTGCCCGAGTGCGACGAGGTGATCGATCGCGAGTGCGGTGCCCATCGCATCGTCGTTCGCGACGACGTCCACGCCGGGCAGATCCAGATCGCGGCTGGCGACCACGACCGTCGGAATGGTGCGAGCCGCCTCGAGGATCGTGGGGGTCGGTGTCCGGGTGCCGACGAGCGCGAGGCCGTCGAGGCGCAGATCCATGAAGCTTCGGACGAAGGACGAATCGGAGCTGCGGTCCAGCCTGCCGTCGGCGAGGAACATCTTCAGGTCCTGTTCTTGCAGAACCGAGTTCATGCCTTCGAGGCAGTCGACGAACCAGGGGTTGCGTAGGTCGTTGAGAAGAACGCCGACGATGTCGGTACGGCGTTGGGTCAGGCTGCGGGCGCTCAGGTTGGGGCGGTAGCCGAGCTCGGTGATGGCGTGTTCCACAGCGGCGCGTTTCTCGTCGCTGACCGAGCTGGATCCGCGGAGGACGAGCGAGACAAGCGATTTGGACACGCCTGCGTGGGCTGCCACGGTGCGGATGGTCGGCCTGCTCACTGCGCCGTCCTCTCCTCGTATCCCGGTGGTCCGGGTGAACGCTAGCAGTTCGGTGTTGACTCGACCGTCCTGCGTGGTTCACACTTTACATAGATTGGACCGGTCCAAAGCTGGCGTCCATTCGCCACCGTCCCCTTCACGTGAGTGGGAATATAGGCCCGGGCCTACATTCCCACTCACGTAAACGTCAGGAGAACAGCTCGTGAGCTCAGTGCAGAACATTCGCGTCGGAGTTGCCGGATTCGGCTGGATGGGCCGGGTGCACACCCAGGCCTACGCCCGCGTCCGGCATCACTACCCGGATCTGGCGCTGACGCCCGTGTTGGCATCCGTCGCGGACGAGGTTCCCGGGCGCGCCGAGGAAGCCGCTGCGCAGTTCGGTTTCGCCGACGCCACCACCGACTGGCACGACATCGAGAACGATTCGACCATCGGTGCAGTGTCGATCACGGCCCCGAATTTCCTGCATCGCACCATCGGCACCGCCATGGTCGAGGCGGGCAAGCACATCTGGATCGAGAAGCCCGTGGGATTGTCGTCCGACGATGCGCGCGCAGTCGCCGTCGCGGCGGACAAGGCGGGCGTGCAGACGGCCGTCGGCTTCAACTACCGCAACGCGCCCGCGGTCGAGGAAGCGAAGGCGCTCATTGCCGCGGGTGAGATCGGAACCGTCACCCACGCGCGTTTCCGATTCTTCAGCGACTACGCCGCACACCCGGACGGTGCACTGAGCTGGCGCTTCGAGCGGGCGCGCGGCGGCAACGGCGTCCTCGGTGACCTTGCCTCGCACGGTGCCGACCTGCTCTGGTACCTGCTGGGAGACATCGAGTCCCTCGTTGCCGACACCGCGGTGTTCGTCCCGCAGCGCGCCAAGCCGACCGGCGCGACCAGTGGACATGCGCTCGCCACGGGCGGGGAGCTGGGTCCGGTGGAGAACGAGGATTATGTCTCGAGCCAGATCCGGCTCGCGTCGGGTGCCCGCGCAACGCTCGAGGCGAGCCGAGTGTCGGTAGGGGAGCAGAACGCGTACGGCTTCGAGATCCACGGCACCAAGGGCGCTGTCTTCTGGGACTTCCGCCGGCTGGGTGAACTCGGGCTGAGCGTCGGAGACAAGTACCAGGATCAGTCCGTCCAGACGGTGTACGTCGGTCCCAAGCACGGTGAATACGGTGCGTTCCAACCGGGTTCGGCCTCGTCGATGGGCTACGACGATCTCAAGATCATCGAGGCCAAGCGGTTCCTCCAGTCGATTGCAGACGGCAAGCCCGCCGGTGCGACGGTGTGGGACGCCGTTCGTAGCGCCGAGGTGCTCGACGCGATGACGCAGTCGGTTGCTTCGGGCAGCTGGGTGACGCCAGGGGCGTGATGCCGAGATGTCGCCCCGTTAGCGGGGCGACATTCCTGCGGCCCGGTAGGCGTCGTCGACCATCGCCATGTTCGCGACGGCGTCGCCGGGGCCCATCGGAAGCTCGGTTCCGTGCTGCAGGTGACGCGCGAACGCCTCGAGCTGATACAAGTACGACGAGCGGGTTCCCAGATGCTCGGTACTGGTGGTGTTTCCGACGGTGATGCTCACGCGGTCGTCGGTGCTGGGCTTGATGTAGTTGTGCGCGAACGCTTCGCCCCTGGATCCGGTGACGCGCAGGGTGAACAGATAGTCCGGGTCCGTCATCGAGTTCAGGGTTGCACCTGTTGCGCCGCTGGGGAATTCGACGTTCGCGTCGAACGATTCGTCGACTCCCGGGTGCCGTTCGACGGCGCGTGCCTCGCGAACGGTCGGTTCGCCGCCCGCGTAGGCACCGAGGTGGCGCAGAACGTGCAGCCCGTAGCACCCGAGGTCCATCATGACGCCGCCGGCGAGGTCGAGTGACCACCGAAGATCATCGGGCTCGGGTGCGGGCATACGCATCTCGACCTCGACGTGGCGCAGTTCGCCCAGCGTGCCGTCGGCGACGAGTTGGAAGATCCGCTGCGTCACGGGGTGGAAGAGGTAGTGAAACCCTTCCATGACAACGATGTTCGCGGCGTCCGCCGCAGCGGAGACCCGGACGGCCTCCTCACGATCGCGCGAGAACGGTTTCTCGGTCAATACCGATTTGCCCGCACGGATCGCAGCCAGATTCCACGGAGCATGCAGCGAATTTGCCAGTGGGTTGTAGACGACGTCGACGTCCGGGTCGTCGACGACGTCCTGGTAGGACTCGAGCACGCGCTCGAATCCGTACTTGTCACCGAACGCCTCGGCACGCGCCTTGTCACGCGCAGCGCACGCGACGAGGCGGTGTCCGAGGGCGATGGCGGGCTCGACGATTGCTTCCTCGGCGATTCGAGATGCACCGAGGACGCCGACCCTGAGTTGATTCACGTCTCAGGACGGTACCCGGGCCTCCACGACGCTCCGAAGGTAGGCGACGCTGGAAATGACGTCGCTCACAGGACCGGCGCCGGCAGGCTCCTCGGCGAGAATGGTGTCCTGCTCGAGCACGAACCAGCCGTCGAAACCGGCGTCGAGCAGCTCGTTCACCACCTTCGCGATGTCGACGTCGCCCGTTCCGAGTGGCGTGTACATGCCCTGCGCGACGGCTTCGGTGTAGGTCAATTCACCGGCTTGCACGCGCCCGGCGAGCGCTGCGTCGACGTCCTTGAGGTGTGCATGGGTGATGCGCGACGCGTAGGCCTCCACCAGTTCGAGCGGGTTCGTTCCGCCGATGAGAAGGTGGCCGGTGTCGAGGCACAGTGGGATCGAGGAGCCGTCGAGCACGCGCAGCACCTCGTCGCGCTGTTCGATCATCGTTCCGACGTGCGGGTGAAGCACGGCGCGGATGCCCCGTTCCGCGGCAGCGGCTTGGAGTCGATCGAGGTTGCCGAGCAGTGTGTTCCACTGTGCGTCGTCGAGTTCGGGGCGTGAGTCGTAGCCGTCGCTGCCGGTGGCTGCCGCGAGGACGAGTACTTCGGCGCGGGAGGCGACGAACGCGTCGAGCAGGGGGGCGATGCCGGGCACCGGGTCGTGGTGGGCGTGATGCAGCAGCACGGGTGCGAAACCGCCGACGGATTTCAGGTCGTACTTGTCCAGGGTTGCGGCCAGCTCGTCGGGATCGGCGGGCAGGAACCCTTCGGGTCCGACCTCGGTGGCGGTCAATCCGGCGTCGCGCATCTCGGTCAGGACGCGCTGGGAGTCGATCTGGTATCCCCAGCCGGGAACTTCGCAGACGCCCCAGGAGATGGGCGCGCCGGCGATTCGGATGTCGGTGTGTGTCGTTGTCACAGTCGTACCTCGTCGATTCGCACCGGTCGGTGCTGTTGCAGGGACAGGGTGGCCGCCTCGGCGATGTAGGCCACTTCGAGCGCATCGCGTGCGGTGCAGGGGGATTCGATGCGTCCGGAGATCACGTCGACGAACGCGCCGAGCTCGGCCTGGTATGCCGAGGTGAAGCGGTCCATGAAGAACGAGTGAGGCGTCCCACCTGGGAACGTCGCACCGGATTCGAGGTTGCGCACCGGAACCTGCTGGTCCCAGCCGGCGACGACGGCGTCGTTCGATCCGTGCACCTCTAGGCGGCAGTCGTATCCGCGCGCGTTGTAGCGGGTGTTCGAGACGACGCCGATCGTTCCGTTCTCGAACGTGAGCGTCGTCGTGGCGGTATCGACGTCGCCGTACTCGGTGAACTTCGGGTCGCCCTGGTTGGACCCGGCCGCGTACACCTCGGTGACCTCGTGGCCGACGATCCACCGGACGATGTCGAAGTCGTGGACGCTGCAGTCACGGAAGATGCCCCCCGAGACCGCGACATAGTCGAGCGGCGGGGGCGCAGGATCGAGAGTGGTCGAGCGGACGGTGTGCAGCCATCCGAGATCGCCCGACGCAACAGCGTTCTTGGCCGCGGCGAACGCCGGTGCGAACCGGCGGTTGTAGCCGATCTGCACCTGGACGCCCGACGACTCGATGCCCTGGACGACGGCAAGGCTCTCGCCGGGGGTGGCGGCGATCGGCTTCTCGCAGAACACGGGGATGCCGGCGTCGACGCAGGCGAGTACGAGCGAAGCATGTGCCGGAGTTGCCGCAGCGACGACAACTCCGTCGACTCCGGACTTCAACAATGCCTCAGCGCTGTCGACCGAGGTGGCGCCGAACTTCGAGGCGACTGCCTCCGTGACGGCGGGGCGCTCGTCGGTGACGACGAGTCCGTCGACCCCGGCGAGCGTGCTCAGTGTGTCGGTGTGAAATGCGCCGATCCGGCCAAGGCCGATGACGCCGACGGTTACGCCCATCTGTGGTGGTCTTTCTGCAGGAGAAATGTAGACCTCGAGTGTGACTCAGATCGAGGCGTAGGATCAACCGTCGGAACGCATCAAAAACGCCTCAGAGGATGGTCGTGACGCATCGCTACAAGGTCAGTGAGATCGCCCAGCAAGCCGGGCTCAGTCGCGCCACCGTCGACCGCGTACTTCACGAGCGGCCGGGGGTGCGCAGTGCTACCAGAGCGGAAGTGCAGCAAGCGATTTCCGACCTGGACAAACAGCGGTCACAGCTTCGTCTGAACGGCAGGAAGTTTCTGTTCGACGTCGTCATGCAGACACCCGCGCGCTTCTCGGCGGAATTCAGGGCGGCGCTGGAGGCGGAACTGCCGATGCTCTCGCCCGCCGTGGTTCGGTGCCGGTTCCACTTCCGGGAGACCGAATCGGTGACCGAGATGGTGGACACGCTGGGCCGGTTCACCGCGCGCGGATCGCACGGTGTCATCGTCAAGGCGCCGGACGACCCCGAGGTGGTGGAGGCGGTCGACCGGCTCGTGGCACTCGGTATTCCCGTCGTGACGTACGTGACCGACGTGCCGAGCAGCGCGCGGCTCGGCTACGTCGGCATCGACAATCGGGCGGCGGGATCCACCGCGGCCTACCTGGTCGACTCCTGGCTGGGCGACGCGCAGTCCTCGGTACTGATCTTGTTGACCAGCAACATCTTCAGGAACGAGGGGGAGAGGGAGATCGGGTTCCGCAGCAGGTTGCGGGCGTTGGACTCCGGCAGACGCGTCGTCGAGATATCCGACAGTGAGGGGCTCGACTCGACGGTGGAGGAACGGGTCTCGGACGCGCTCGCGGAGTACCCGGACATCGAGGCCGTGTACTCCATCGGCGGCGGCAACACCGGCGCGGTCCGGGCGTTCGAACGGGCGGGCAGGAGGTGCCGGGTGTTCGTCGCACACGACCTCGACGGCGACAACCGGCCGCTGCTGCGCTCCGGAGCCTTGTCGGCCGTGCTGCACCACGACCTGCGCGCCGACGCCAGGACGGCCTGCCGCCTGCTGATGCAGGCCGCAGGTGCCGTCGACGGCGTCGCGGCCGAGCCGTCTCCGATCCAGATCGTGACGAGGTTCAACACCCCGGCTGTGCGCTGAGGGCTCCGGCGCGCGTCGTTACCGGGCGAACGGGCCGTCGGTGATGCCCAGCTGTCCGCGAATCGAGTCGATGATCGCCAACGTCTGCACGGCGTCCTCGATCGTGTGCACCGACGATTCGAGGCGTCCTTCGCCGATCGCGCGGGCAGCATCGACGGCTGCGTAGTGGAGACCGTCCACCTGCACGCCCTTGTCCTCGCGGTACTCGAGGGTCTCGCCGTCGCGGAGGGTCACGGTGAAGGATCCCGGCATGAAGAACGGGCCCTCGACCGTCAGCGTTCCGTCGCGGCCACAGATCGTCGCCGACGTCGGGGTGTTGCTCAGGATCGTGGTGTTCATGACCGAATGGTTGCCGCCGGTGTGGGTCAGCACGGCGGAGACCTGGCCGTTCAGTTCGTCGTTCGCGGGCTGGCCGACGGCGGTGATGGACTCGGGCGCACCCAGGATCGTGTGGATGAACGATGCGTCGTAGGTGCCGAGGTCCAGCAACGGGCCGCCTGCCAGTGCCGGGTCGTAGATGCGGTGGTCGGTGGTGAAGTACTCGCCGTGGTCCACCAGGACCGTCCGGATCGGGCCGAGCACGCCGCTGTCGACGATCTGCCGGAGTACGTCGAACTTCGGCAGGAACTTCGTCCACATGGCTTCGCCTACGAACACGCCTGCTTCGGCGGCGGCTGCACCGATCTCGGCGGCGCGAGTTGCATCGACGGCAAGTGGCTTCTCGACGAGCACGTGCTTGCCTGCGGCTATCGACGCCAGCGCGTTCGTGTGGTGTTCGGTGTGCGGCGTCGCGATGTAGACGACGTCGATGTCCGGATCGGCGAGCAGAGCGTCGTAGCTTCCGTAGGACTTCGGCAGGGAGTGGCGCCCGGCGAATTCCGCTGCTCGATCTTCGCTTCGGGAGGCCACGGCCACGACCTGCTGAGTCGAGTTCTTCGCCAGCGATTCGGCGAAGCGGTCCGCGATCCAGCCCGGACCGAGAATGCCCCAACGCAGTACCGGTGCCTCGTTCGGATTCGGCACGGTGGAGACGGGTAGCGAAGTCATCGGCAAACCTGTTCTGTCGAAGGGTAGTTTGTTAGGACATCAGGATGTAATACTCAGCACATGACTGTACGCGTTGGAATCATCGGAGTCGGCGTCATGGGTGCCGATCACGCTCGCAAGATCAACGGATCGATCTCGGGTGCGGAGGTGTCGGCAGTCGCCGATTTCGACACCGACCGGGCCAAGACCGTCGCCGCAGAGCTGAAGGCCGCAGACGTGGCGGCCGACGGCTTCGAGCTCATCGCCAGCGACTCGGTCGACGCGATCGTCGTGGCGTCGCACGACTCCACCCACGCCGAGCTCGTGCACGCCGCGCTCGCAGCGGGCAAGCCGGTCCTGTGCGAGAAGCCCCTCGCGCCGACGGCCGACCTGTGCCGCGAGATCATCGCCGCACAGGGCGACCGCAACCTCATCACCGTCGGGTTCATGCGCCGATTCGACCCCGCGTACAACGAACTCAAGCGCGCAGCGGCACCCGAGCGGATCGGCGACACCCTCGTTGCGCACTGCATCAGCCGCAACGTGGTGGCCGGTCCCGGCGACTCCGCCGCGACCATCACCAACTCCGCGATCCACGAGCTCGACATCATGCCGTGGCTGCTCGGCTCACCCATCACCGAGGTCAGCTGGCATGCGGGACGCACCAGCAAGTACTCGGGAGTTCGTCAGGACCCCCAGATCATGCTGCTGCGCACCGAATCCGACGTTCTCATGACCGTCGAACTGTTCGTGAACGCACGGTACGGTTACGACACGCGATGCGAGATCGTCGGGGAAGAAGGGATCGCGCAGTTCGCCATCCCGGCACACGTCATCGTCGACAGCGAACTCAAGCGCTCCATCGAATACCCCCTCGACTGGGTTCCCCGCTACGCCGAGGCCTACCGACTCGAACTCCAGGAATGGGTCGATTCGATCGAGGAAGGCCGCGCCTCCACCCTCGCCGACGCCGACGCGGGCCTGCGCGCCGGTCTCGTCGCCGACGCACTCGTGGTATCGATGAACGAGGGCGGCCGAACGGTCACCGTCGAATACTGATCGAAAGAGGTTCCATGACATCGACATTCCCGCTCGCCGACGGAACCGTCCTCCCCGCAGTGGGTCTGGGGACGGTTGTCGCCGACGGGGAAGACATGGCGGCGACGGTCACGTCGGCGCTCGAATCCGGTTACCGTCTGATCGACACCGCGCTGCGGTACGGCAGCGAGGAAGGCGTCGGACAGGCTGTCCGGGAGTCCGGCGTTCCTCGTGACGAGATTCTCGTGACGACGAAGATTCCCGGTCACTACCACGGCTACGACGAGGCCAAGGAATCCGTCCGGCTCTCGCTGGAGAACCTGGGCCTGGAACGAATCGACCTGCTGCTCATCCACTGGCCCCTGCCGAAGGTGGACAAGTACGTGGACACGTGGCGCGCGATGATCGACCTCCAGCGTGACGGTGTCGCGACGTCGATCGGTGTTTCCAACTTCACCGAAGCGCATCTCGACCGGCTGGTGCAGGAGACCGGAGTTGCTCCGGTGGTCAACCAGATCGAGCTCCATCCGTACTTCCCCCAAGCACGGTTGCGCGCGTACCACGCCGAGCACGGAATCGTCACCGAGAGCTGGAGTCCACTCGGTCGAGGCTCGGAGCTGTTGAAGGCCGACCCGGTTGCGGATGCAGCCGCCGCACACGACGTTTCGCCGGGCCAGGTGGTCCTGCGGTGGCACAATCAGCTCGGTTCGGTGTCGCTACCGAAGTCGTCCAACCCTGACCGTCAGCGCCAGAACCTCGACATCTTCGGTTTCACCCTGACCGACGACGAGGTGGCGGCGATCTCGTCACTGGAGCGTGGGCGTATCTGGGGCCAGGATCCCGACACCCACGAGGAGTTCTGACCGGCGCAGGCGCGTCGGTATTTCCTCGCGGGCTGGCGCTGCTCGTCGCCGGCGCGTTGTTCATGGAAATTCTCGACGCGACGGTCATCGCGACCGCTGTGCCCGCGATGGCCGAATCGTTCGGAGTGGATCCGGTCGACATCGGTATCGCCATCTCGTCGTACATCCTCACGCTCGCCGTTCTGATCCCGGCGAGCGGGTGGATGGCCGACCGCTTCGGTGTTCGACGTGTGTTCCTGGCTGCGATCGTGGTGTTCACCGCGGCGTCGATCGGGTGTGCGCTGAGCCCGACCCTTCCGGCTCTGGTCGTGATGCGGGTACTGCAAGGCGTCGGCGGCGCCATGATGGTGCCGGTCGGCAGGCTGGCAGTGCTGCGCGCCACGACGAAAACCGAACTCGTGCGAGCGATCGCGTACCTCACCTGGCCTGCACTGACCGCGCCGGTCATCGCCCCCGCGGTCGGCGGCGCAATCGTCACCTATGCGTCCTGGCGGTGGATCTTCCTGATCAACGTGCCGCTCGGCATCATCGGATTCGTGGTGGGACTGCGGCTCGTGCGCGGCGTCGACGGCAGCCGGGCGCGTCGGCCACTCGACTGGCGCGGGTTGGTGGCTACTGCCGTCGGTGTCGCGGTGTTGATCGTGTCCCTAGACGGTGTTCGCACCGAGGGAACGAACTGGCTCACGGTGGGAACCGGCGTGGTCTTCGCGGCGCTGGTCCTGGCTGTCGCCGCTGTTCACCTGACCCGGACCGAGCATCCGCTGCTGGACCTGACGGTGCTGAAGATCGAATCGTTCCGCAACACCGCGACCTACGGATCGTTCTACCGCATGCTGATCACGGCTGTCCCGTTCCTGCTGCCGTTGATGTTCCAGCTTCGCTTCGGCTGGTCGCCGTTCGTCTCCGGACTGATGGTCATCGCTCTGTTCGCGGGCAACATCCTCGTCAAGCCGACGACGACGCCGCTCATGCGACGATTCGGAATCAGGACCGTCATCATCGCCGACGGAGCGTTGTCGGTGCTGTGCTTCGGAGCGATAGCACTCGTCGACGTGGACACTTCGCCGGTGATCATCGCTGCCGTCCTGGTGATCAGTGGGGCGTTGCGGTCCGTCGGATTCACCGCGTACAACACCCTGGCCTTCGCGGACATCGACAGCGACCGACTCACCCACGCCAACACGTTCCACGCGTCGGCTCAAGAGCTGTTCTCCGGATTGGGCGTCGCGCTGGGAGCAATCGCCCTGACCGTGTCCACCGGCGTCGTCGGCGGGTTGGGGTGGCAGTCGGGGCAGGCGTTCGCACTGTCCTTCGCCTCACTGGGGGTCCTCATGACCGTCGTGGTGGTCGGCGGCCTACTCCTCCCGTTCGACGCCGGTGCCGCGGTGACGAAGCCCAAGACCTCGGCCTGATCCACCCTGGTGGACGATGAGAATTTCCTCATCTCGGCTTCCTCTTCCTCTCACGTTCGACGGACATGCTTGCCATGTCACCGAAAGTCGGACATCGAAGGGAACACACCATGAGGAAAGTAGTCACGCTCGCCGTCGCCGGATCCGCGGCGACACTTCTCGCACTCGGCGGAATCGGCGCCGTCGCACTCGCCGACGACAGCCCAGCGCCCGCACAGCTACCGACATCGACTCCGACCGCACCCGACTCCGCGCCGGCATCGCCGAACCCAACCGATCCAGGGGTACCACCGCAGCCGTTCGACGACGACTGGCACGACGACGACTGGGACGACCGGCACGATGATGACTGGGACGACCGGCACGACGATGACTGGGACGACCGGCACGACGATGACTGGGACGACCGGCACGACGACTGATTCCCCCTCGACGCAGCGGGGCCTGTCCGACCCATCACATACGCGAAAGGGCCGTGCATACGATCAGATCGTATGCACGGCCCTTTCACGCGATCAGCGGTGCGGCTACCCGCGACGCCGTGGCGACAGCGGTCTAGCGAGCGAACAACAGTGCGCGCTTGACTTCCTGGATCGCCTTGGTGACCTGGATGCCACGAGGGCATGCGTCGGTGCAGTTGAAGGTGGTGCGGCAGCGCCACACGCCTTCGACGTCGTTGAGGATGTCCAGACGCTCGGAGGCGCCTTCGTCGCGGCTGTCGAAGATGAACCGGTGTGCGTTGACGATGGCGGCCGGACCGAAGTAGCTGCCGTCGCTCCAGAAGACGGGGCACGACGTGGTGCAGCATGCACAGAGGATGCACTTGGTCGTGTCGTCGAACCGGGCGCGGTCGGCCTGGCTCTGGATGCGCTCACGCGTCGGCTCGTTGCCGCTGGCCATGAGGAACGGCTTGACGGCGCGGAAGGCATCGAAGAAGGGCTCCATGTCGACGATGAGGTCCTTCTCGACCGGCAGACCCCTGATGGGCTCGATCGTGATGGTCAACGACTTGGACGAGTCCTTCGGCAGCATGTCACGCATCAGCACCTTGCAGGCGAGACGGTTGACGCCGTTGATGCGCATGGCGTCGGAGCCGCAGACACCGTGCGCACAGGAGCGACGGAACGTCAGGGTGCCGTCGAGGTAGCCCTTCACGTACAGCAGCAGGTTGAGCAGGCGGTCCGTCGGCAGCGTCGGCACCTGGAAGCTGTCCCAGTGCTGTCCTTCGCCGTTCTCCGGGTTGAAGCGGGCGATCTTCAGGGTGACCATCACTGCACCGTTGGGCACGGGCGGCTCGGCGACCTGATCTGGCTTGTCGAGAGTGGGGGCGCTCATATCAGTACTTCCGCTCCATCGGCTCGTAACGGGTCTGGATTACCGGCTTGTAGTCCAGACGGATGTCGGTGAGCAGGCCAGTGCCTTCTTTGTAGGCCATGGTGTGCTTCATGTACTCGTCGTCGTTGCGGTTGGGGTAGTCCTCGCGTGCGTGTCCGCCGCGCGATTCCTTCCGGTTGAGTGCTCCGACGACCGTGACCTCTGCCATCTCGAGCAGGAAGCCGAGTTCGACGGCCTCGAGGAGATCGCTGTTGTAGCGAGTTCCCTTGTCCTGCACGGTGATGTGGTTGTACCGCTCCTTGAGGGCGCGGACGTCCTTCAGCGCGGTCTCGAGACGCTCCTCGGTACGGAACACCGAGGCGTTGTTGTCCATGGACTGCTGCAGCTCGGTGCGGATGTCCGCGACGCGCTCGTGGCCGTGGTCGGACAGAACGAGCTCGAGCCACTCCTCGACCATCTTCGCCGGCTCCTCCGGAAGCGGGGTGAAGTCCACGGAGTTGGCGTACTTGGCCGCTGCGATGCCCGAGCGACGTCCGAAGACGTTGATGTCGAGCAGCGAGTTCGTGCCGAGACGGTTTGCGCCGTGCACCGACACGCATGCGCACTCACCTGCCGCATAGAGGCCGGGGACGATGTCGTCGTTGTTGCGCAGCACCTCACCGTTGATCTTGGTGGGGATACCGCCCATGACGTAGTGGCACGTCGGGTAGACGGGCACGGGCTCCTTCACGGGGTCCACGCCGAGGTAGGTGCGCGAGAACTCCATGATGTCCGGGAGTTTCTCGTCGAGAACTTCCTCGGGGATGTGCGTGACGTCGATGTAGACGTAGTCCTTGTTGGGACCGCCACCGCGTCCTTCGAGTACCTCGAGGACCATCGAGCGCGCGACGATGTCGCGAGGTGCGAGGTCCTTGATGGTGGGGGCGTAGCGCTCCATGAAGCGCTCGCCGGACTCGTTGCGGAGGATGCCGCCCTCGCCTCGCACGGCCTCGGAGATGAGGATGCCGAGACCTGCGAGACCTGTCGGGTGGAACTGGTGGAACTCCATGTCCTCCAAGGGAAGTCCCTTGCGGAAGACGATGCCCATACCGTCGCCGGTGAGCGTGTGGGCATTGGAGGTGGTCTTGTACATCCGGCCCGAGCCGCCCGTCGCGAAGACGATCGACTTGGCGTGGAAGATGTGCAGTTCGCCCGTCGCCAACTCGTAGGCGATGATGCCGGTCGCAACCGGACCGTTGTCCGTCTCGGTCAAGCAGAGATCGAGCGCATAGAACTCGTTGTAGAACTCCACGTCGTGCTTGACGCAGTTCTGGTAGAGCGTCTGGAGGATCATGTGGCCGGTGCGGTCGGCGGCGTAACACGCACGTCGAACGGGGGCCTTGCCGTGGTCACGGGTGTGGCCACCGAAACGACGCTGGTCGATCTTGCCCTCGGGTGTCCGGTTGAACGGCAGACCCATCTTCTCGAGGTCCAGAACGGCGTCGATCGCTTCCTTGGCCATGATCTCGACGGCGTCCTGGTCGGCGAGGTAGTCGCCACCCTTGACGGTGTCGAAGGTGTGCCACTCCCAGTTGTCTTCCTCGACGTTGGCGAGTGCGGCACACATGCCACCCTGCGCGGCACCGGTGTGCGAGCGCGTCGGGTAGAGCTTGGTCAGTACCGCCGTGCGGGCCCGGGGGCCGGCTTCGATGGCTGCTCGCATGCCTGCGCCGCCGGCGCCGACGATGAGCACGTCATAACGATGTTCCTGCATGAATGCTTCAGTTCCCTTAGCTCGCCGAAATGTTCGGATCAAAGGTGAAGATGACGTAGGTGCCCAAGCCCATGATCAGGATCATCGACAGTACGAGCAGCGTCGTCAGCCAGAATCGGGTCGAGTCCTTGCGCGAGTAGTCAGCGATGATGGTGCGCAGGCCGTTGCCTCCGTGCAGCTGAGCCAGCCACAGCATCGTCAGGTCCCAGAACTGCCAGAAGGGGCTCGACCAGCGTCCGGCGACGAACGCGAAGTTGATGCGGTGCACTCCCTCGTCGAGCATCAACATGATGAACATGTGGCCCAGAACGAGGACGACGAGCGCGAGTCCGGAGAAGCGCATGAACAGCCATGCGTACAGCTCGAAGTTGCCGCGGGACTTCCGGCGCGGCGAGCGCGGGTTGTCCAGGCTTGCCGGTCGGTCGTAGGTCTTGCCGAGGGACTTGGCCTCGGATCCGTGTGTCGTTGCCATCAGTGCCCGCTCGCTGTGAACATGTTGTAGAAGATTCGGCCCGCTCCCGGAATCATGACCACGATCCACACCGCGGCGATGACCCACAGCATCAGCTTCTGGTACTTCGGTCCCTTGGACCAGAAGTCGACCAGCATGACGCGGATGCCGTTGAGTGCGTGGTACAGCACTGCAGCGACGAGACCGATCTCCATGAGGCCGACGAGCGGCGTCTTGTAGGTGTCGATGATCGCGTCGTACGTCTCGGGGTTGACCCGGACCATTGCGGTGTCCAGAACGTGGACGAACAGGAAGAAGAACACCAACACACCGGTGATCCGGTGCAGAACCCAGGACCACATTCCGGGATCACCGCGGTACAGAGACCGCTTACGCTCCTTGGCCGGAGCGACTTCCGTCGTGCTACTCATCGAGTGCAAAGCCTCCAACGTCATTGGTGGACGCGTCGAGCCTGGTAGCCGGGGCTTGAATGCCTGGCTCGATTTGTCTTACTCCGGCTCCGAACGGTTATCGAATGCCGCCGTCTTCGAACTCTAAACCCATTGGAAACTTGGAACTAATTCGACTCGAGATTCGTACTGACCTGCATTTCGTTGTTAGGTTTGCCTTCCCAATTCTTCGGGATCGGTTCAGTCGTCTGTGGTGCACGGCGGACTCGCCCGTGATTTGATTGTGAACATGCCTGAAATCGACTGGAAAACGTTGCGAGACAAAGCTCATGAGGTTATGAGGCAAGCCTATGCGCCGTACTCCGACTATCCGGTCGGTGCCGCGGCTTTAGTGGACGATGGGCGAATTGTCACCGGATGCAATGTGGAAAATGTCTCATATGGTTTGGGGCTCTGCGCAGAGTGTGGGCTCGTGTCCAACCTTCATTCGACCGGAGGCGGACGTTTGGTCGCCTTCGCATGTTGCGACAGCCGCGGGCAGAAGTTGATGCCCTGCGGCCGATGCAGGCAGTTGTTGTTCGAGTTCGGCGGGGCCGGATTGCTCGTCGACACCGCATCCGGACCGACCCCGCTGGGGGACCTGCTGCCGTCTGCCTTCGGTCCGGACGACCTCGATTCGGGCAGAGTAGGGAACCATGTCTGACGCAACTTCCGTCATCTCCGCCAAACGCGACGGCCACGAGCTCACCGCCGACCAGATCGATTGGGTGATCGACGCCTTCACTCGGGGCGTCGTCGCCGACGAGCAGATGGCCGCCCTCGCGATGGCCATCTTCTGGCGAGGCATGACGCGCTCCGAACTGAGCCGATGGACGTCGGCGATGATCGCGTCTGGATCGACGATGGACTTCAGCGGTCTGCCCCGGCCCACCGTCGACAAGCACTCGACGGGGGGAGTGGGTGACAAGATCACGTTGCCCCTCGCCCCGCTGGTGGCCGCCTGCGGCGCTGCGGTTCCCCAGCTGTCCGGTCGGGGGCTGGGCCACACCGGGGGCACGCTCGACAAGTTGGAGTCCATTTCTGGGTGGCGCGCGGACCTGACCGGCGACGACATCCACCGGATCCTCGCCGATCCCGCGGTCGGTGCCGTCGTCTGCGCCGCCAACGCGGACCTCGCGCCCGCCGACAAGAGGCTCTACGCCCTGCGTGACGTCACCGGAACCGTCGAGTCGATCCCGTTGATCGCCAGTTCCATCATGAGCAAGAAGATCGCCGAAGGAACCGGCGCACTCGTCCTGGACGTCAAGGTGGGCGCGGGCGCGTTCATGAAGAACCTCGCCGACGCTCGGACATTGGCGGAAGCCATGGTCGATCTCGGAAGCGACGCAGGTGTGCGCACCATCGCTCTTCTGACAGCGATGGATTCACCGCTCGGACTGACCGCAGGCAACGCGCTCGAAGTCGAGGAATCGCTGGAAGTTCTCGCCGGCGGAGGGCCCGCGGACATCGTCGAACTGACGGTCACGCTTGCCCGAACGATGCTGTCCGCAGCCGGAATCGAAGGTGTCGACCCCGCGGACAAGCTGGCCGACGGTACTGCCATGGACCGGTGGAAGGCGATGATCTCCGCGCAGGGCGGAGATCCGTCGGCTCCGCTTCCGGTCGCGGCGGAGTCGCACGACATCACCGCCGAGTCCGACGGTGTGATCACGGGCCTCGATGCGATGGGTGTGGGCGTCGCCGCCTGGAGGCTCGGCGCGGGGCGGGAGCGGCAGGGCGAGCCGGTGCAGGCGGGCGCCGGGGTACGTCTGCACGCGAAGCCTGGGGACCGCGTCACCGCCGGGCAGAAGATCGCCACCCTCTACACCGACACCCCCGAGAAGTTCGAGTACGCGACGGCGGCGATGGCCGACGCCTGGTCTTTCGGAGACACGTTCGAGGCGTCGCCTATCGTCCTGGAACGAGTGGGCGGGTAGCGCGCAGCCGTGGGTGCGGCGCGGGGCCGATGACACGCGAACGTTCGACGATCGCGCTACCGTCGGACCATGAGTACCGCGACCAGATCGACAGAGTCCACCGGCGGGTCGTCGCCGCTCGACCTCCCCACCATCAAGACCGCTCCGAAAGCACTGCTGCACGACCATCTCGACGGCGGTCTGCGGCCGCAGACCGTCCTGGAGCTCGCCGAGGAATGCGGATACGACGGCTTGCCCGCGACGGACGGACAGGCTCTCGGGGAGTGGTTTCGCACTGCCGCCGACAGTGGTTCGCTCGAGCGGTACCTCGAAACCTTCGCGCACACCGTTGCGGTGATGCAGATACCGGAGGGGTTGTCGAGGGTTGCGCGTGAGTGCGCCGAGGATCTCGCCGACGACGGGGTCATCTACGCAGAGGTCCGCTTCGCGCCCGAGCAACATCTGGATCGAGGGCTCTCGCTCGACCAGGTCGTCGAGCACGTTCTCGAAGGATTCCGGGCCGGCGAGTCGGCGGCACGGGTGAACGGCAAGAGGATTCGGGTCGGTTGTCTGCTGACGGCCATGCGCCACGCGGCGCGGTCTCGGGAGATCGCCGAGCTGGCGGTGCGCTTCCGTGATCGCGGTGTCGTCGGGTTCGACATCGCCGGTGCGGAAGCAGGCTTCCCTCCGAGTCGTCACCTCGACGCATTCGAGTACATGCGAGCAGCCAACGCGCACTTCACCATCCACGCCGGTGAGGCCTTCGGGCTGCCGTCGATCCAGGAGGCCGTCGCGTTCTGCGGGACGGACCGACTCGGGCACGGAGTGCGAATCATCGACGACATCGACGTCTCCTCCGACGGTGTCCCGAACCTCGGCCTGCTCGCCGCATACGTGCGGGACAAGCGGATGCCCCTGGAACTGTGCCCCAGCTCCAACGTTCAGACAGGTGCAGTCGACAGCCTCGAGAAGCATCCGTTCGATCTGTTGGCCCGGCTGCGTTTCCGCGTCACCGTCAACACCGACAACCGGCTCATGAGCGACACCACCATGTCACGCGAGATGCACAAGCTGGTGAGCACATTCGGATACGGCTGGACGGACCTCGAGCGGTTCACCATCAATGCCATGAAGTCGGCGTTCATCCCGTTCGACGAACGACTCGAGCTGATCGACGACGTCGTCAAACCGGGTTATGCGGTACTCGTCGGCTGAACCGGCCACAGGTCACTCCTTGCGTAGGCGGGCCTCGAATTCGCGTTCGAGCGCCCGCCACGCCTCGGCTTCGACGGCGAACGGCGGACTCGGCGCCAGCCTGTTCGGATCCGGCTCGAGGGTGTACGACACGTACCACCCCAGAGGCGTGGAACTGGCGAGCGCCTCCTCCACCGAATCGTCGTCGGCGAAGTCCGCTGCATCGGTGAACAATTCGACGGCCAGATCCAGCTGGTCGGTATCCACCGAATCCGGACCCTCGGCGAGGTCGTCGGCCAGGCCGGGGAGGACGTAGACGTTGTCGTCGGTCACCTCGATCTGCAGTGAGCCGTCGATCGCGGCCGTCTGAACGTCGGCGAACGTGCTGACCTTGGCGAGATCGTGATCGTGATCGTCGGCGAGGTAGCGGGCCAGCGAACGCTCGGACCCGAACACGGTGATGGACCCGGTGCGCCCGAGAAAGATCGGCTCGTCGTCGATGTAGCACCGCAGGGTGTAGTAGGTGTCCTCGGACGTGATGATGCGTACCGGGTCGATACCGACACCCGCCCAGAAATCGTCCTCGGCGGCGTGCACGGCAATGGGATCCGGATCCTCCTCGGTGTCGCTCTCGCCGTCCTCGGTGTCCTCGTCGGGGTCGTCCTCGCTGAGATCGTCGGCGTCGACGATGTTCTCCGCGGCAGCCAGTAGTTCCGCCTCCGCGACGTCCACGGCCTTGGCGTCGACGTCGGGTGTGGTGACCACCGAGTCGATGGCGTCGATGATGTCGTCCCAGCTCTTGGCGATGGACGCACCGATGCGGTCCCACAGCTTCTGGCCGTCCTTGCCGACGTAGGCGTCGACGCCGAGACCCACCGAACCCAGGTGGGGGTTGCCGGCGAAGAACGAAGCGACAGAGTTGATCTCACAGACATCGCCGATGGTCTGAACCATCTCGAAGATGGCAGTGAGCTCGGCCAGGACGTCGGAGTCGGGTTCCTCGGCGACGAGCTCCGGCACACCGACCAGATCGAACCGGTGGAGATCGTCGGGCTCGAGCTCGTTCGCCGCAAGCGAGGACACGACCGTCCACGACGGATGGTCGACGAGGTCGTTGTCGTTGTCGTTCCGGATGAATGCGGCGAGGTGAGCCACGGCTTCGAAGCCGTAGAGGTCTTCCTCGTGCCCGAGGAACGCCTCCCACTCGTCGTCGCCCTCTCGCCACTCCGGAGCCCACAGGGTGACGAAGTCGCCGCGGGTGAGACCAAGTTCGATCGGGATGATGTCGCCAGCCATGGCCGGAAGCCTATCTCAGGTCTCTGAGAGGGAACTTTGCATCCTGTCCAAGATCGCCGCGCGACGTTCGAGAGCTTCCCGCGCCGCGTCGGAGGACAGTTCGACGATTGCTCGTCCGAGGTCCCGGGCCGACGTTCCCGTGAGGTCGGGTGCCAGCTCCAGCGCGGTCAACGCACCGCTGCCGTCGACGGTGACCGACACGTGCCCGTCCTCGGTGCGACGTGTGACCTGCAGCGATGCCAGTGCCTCCGACGCGTCGTGCATGGTGTCCAGAGCACGGTCCGCGTGTGCCACGAGCATGACGATCGGATCGGTCACAGTGGTGTCATCCACGACGACGGTGGCTGCTCGGTGTCCATCAGTTCGTTCTCCGCGTCCGCGACGTCGGATGCGGACGGCAGGCCGAGCATGTCCAGGACGTCCCTGCTCATCCCCGATTGTTCGAGAAGTGTTCTCCGTTCGGCACGCGCTCGTTCGGTTGCGCGCCTGCAGAGATCGAGCACCGTGGCAGCCAATTCTGCACCCCCGTAGCGGAGTTCGGCCGAATCGATGTGAATGGACACAGGCAAGCCGGACTCGGATGCACGTACCCGTACCGAGTCGTCTCGAGTAGCCGCCTGCGCGATCATCGGCTCGCTCGTCGTCTCGTCCGTCATTCGGTGGGCCTGTAGAAGCCCTTGAAGCCCATGCCGGAGTTGGTCGTCCTGATCTCGCCGACCTGTACCGGGTCACCTGCTTCCACGAGTTGGCCGTTCCCGATGACCATCGCGACATGGCCGTCCCACACAGCCAGATCGCCCGGCATCAGCTCGTCCTGCCCGACCTGGGTGCCGACGTTCTGTTCCTGAGCCAGCCGCGGAATCTCGACTCCCTGCTCGCCGTATGCCCACTGGGTGAGCCCGCTGCAGTCGAGGCCCTGCCCGGGGGACGTGCCTCCCCAGACGTACGGAGTGCCCTGCTGAGTCAGAGCGCTTCTGACTGCACCCGCGGCTTGCTCGTTGGGAGCAGTCGCGACGCTGCCGTCGGGCAGAGCGACCTGAACGCCGCGGCCGGGCGCGCCGGTGTCGGCTGTCGTGCGGTCCGGAGTTCCGGTGTACATCGACATGCCCGGCGGGGGAGGCGATGCGGCCGGACTCGAGGACGGTGAGAGGAGCGAGGACGGTGCGTCGGGCATCGAGGGTGCCGACGCGGACACCGTGCGAAGGAAGTTCCGACCGAACTGGCTTCCCGGATCGGATCCAGGCGCCGCGGCCGTCACGGTCCTGACCGGGTCCGGGGCAGGGGAGGCGGCGGTGGGAGCAGCCCCGGCGGGCTCGGGAACCGGCGGTGGCGCCGCGTACGCGCCGATCTCCGCTGCGTGGCCGGCGAGCTCGGCTCGCACACGTGCGACGACGGCAAGCGCCCGCTGCAGATGATCGATTGCCGCACCGATCAGCATTGTCGACCCGGCCGGAGTGAACAGCACGGGTGCGGCAGTGGTGGCCACCGCGACGAAGGACTGCAGGATGCCGTGGAGCTCGGCCAAGCCGGCTTGTACCTTGTCGCATGCGCGGTCCACGACGGCCGCGATCTCGTCACCGTGCTCGGACAACCCGATCGCGCTCGTCTGCGCCTGTCCGGCGAGGTCCAGCGCCGCCGTCGCGGCCGGACCACTCCACGTGGCAGCCAGTTCTCCGATGGCGGATCGCCCGATGCTCTGCACGGAGTCGAGTGCCCGAGACGACGATCTCAGTACATCCGCCGGACCACCTGCGGGAATGATTCCCGACCCGAATCCGCCCAGCAGATCCGTGATCGGTTTCGCCAGCACATCGATCACGCCAGGCTCGCAGCCGTCGACGCATCGGTGGTGTCGTACCCGGCGGCCGACGCGGACGCAGCAACCCCGATGCTCGCGACGGTGCCGGCCAGCCGGGACACCGCAGCGGTGTGGGCAGTGTGCACCGCGGTGAACGCGGCGAGGAATTCCGTCCCGATTGCGCCGAACACCGGCGCGAGCACGGCCGGGCCCGTCGCGGCCGTGGCGGCGGCCGCGACGGCGACCTCGGCCGCCATGGACCCCGCCGTCGACGAGAACGCGTGTATCCCCGCTGCCACTGCCGAAATCTCCGTCACCGGTTCCCCCAGGTTGCTCGAGCCGCTCGATCCGCGCAGGGAAATCCCTACATTTATCTTCGACGCAACCGAGGGCCGATCGGTTCCCACAATTATCCTTGGATCCATGGAAACTCACGTGGTCGAACATCCACTGGCCGCAGCACTGCTCACGAGGATGCGCGACGAGCGCAGCGACAACGCAACCTTCCGCTCCGCCCTTCGCCAACTCACCCACATGTTGGTCTACGAAGCCACCCGCGACGCGGCGATCGAGACGTTCGACGTCAAGACTCCGGTCGCCGTCACCAGTGGCACGCGGCTGAGCAAGCCGCCACTGCTGGTTCCCGTCCTCCGCGCAGGACTGGGGATGGTCGAGAAAGCGAGCGGTCTCATCCCGCAGTCGCGTGTCGGCTTCGTCGGGATGGCGCGTGACGAGCAGACGCACCAGCCGGTGCCGTACATGGAATCGCTGCCCGACGACCTGTCGACGACGC
Source organism: Rhodococcus sp. 114MFTsu3.1 (assembly GCF_000383555.1). NCBI lineage: Bacteria > Bacillati > Actinomycetota > Actinomycetes > Mycobacteriales > Nocardiaceae > Rhodococcus > Rhodococcus sp. 114MFTsu3.1. Next base: position 212,702 of record NZ_KB911552.1, on the reverse strand, counting down.
CCGTGTACGTGCTCGATCCCATGCTGGCGACCGGCGGGTCCATGGTTCACACGATCGAATTGCTCGTCGAGCGGGGTGCAGCGGATGTGACGTGCATCTGCGTCGTTGCCGCACCGGAGGGCGTGGCGGCGTTGGAGGCGTCGGGACTGCCGGTACGACTGGTCGCCGCGAGCATCGACGACGGTCTGAACGAGGATGCCTTCATCGTTCCCGGGCTCGGCGACGCCGGTGACCGTCAGTTCGGTCCACGCTGAGCGTCTCGCTGGTCCTCGGGGTCACCTGGCCCGCGCAGGAGGGTGACCCTCGGTTGCGTGTGCTGGACGTCGAGTCGCGTGAGGTGAGAACGGTCGATCTGCGCGGCGGGCATCTCGGGTTCCACGCGCTCGGTGCCCAGCGCTGGTGCACCGGGCGTGTGGCGTTCGGGGCGGCGCCCGGATATGTACCGTGCCCCGATCAACGTCCCGTGGACAGCGGTAGTCAGTGCGAGGAGTGCGAGTCGAAGGATCCGTTCCGGTTCGTGCACACCGTCCACCGCGGAGGATTCGTGTCGAAGGATCTCGAACCTCATGTGATGCAACCGCATTGGTTGTACATCGCGACGTTCGCGGGCGGAGTGCACAAGGTCGGTACCGCAGCGGATACCAGGAAATGGGGCAGGCTCGCCGAGCAGGGAGCGGTCTGCGCCGAGTACGTGGCGCGGGCCGACGACGGCAAGATCGTACGGGTGCTCGAAGATCGCGTCACCGAGCGACTCCAGGTACGCCAAGCCGTCCGGTCGTCGGCGAAGGCCGCGGCCCTGGCCCTCCCCGTCGACACTGCACGGTTGGGTGCTGCGACGGCGTCACTGGCGACGACGGTGCGCGAGGACCTCGCTCCGGTGTCCGACGACCCCGGGTATCGCGTCGTCACCGAATCCTGGGAGGTGGCAGGGTTCCGCGACCTTGCCTCCGGCAACCGGCTCGCCTACCCCGGCGACCTCACGAGCGGCCCGCACGGATTCACCGTGAATGCCTGCATCGGTCAAACGGCCATCGTGGACATCACCACGTCGACCACGGGACGAGACGCCGCCGACGAGACGTCGTACGTGGTGGATCTGCACGCGCTGAAAGGGCGCCGAATCAGGTTCGGGGACTACACGTCCGACCTTCCCGCCGTCCAGACCGCACTGTTCTAGGTCACAGGTCCTGCGCGAAGGCCCTCAGTTCGTCGAGCGTCGCCTGCGCCCGGACTCGTGCATCCGCCAGTCCCTCGCGGGAGTCCACGGGTTCGACGACCTCGAGGTACGCCTTCACCTTGGGCTCCGTCCCGGACGGCCTGACGATGATGCGTACGCCTTGTCCGGCGAGCTCCACCGCGTCGGTGCGCAGCGCGCCTGCATTCTGCAGATAATCCGTGACGGTGAGTGGGCGAGGGCCCAAGTCGGTCGGTGGAGCGTGCCTCAGATCCGCCATCATCCGGGTGATCCGATCGGTGTCCTCGACTCGCTTGGACACCTGTGCGCCCGCGTGCACTCCGAACTCGACGGCGAGATCGTCGAGAGCGTCCAGGAGCGTGCGTCCGTTCTGCTTCAGCGTCGCAACGAGATCTGCCAGCATCACGGCAGCGGAGATTCCGTCCTTGTCGTTGACCGACCGTGGGTCGACGCAGTGCCCGATCGCTTCCTCGTAGGCGTACACCAGGCCGTCACCCGCACGGACGAGCCACTTGAATCCGGTGAGGGTTCGTGCGTAGCGCGCACCCCGGGCCGGTGCAAGTTTCGACAGCAACTGCGAGGAGACGATGGTGTTGGCCACCAACGAGTTCGGAGGTGCGTTGCTCAGGATGTGCTCCGCGAGCAGTGCACCGGTCTCGTCACCGCTGAGCATGCGCCACCCGTCGAGGCCCGGGACCCCGATCGCGCAGCGATCCGCGTCCGGATCCAACGCGATCGCCAGATCTGCCTCGATCTCGTGGGCCAGCGCGAGCACGGCGTCGGCGGCGCCAGGCTCCTCCGGGTTGGGGAAGTCCACCGTCGGAAACTCGGGGTCTGGGTCGAATTGGCTTGTCACGAATGAGATGTCGCGGAATCCGGCGCTGCGTAACGCTGCGACCGCGACCTCGCCGCCGACGCCGTGCATCGGCGTCAGTGCGATGCGGATGCCGCGTTCGGTCGAACGTGCCAGGGGCGCAATCGTGTCGAGGTAGCGTGCGGTGACGTCGGAGCCACCGGAGAAGACGATGGTTCGTGGGACGTCGGCGGCGGGACCGACTGCGGCGATCTCCGCCTCGATCTCTTTGTCTGCGGGCGGAACCAACTGCGCGCCTCCACCGAGGTACACCTTGTATCCGTTGTCCGCGGCGGGATTGTGCGACGCCGTGATCTGGACGCCCAACTCGGCGTTCAGGGCTCGCACGGCGAACGCGAGGACGGGTGTCGGCAGTGGTCGGGGGAGCAGGACGACGTCGAAGCCCTGTGCTGCGAAAACCTCGGCGGCTGCCGTTGCGAAGGCATCGGAACCGTGTCGCGCATCGCGGCCGACGACGACCGTGCTTCCGTCGAGCTTCTGCTTGTGCAGCCACGCTGCGATTCCGGCGGACGTGCGGGTGACGACCGCGACGTTCATGCCGTTGGGGCCTGCACGCACTGCGCCTCGCAGTCCTGCAGTGCCGAAACTCAGTGGTGCCGAGAATCGTTCCGCGAGTTCGCTTTCCGGGAGCTCGGCCAGCTCTTCTCGGGTGGCAGGGTCGGGATCGGCGGCGATCCACGCCGCGACCTGCGCCTGAAGGTCGGAGGTCACAGTGCGCCGACCAGGCGGTGCAGCAGCTCGCCCATCCGCTCCGCCGACGCCTTCCCGGCTTCCAGTACTTCCTTGTGATCGAGGTGCTCGCCGGTCATTCCGGCTGCAAGGTTGGTCACGAGGGACACGCCGAGGACACGGGCGCCCAGCGCACGTGCGGCGATGGTCTCGTGCACCGTCGACATACCGACCAGGTCCGCACCGAGCGCTCGCAGCATCCTGATCTCGGCAGGAGTCTCGTAGTGCGGCCCTGGCAGGCCCGCGTAGACACCCTCCTCCAAGGTCGGATCGATGCCCTGGGCCAGGGCACGCAGCTCGGGCGAGTAGGCATCGACGAGGTCGACGAACTCTGCCCCGATCAGTGGGGATCGCGCCGTCAGATTCAGGTGATCGGAGATCAGCACGGGCTGTCCGACGCCCATGCCCTCGCGGATTCCGCCCGCGGCGTTGGTGAGAACCACCGTGCCGACACCCGTCGCGATGGCCGTGCGAATCGGGTGGACTACCCGGCGGAGCTCGTGGCCCTCGTACGCATGGGTGCGTCCCTGCAGCAGCAGGGTGTCGGTGTCTCCGACCTTCACGGATGTGATGGTGCCCGAGTGCCCGGACGCCGACGGCGGGGCGAACCCGGGGAGGTCGCTCATCGACACCGTGGCGGTCGGTGCGCCGAATCGGTCGGCTGCGGCCTGCCACCCGGAGCCGAGCACGATCGCGACCGAGTGCGAGGCGACACCGGTCGCGTCGGCGATGGCCTGCGCAGCGCCGGCGGCGGCACCGGCCGGGTCGACCGTCGGGTCTGCAGTGCTGGAGTTCGAGTCAGAAGTTCCCACGGTTGACCACCCTAGGAGATGGGTGTCCCGTGGTTCTTGGACCATCGCATGTTACCGATGGGTAGGATTGCCGCATGCCATATCTCGAGCGCAACGGTGACGTCCACATTCTCTTCCTCGGCGACCAGGACGGTCCCGAGAACAACGAGAACCGCTTCCATCCCGACTGGATCGACCGTGTGCACGCACTGCTCGACGAGGTGGAGGCCGTGGAAGGCCCGGCGGCGCTGGTGACGACGGCGACCGGCAAGTTCTTCACCAACGGACTCGACACCGACTGGCTGTTCGCCAACCTCGACAAGATCACGTCCTACCTCGACCGCGTCCACACGCTCTACACACGGCTGTTGACCTTTCCGATGACGACGATCGCCGCGGTGCAGGGCCATGCGTTCGGCGCAGGTGCCATGTTGGCCACCGCGCACGATTTTCGGATCGTGCGGGCCGACCGAGGGTTCTACTGCCTTCCGGAGGTGAACCTGAACATGCCGTTCACGGTGGGCATGTCCGCCCTCGTCAACGGCCGGTTGCCGAAGCAGACCGCGGTCGAGGCCATGACGACAGGACGCCGCTACGGAGGTGCGGACGCGGTCGCGGCGGGGATCGCCGACGCCGCCGTCGACGAGGATCAGGTGCTGGTCGCTGCTGTCGAGCGGGCCGCCGCGTCGACGAGCACGCGGGGGAAGAACCTGGCGGGGATCAAGGCAGGGATCCACGCCGACGTCCTCGCAGCGTTGAACATTCCGACCGGTGAGAGCAACTTCAGCTTCGGAAACCAGTAGTGACAGACTGGTGCGGTGATCGATGAGACCGACAGCGGTGTCCACCGCGCCGCACCAGAGCTGCTCGCGCTGTCGCACTCGATTCATTCCGAGCCCGAGCTCTCGTTCGAGGAGCATCGAAGTGTCGCCAAACTGACCGATCTACTCGCCGCCCACGATTTCGAGATCGAACGCGGTGTGGCCGATCTTCCCACCGCATTCACGGCGACGTTCGGTAGCGGAGATTTGGTCATCGGCATCTGCGCGGAGTACGACGCACTACCGGAGATCGGCCATGCGTGCGGACACAACATCATCGCCGCAGCCGCTGCGGGTGCAGCGGTGGCTCTTGCCCCGCTCGCCGACAGCCTCGGCATCACCGTGCGTCTTCTCGGCACTCCCGCCGAGGAGAGCGGCGGCGGCAAGGTGCTGATGCTCGAACGCGGGGTCTTCGACGGTGTCGGTGCGGCGCTGATGGTGCATCCCGGCCCGTTCGACATCGTCGGGGCGACATCGTTGGCGTTGTCGGACGTCGCGGTGACGTACACCGGGCGCGCGGCACACGCGTCGGCTGCCCCGGAGTGGGGAATCAACGCCGGTGACGCCGTCACCGTCGCGCAGGTCGCCGTCGGTCTTCTGCGCCAACACCTGTCGCCGGGACAGCAACTGCACGGGATCGTCGGCGACGGTGGGCTGGCGCCCAACATCGTTCCCGGCCATGCCGAGCTTCTGTACTACCTGCGGGCGACGTCGTCGGAATCGCTTGCGGCTCTGACGCGCAAAGCGTTCGGCTGCTTCGAAGCGGGGGCTGTCGCCACAGGCTGTACTCACGAGATCCGCACCGTGTCACCGACGTACGAGGAACTGACCCCCGACCCGTGGCTGGTCGCGCAGTTCCGGCGCGAGGCCGAAGCGATCGGTCGTTCACCATTGGCACCCGAACTGGAAGGATTCCGCCCACTGGGCAGCACCGACATGGGAAATGTGACGAACGTTCTGCCGGGGATCCACCCGGTCATAGGCTTGGATTCGGCAGGTGCGGTGACGCATCAACCGGAGTTCGCGGCAGCCTGCATCACCGAGTCGGCGGATACCGCGGTGCTCGACGGAGCGCGGTTGCTTGCGCGAACAGCAGTGCGCGCGGCACAGGACCCGGCTGTGCGCGATCGCCTGCTCGACGGCGCGGAAGCGCGGGCGAGCAGATGACGATCGCGTCGACCGACGATCGGTTCGCCCTCGTCGACAAATGGATCCTCGACCACACCGACGAGCTGTCGGAGTGGCGTCGTCACATTCACGCCAACCCCGAGCTCGCTCGCCAGGAGTTCGCCACCACTGCGTTCGTCGTCCAGAAACTCGAAGCCGCCGGCCTGAGCCCGAAATTGTTGCCGGGCGGAACGGGACTGACGTGCGACATCGGACCCAGCGGCCCTCGCGTCGCGCTGCGCGCGGACATGGATGCGTTGCCGCTGCAGGAATTCACGGGCGCGTCGTACAGCTCGACGGTCCCCGGTGTGTCCCACGCCTGCGGACACGACGCCCACACGACGGTACTTCTCGGCACGGCGCTGGCGTTGGCGTCGCTGCCGGACCTGCCGTTCGGGATCAGGCTCATTTTCCAGCCCGCCGAGGAAGTCATGCCCGGTGGTGCCCTCGACGTGGTCGCCGCCGGCGGTCTCGACGGTGTGTCCAAGATCTTCGCACTGCACTGCGACCCGAGGCTCGAGGTCGGCAAGGTGGGAGTGCGCGTCGGCGCCATCACGTCCGCGGCCGACACCGTCGAACTACGCCTGGACTCCCCGGGCGGTCATACGTCCCGCCCGCATCTGACGGCGGATCTGGTGCACGCACTCGGAACCGTGATCACCGGCTTGCCCGGCATGCTCAGCCGGCGGATCGACCCGCGGACCAGCACGGTGATGGTGTGGGGCGCAGTTGTCGCGGGTCAGGCACCGAACGCGATCCCGCAGACAGGCATGCTCACCGGAACCGTCCGTACCGGCGATCACGAGACCTGGGCACTTCTCGAGCCACTGGTGACGGAAATCGTCGCGGGCTTGCTCGCCCCGACAGGCGTCCGATTCGAACTGAACTACCGGCGCGGGGTTCCGCCCGTGGTCAACGGACCCGAGGTGACGCGAACGTTCGAGAACGCCATCCGCAGGCTCGGGCCGACGGCGCTCGCGGACACGCCTCAGTCCGGCGGAGGCGAGGATTTCTCCTGGTATCTGGAAGATATTCCGGGTGCCATGGCCAGGCTGGGAGTGTGGTCCGGCTCCGGACCCCAACTCGACATTCACCAGCCGACGTTCGACCTGGACGAGCGCGCTCTCGCGGTGGGCGTCAAGGTACTGACCGGTATCGCCCTCGACCCACACTGACGTGAGCTAGGGGGTGCCGGGGCCGACGTTCCGGCTGTTGCGCGTGCGGAGGTCTCGGACGTACTCGGCGGGCGCCCCGGCGATCTCCGCTGCCTCGGCCATGACCCCGAGGTAGCGTGCGGACGGCAGACCTCCCTCGTAGGCGTCCAGCACATAGAGCCACGCGAGCACCGGCCCGTCCGCGGTGTCGACACGCAAGCGAACCTTGCGGTGGATGCCGAGCTCCGAGCCTTCCCACCGGTCCAGGCTCTGCTCGTCCTCGTCCGACACGTCGTAGAGCACGACGAAGACCTTCTCGTCTGCATCGGGTGCAACGGTGGCCAGCGCACCTTCCCAGCCGATATCGCCGCCACCGAACGTCAGGCGCCACCCATGCAACCATCCTGTTCCGGACAGCGGGGAGTGAGGGCAACGCTGCAACATCTGCTCCGGATGCATGTTCGATCCGTAGGCGGCATAGATTGGCACGTCGGCCAGCCTAAACCGTCGGCGTGCGGTCGGTCGCGGGCCGACCCCGGATCGTGGCATTCGTGCTGGTCGAGGCGAAGTGAAGTAATCCTTACCACTGCATGACGCGCGTCACTGGAATAGCCTCGATGTCAGCAACGAGGCTCCCCCAATCTTCAGAAAGAGGATCAATGACGACGCGGATCGTGATCATCGGTGGCGGACCCGCTGGGTACGAGGCAGCACTGGTGGCGGCGCAGCACGGGGGAACGGTGACGCTCGTCGACGCCGACGGGATCGGTGGTGCGTGTGTTCTGTGGGACTGTGTGCCGTCGAAGACCTTCATAGCGTCGACCGGCATCAGAACGGAGATGCGGCGCGCGAGCGATCTCGGCATCGCCCTCGACCCGTCGCAGGCGGCGATCGCTCTGCCGCAGATCCACGAGCGTGTGAAGTCGCTCGCGCAGGCGCAGTCCGCGGACATCGCCGCCCGTGTGCGATCGGTGGGCGTCGAGCTCATCTCGGGTCGAGGTGAGCTGATCGACTCGAAGGTGGGAATGGCCGCGCATCAGATTCGCGCGACGCTCGCCGACGGGTCCGAGCGGATCCTCGACGCCGACGTCGTACTCATCTCGACGGGGGCGAGCCCGCGCATCCTGAAGGGCGCCGAGCCCGACGGTGAGCGCATTCTCAATTGGCGTCAGCTCTACGATCTCGATGCACTTCCCGAGCACCTCATCGTCGTCGGCTCCGGTGTGACCGGTGCCGAGTTCGTCTCGGCGTACACGGAGATGGGCGTGAAGGTCACCGCCGTGTCCAGCCGTGATCGTGTGTTGCCGCACGAGGACGAGGATGCAGCGCTGGTGCTCGAGGACGCGTTCAACGAGAGGGGCGTCACCCTCGTCAAGCATGCCCGCGCGGATTCGGTGGAGCGCACCGACAACGGTGTCATCGTGAAACTGGCCGACGGACGCACGGTCGAGGGATCCCACGCTCTGATGACGGTCGGTTCGGTTCCCAACACCTCCGGGCTGGGGCTGGAGAACGTGGGGATCGAGCTCGACAAGGGTGGTTACCTGCGCGTCGACCGCGTCTCTCGTACGTCCGTGGCCGGTATCTACGCCGCAGGCGACTGCACCGGATTGCTGCCTCTGGCCTCGGTCGCGGCGATGCAGGGCCGCATCGCGATGTACCACGCTCTCGGTGAGGGCGTCACGCCGATCAAGCTGAAAACCGTTGCCTCGGCGGTGTTCACGCGTCCCGAGATCGCGTCGGTGGGCGTCAGTCAGTCCTCGATCGACAAGGGTGAGGTGCCGGCCCGGACCGTCATGCTTCCCCTGGCAACCAATCCGCGGGCCAAGATGTCCGGCCTCAAGCGTGGTTTCGTCAAGATCTTCTGCCGCCCCGCGACGGGTGTGGTCATCGGCGGCGTCGTCGTCGCCCCGACGGCATCGGAACTGATCCTGCCGATCGCGATGGCCGTGCAGAACAACCTGTCCGTGGGCGATCTCGCTGCGACGTTCTCGGTGTACCCGTCGCTGACCGGATCGATCACCGAAGCTGCTCGTCAGCTCATGCGGCACGACGACCTGGACTAGCTGCTGTCTCGAAATGTGAGATCCGCATTTCATATTTTGATTTGTCATGACATAGTGGAGGAGCCGACCACCATCCGGCTCCTCCACACCCCAGTCGATCCTCGGGTTCTTTCAGACGCATCCGACACGGGGAGATCTCATGACTTCTACCTTTCCGACCCTGGCACGCCGACTCGACACCGTGCACAGTTCCGCCATTCGTGATCTTCTCGCGCTCACCGCGCGAGGTGACGTGATCAGCATGGCGGGCGGGCTACCGGCCACGGAATTGATTCCGCTGCAACGGATTCGCGACGCCGCGCACGACGTTCTGGCCGAGACCGCGTCGGTCCAGTACGGCGAGACCTCCGGCGTTCGCGGGCTCCGAGACATCGTTGCCGCCCGCGAATCGGCCGCGATCGGACGCAGAATCGACGCGTCCGAGGTCGTCGTGACGCACGGTTCGCAGCAGGCCTTGACGCTGGTCGCGCAAGCAGTGGTCGACCCGGGGGCAGTCGTCGTCGTGGACGAACCCGCCTACACCGGTGCCCTGCAGGTCTTCTCGATTGCCAGCGCCGACGTCCGTGCGGTTCCGATCGACAACGAGGGCATGGACGTCACAGCGTTGGAACGGCTGCTGGCAGAAGGGCTTCGGCCGGCCCTCGTCCATACCGTCAGCAACTTCCACAACCCGCGGGGAGTGACGATGTCGGCCGATCGCCGACGCGCACTCGCCGAACTGGCCGAACGGTACGGCTTCTGGATTCTCGAGGACGACCCGTACGGGGAGATCTGGTTCGACGCACAGCCTCCGGCACCGATCGCGTCGCACTCGGACCGCGTCATCAGACTGTCGAGCGCGTCGAAAATTCTGGCGCCCGCGCTGCGGGTGGGGTGGTTGGTCGCGCCGAAACCCGTGTGCGACGCCGTCGAGCTGCTCAAGCAGGGCGCGGACCTGTGCGGATCGTCGATGACGCAGCAGATTGCGGCACGGCTCCTCAGCGACTCACCGTGGTTGACCGCGCACCTGGACACGTTGAGGGCCGAGTACGGCAGCCGCGCAGCCGCGTTGCATCGTGCTCTCACCACCACGTTCGGTGACGCCATGTCGGTGTCGCCTGCGGACGGCGGCATGTTCGTGTGGGCGACGCTGAACGACGGTACCGACGCGACGGCTCTGCTTCCGCGAGCGCTCGATCACGGCGTCGCGTTCGTCCCGGGTAGAGCCTTCGCGGACGACAGGGTGTACGAAGGCGCCATGCGGTTGTGCTTCGCCAGCGCCGAACCCGACGTTCTACACGAGGCCGTGCGCAGGTTGGCGTCGGCTCACGCGCTGTCGTAGGTGCGCTCGACCGCTCGATTCCACCGGGCGTACATCTCGTCACGAACGGTGGGGTCGAGGTCGGGCTCCCACGTCTTGTCGTCCGACCAGTTGGCGCGGATGTCGTCCTCGCCACTCCAGTAGTCGACGGCGAGCCCGGCAGCGTATGCCGCACCCAGTGCGGTGGTTTCGTTGACGACGGGGCGCACGACGGGAACGCCGAGTATGTCCGACTGGAACTGCATCAGCAGTTCGTTGACGACCATCCCGCCGTCGACCTTGAGCGTGGTCAGTTCCACGTCGGAATCGGCGCGCATCGCGTCGATCACTTCCCTGGTCTGAAACGCTGTGGCTTCCAATGCTGCTCGTGCGATGTGGCCCTTGTTGGCGAATCTGGTCAGTCCCGAGATCACGCCGCGGGCGTCGGGGCGCCAGCGCGGCGCGAACAGCCCGGAGAACGCAGGCACGAAGTAGACGCCGCCGTTGTCGTCGACGGTGCCCGCCAGGTCTTCGATGTCCTTCGCGTTCTTGATGATTCCGAGGTTGTCACGTAGCCACTGGACGAGCGAGCCGGTGACGGCCACGGAACCCTCCAAGGCGTAGACGGTGTCCTTGTCTCCCAGCTTGTAACAGACGGTGGTGAGAAGTCCGTGCTCGCTGCGGACGGGCGTGGTTCCGGTGTTGAGCAGTAGGAAGTTTCCGGTTCCGTAGGTGTTCTTCGCTTCACCGGGCTCGAGGCACGCCTGGCCGAACGTGGCGGCTTGCTGGTCGCCGAGGATGCCGGCGATCGGTACTCCGGCAAGCACTCCTTTCGGGCGTACCTCGCCGTAGATCTCCGAGGAGGTGCGGATCTCCGGGAGCATCGAGACGGGAATGTCGAAGTCTGCGCAGATGTCCTCGCGCCACTGCAACGTCTCGAGATCCATCAGCAATGTGCGTGAGGCGTTGGTGACGTCGGTGACGTGGATTCCGCCGTCGGTGCCTCCGGTCAGGTTCCACAGGACCCAGGAATCCATCGTGCCGAAGCACAACTCACCGGCCTCGGCGCGCTCACGTACGCCGTCGACGTTGTCCAGGATCCACCGAACCTTCGGCCCGGCGAAGTACGTGGAGAGGGGGAGTCCGGTGATGTGTTGATATCGGTCCGTTCCCTCGTCACCGGCCAACCGGGTGCACAGCTCGTCGGTTCGAGTGTCCTGCCACACGATCGCGTTGTACACCGGCTTTCCCGTCGCGCGGTCCCACACCAGAGTCGTCTCACGCTGATTGGTGATGCCGACCGCGGCGATGTTCTCTGCTTTGACGTCGGCGTTGCCGAGCGCTGCGCCGACCACCTCGCGTACGTTGACCCAGATCTCCTCGGCGTCGTGTTCGACCCAGCCCGCCCGGGGGAAGATCTGCTCGTGCTCCTTCTGTGCCGACCCCACGGGCTTCCCGTCGTGGCCGAAGATGATGCACCGGCTCGAGGTCGTTCCTTGGTCGATCGAAGCGATGAAGGTGTCGGAGGTCACGTCTCTCCTTACGTAGGTGCGATGCACAGGGCGGGTACTCGCCTCGAACGGTAGCCTTGATTCGGCGCCGACAGACGGACAAACGAACCATCCACGTGGGGAGCGAGCTCTTGAGCAACCGATCGAACACCACCTTCCTTGGTCCGCAGGCACGTGAAGACGCGTGGCAGGCTCTCGGTTCGGAACAGTTCGACGTGGTCGTGGTCGGCGGTGGAGTCGTCGGCGCGGGCGCTGCACTCGACGCCGCGACGCGCGGCCTGAAGGTAGCGCTCGTCGAGGCACGCGACTTCGCGTCGGGCACGTCGAGTCGATCGTCGAAGATGTTCCACGGTGGCCTTCGCTACCTCGAGCAGCTCGAGTTCGGCCTGGTGCGCGAGGCGCTGCACGAGCGTGAGCTGTCGCTGTCGACGCTCGCGCCGCATTTGGTGAAGCCGCTGAAATTTCTCTTTCCGTTGACACATCGTGTGTGGGAACGCCCGTACATCGCGGCCGGAATCTTCCTCTACGACACCATGGGCGGGGCCAAATCCGTTCCGGCGCAGAAGCATCTGACTCGTTCCGGTGCGTTGCGGATGGCTCCCGGCATGAAGCGCAAGTCCTTGATCGGTGGGATTCGCTACTACGACACCGTCGTCGACGACGCACGCCACACCATGAGCGTCGCGCGCACCGCAGCTCACTACGGCGCCGTCGTGCGTACGTCCACCCAGGTCGTCGGCTTCCTGCGTGAAGCCGACCGAGTGTCCGGTGTGCGCGTGCGCGATTCGGAGAACGGTGCGACGACGGAGGTGCGTGGCCACGTCGTCATCAACGCCACCGGTGTGTGGACCGACGAGATCCAGGCGTTGTCCTCGCAGCGAGGACGCTTCCGCGTGCGCGCGTCGAAAGGCGTGCACATCGTGGTTCCGCGCGACCGCATCGTCAGCGAGGCCGCGATCATTCTGCGCACGGAGAAGTCCGTGCTGTTCATCATTCCGTGGGGTGCACACTGGATCATCGGGACGACGGACACGGACTGGAAGCTGGATCTGGCGCACCCGGCAGCAACCAAAGCGGACATCGACTACATCCTCGGTGAAGTCAACTCGGTGTTGGTCACTCCGTTGACGCACGAGGACATCGACGGTGTCTACGCCGGACTTCGTCCGCTGCTGGCAGGGGAGAGCGACGAGACCTCGAAACTGTCCCGTGAGCATGCGGTCGCGCGCGTCGCGCCCGGACTCGTCGCGATCGCGGGCGGAAAGTACACGACGTATCGCGTCATGGCGGAGGATGCCGTCGACCTCGCCGCCGACGACATCCCGGCGCGGGTCGCGTCGTCGATCACCGAGAAGGTGCCGCTGGTCGGCGCCGACGGATACTTCGCGCTCGTCAACCAGACCCATCACCTCGCGGAGATGTACGGACTCCACCCGTACCGGGTGACGCATCTGCTGGACCGCTACGGCTCTTTGATCGACGAGGTGCTCGAACTGGCCAAGGACAAGCCGGAACTGCTGCAGCCGATCACCGACGCGCCCAGTTACCTCCAGGTCGAGGCCGTGTACGCTGCGGCAGCCGAGGGGGCACTTCACCTCGAGGACATCCTGTCTCGGCGAACGCGCATCTCCATCGAGTACTCGCACCGCGGCGTCAACTGCGCCGGTCAGGTCGCGGCACTCGTCGCACCCATCCTCGGTTGGGACGACGCAACCGTGGACCGTGAGGTGGAGACCTACACCGCTCGCGTCGAAGCCGAGGTCAAGTCTCAGATGCAGCCCGACGACGAATCGGCCGACGCCCTGCGCGTCGTAGCTCCCGAGGCGCGCCAGGAAATCCTGGAGCCGGTACAGCCACTGACGAAGTGACGCTCACCGTCGCTCCGGGGTCCGAACGAGGCTCCGGGGCGCACGGGATGCCACGGCACCGGACACCGCCATCACGGTCAGGGTGAGAATTGCCAGGAAGATCATGACTCGATGGTGAGAGTCGAACCTGTGGATCAGCTGGGACGAGGCTGGCAATACGGGCACGAATAGATCTGGCGTTCCTCGAGCGGATTGTCTCCCAACAACCCGAATTCGACGGTGGTGCTGCATCGTCTGCAGGGCTTGTTCTCTCGTCCGTACACCCAGAAGTGGCGCCCCGCTCGGCGGTCACCGGTGGTGACTCGCTGGTTGCGGTCCTTGTTCGCCATGATGGTGCGGAAGGAGAGGTCGACGAATTTGGCGATGCTCCCTGCGTCCTTCACCGGTGTGCGCGGATCGACGCCGCGAAGAAAACAGATCTCGTTGCGGTAGACGTTGCCGAGCCCGGCAAGGTTGCGTTGATCGAGGAGAGCGAGACCGATGGGGCGTTCGGGATCCGATTCCAGATTTAGTACGGCCAGTGCCGCGTCCCAGTCCGGCCCCAGGAGATCCGGGCCGAGGTACCCGACGGCGTCGTTCGCGTCCTCGACGATGTCGAGCACACCCAGCTCGAAGCCGACGGCCTGCGACGTGTCCGTGGTCAGGATGATCCGAGCTTGAAACGCCGGACGACGCCACCGCTGGCCCGATTCGTAGACCTGCCAGGTTCCTTCCATCTTGAGGTGACTGTGGATCCAATGATCGTCTACCCCGATCAGCAGGTGCTTACCTCGCGACTGCACCGAGTGCACGGTCTGGCCGGTGAAATCGACTGTGGCGTAACGCGGAACACGGATGTCGCAGCCGGTGAGTTCCTTGCCTTCCAGTGCGGTGCGCAGTCTGTTGGCCGAGCGGTACACGGTGTCGCCTTCGGGCACGTCAGTTCCTCAACCGTAGGCCGCGAGGGGTGGCGGAGAATCCTGCGTCCGTCAGCATTCGGGAGAAGCCGGTGCCGTGAATTTCTTGCCCGTCGACGCGTTCGACGAGCAATTTGTCGACCCCGCCGCGCTTGACGACCTCGGCGAGCGCACCGGCGGCAGCAGCCGTCACCGCATCGTCGTCGGAGAAGGTGAGAACGGTTTTGCCGCCGCGCTCCACGTACAACGCGAGCTCGCCCTCGTGCAGAACGACCAGCGCGCCTGCCTTGCGACCCGGTCGATGTCCCGGTCCATCTTCGCCCGTGTCGCGTTTGGGCCACGTCAGCGCCGCGCCGTACGGGTTGGCAGGATCGCAGGCGGCGAGCACCAGCGCGCCTGTCTTCTCTCGCTCCTCGTAACTGCGCAGTCGGTCCACCACCTCGGATGTGGAGAACTGAGCACCACCGAGGGTGTCCACGAAGTAACCGCGCCTGCTACGTCCGGAGTCCTCGAAGGTGGTCAGCACCTTGTACATCGTCGCGAATCCCCCGGGCACACCTTCGTTCATGACCGCACCTCGCGTGACGACGCCGTATCGCTCGAGCAGTACGTCCGCGGTGGCGTGCGCGCGAATGGTCGCATCGGGTTCGATCTCGGGGACGCGTGACCACCTGCCGCCCGCAGTGGGCGGACCGGTGCGGGTCGGTAACGACGGCCGCTCGAACCGTCGGTACGACCGCAGCCGTGGGGTCCTCCGCGGGGAGCGATGGCTGGGGGCTGCTCGCGTCGTCGAGTTCAGCAGTGCCCGCAGCGGCGCGAACGTGTCGTTGCCGATTCGGCCCGCCCACACCAACTCCCACAGCGCCGCATGCAGACTGTCGTCGTCCGTGCTTCCGACGGTGTCGGAGAGTTGCCGGAAGAAGTAAGCGCCACCGGCAGCGACGGCGTCGAGTATCGAGATCTGTAGTTCGGAGAGATCCGATTCCGCAGGAGGAGCCAAGGTCAGGGGAGCGGTGTCCGCCATGTGCAGGCATACCCATCCGTCCTTGGACGTGATGGACCCGTGGCCGGACCACAGAACCTCACCGGTCGAGGTCAACTCGTCGAGCATTGCGGGCGAGTAGTCCCGTACACGGGAGGACAGCACCAGCGACTCCCACGCGGAGGCTGGAATGGGCACTCCGGCAAGCTGCTCGACGACCGCCGCGACTCCGTCGATTCCGGAGAGCTGCCTGCTCTGCACGTGCTGCCACGCAGGGAGGAAACGGCCGAGGGTGGCGGTGGCGACGGGCTCCACTTCCTGGCGCGCCGCGGCGAGGGACCGCCGCCGCAGGCGGCGCAGGACTTCGGCGTCGCACCACTCCGATCCTGCTCGGTCCGGACGGAATTCACCTTCGATGATCCGTTTGTCGGCGGCGAGCCCCGCCAGAGATGCTCGCGCGACAGCGATTCCGAGGCCGAACCTCTCGGCGAGGTCGTCCACCGAGAACGGTCCGTGGGTGCGTGCGTACCGGCTGACCAGGTCGGTCAGGGGGTCGTCGACCGGTTCGATGAACGCGGCGGGCGTCCCGATGGGAAGGGGCACACCGAGTGCGTCGCGCAGCCTGCTGGCGTCCTCGATGGCCACCCACCAGGACGTGCCGGCGAACGTGACCTCCATGGCGCGCTTCGCGGAGACCAACTCTGCCAACCACATCGGCGATTCCTCGCCGTTCGTTCGGGCAGCCACCTCGTCGGTGGTCAGCGGCCCGAGCATCCTGAGGAGGTCTGCGACACCCTCGATGTCCTTGGCACGACGGTCCTCGGCGAGGCGTTGCAGCTCCAGTTCCGTCGTCTCGATGACGGCCTGATCGAGGAGCTCGCGCAGCTCCACACGTCCGAGCAGTTCCGCGAGCAGCGTCGAGTCGAGGGACAGGGCTTGGGCACGGCGTTCCGCGAGGGGGCTGTCGCCCTCGTACATGAACGCCCCGACATAGTTGAACAGCAACGAATTCGCGAACGGAGACGGGGTCGGGGTCTCGATCTCGACGATGCGAATCTGACGCCGTCCGATCTGCGCGAGAATGTCCTCGAGCGCGGGCAGATCGTAGACATCTTGCAGGCACTCACGGACCGTCTCGAGCAGAATGGGGAACGTCGGGTACTTCCGCGCCACATCGAGCAGTTGCGCCGAACGTTGCCGTTGCTGCCACAGCGGTGCGCGCTTGCCGGGATTGCGACGCGGCAGCAACAGTGCACGAGCGGCGCATTCGCGAAAGCGTGATGCGAAGAGCGCCGATCCACCGACCTGTTCGGTGACGACGTCGGCGATCTCGTCTTTCTCGAACACGAACAGATCCGCGCCGGGCGGCGTGTCCTCGGTATCGGGGAGCCGGACGATGATGCCGTCGTCGGACGCAGTGGGTGCCGCGTCGATTCCGTATCTCTCGATCAGCCGTGCTCCGATCGCCAGTGCCCACGGTGCGTGCACTTGCTGCCCGTAGGTCGAGTGCAGCACCAGACGCCAGTCTCCGAGCTCGTCCCGGAACCGCTCCACGATCATTGTTCGGTCGGTGGGCAACTGCCCGGTCGCTTCCTTCTGATCGTCCAGCAATGCAACGAGATTGGTCACGGCGTTGGGGTCGAGGCCGTCACCGGCGAGACGCTGTTCGAGATTTTCTCGCTCGGACGTACTACGCAGGAACTCGCCCAGGGCGCGGCCCAGCTCGGCGGGACGCCCGAGTCCGTCGCCGTGCCAGAACGGCAGTCGTCCGGGTTGACCGTATGCAGGGCTGACGAGGACCCGGTCGTGAGTGATCTCTTCTATCCGCCAACTGGTCGCACCGAGCGCGAAGACGTCCCCGACACGGGATTCGTACACCATCTCCTCGTCGAGTTCGCCGACACGCGACGCCTTCTCGCCCACCATGTACACCGTGAACAAGCCGCGGTCCGGGATGGAGCCACCGGAGGTGACGGCGAGGCGTTGCGCGCCGGGCCTGCCCGTCAGCGTGTTCGCGTCACGGTCCCACACGAGGCGAGGGCGAAGCTCGGCGAACTCGTCCGACGGGTACCGACCGGACAACAGGTCGAGGGTCGACTCGTACGCAGACCGGGGCAGAGTGGCGAAGCTCCCGGTCCGACGCACCGCGTCGTACCAGTCGTGTGCATCGATGGGCTCGAGCGCGCACGCCGCCACCGTCTGCTGCGCCAGAATGTCCAGCGGATTCGCGGGAACGAACAGTGCCTCGATCTTGCCCGTCGTCATCCGCTCGACGGTCACCGCACAATGAATCAAGTCGGTTCGGTGCTTGGGGAACAGCACTCCCTTGGAGATTTCACCCACCTGGTGACCCGCACGCCCCACGCGCTGCAGACCGCTCGCGACCGAGGGCGGTGCTTCGACCTGGATGACCAGATCCACCGCGCCCATGTCGATTCCGAGCTCGAGGCTGCTGGTCGCCACGACGCACCGCAGGCGTCCGGTCTTCAGATCGTCCTCGATGAGGGCGCGCTGATCCTTGCTCACGCTGCCGTGATGCGCACGTGCCAGCAGCGGTTCGGCACCGTGGCCCACGTCGCTGGAGCTACCGACGAGAGACGCGGGGCCGTGGGCGGCGTCGACCCCGTCGCCGAGACGGTCGGCATAGATCTCGTTGAGGCGAGCGGTGAGACGCTCGGCCAGGCGTCGGGAATTGGCGAACACGATGCACGACTTGTGGTCGAGAACCAAGTCCACGACCTTCTCCTCGACGTGCGGCCAGATCGATCCGTGCTGCGGCGCAGCCGAGGCATCACCTTCCGCTGTCTCCACGACACCCAGTTCCGTCATGTCCTCGACCGGGACCTGAACCGTGAGATCGAACGTCTTCGGTGACGGGGGAGCAACGATCTCGATGGGGGCGGCGCCGGTGAGGAACCGTCCGACCTCCTCGTGGGGCCGCACCGTCGCCGACAGCCCGATCCGCTGCGCGGGTGTGCCGAGCAGCAGATCCAGACGCTCCAGGGACAGCGCGAGGTGCGAGCCACGCTTGCTGCCGGCGACTGCATGGACCTCGTCGACGATGACCGTCTCGACCGAGTCGAGAGATTCTCTGGCCGCGGAGGTGAGCATCAGGAACAGAGACTCGGGGGTCGTGATCAGTATGTCCGGCGGAGTCTTCAGCATGGCCCGACGATCTGCCTGACTGGTGTCACCGGAGCGGACTCCGACCGAGATGTCCGGTGGCTCGAGGCCCAGCCGTTTGGCCGTCTGTGTCACCCCGACGAGCGGCGCGCGGAGGTTTCTCTCCACGTCGACGGCCAATGCCTTGAGCGGCGAGATGTACAGAACCGTCGTCTTGCGCTCCGCAGGCACGTCACGGACCGTGAGCTGATCGATGGACCACAGGAACGCGGACAGGGTCTTACCCGAGCCGGTCGGAGCGACGACAAGAGTGTGCCGACCACTGGAAATAGCCTCCCAGGCACCCGCTTGCGCGGCCGTGGGGGCGTCGAACGCGCCGGTGAACCACTCCTGGGTGGCGGGAGAGAACTTGGCCAGCGCCGGGTCCACCTGGTGCGCGTTGGTTCTCTTACCGGCCATTCCACCATGATGCCCCGTGGTACCGACAAACAATCACAGGTGTAGGACCGTCCACTCATGGGTACGGGGTACCGATGACCGACGACCAAGAGATCATGCAGAAGATTTCCGCAAAGCTCGACGCTCGTCTCGGTGAGAAGACGAACGGCTTGCAGAACGAAGTACCGCCGGGTTCCAGCATTCAGCGCGACGACGAGGACGGTGAGCGGGGCCCACTCGGCCGGGATTACCACTTGGCCAGCAAGTACGCGCAGGCCTTCGCGATCGGTGAGCCCCAGTTGGTGGACCGCGACGAGTTCGATCGTCTCGTCGCCGAGTACGGCTGACCACTCACCGAGGCCACGTCGGCCGCTGCCCGTCCTTCTCACAACACCGCCGTGTGTTCACAACCGTCATGACGATTGTGAACACACGGCGGTGTTGTATCCACGTGGGGCCACCCGCCGCCGTCAGATCACGATACGAGACCGATTCCCCCGTTACGGCCCGATCCCCTTTACTATTCGTTGGACCGACTCGGGGAGTGGAGTTCTTGAATTGTTGACCGTGTTCATCGTGTGTTTCGTCGTGGGCGTCGTCGGGCTGGCGGGAACGTTCACCGTCGGCGAGGTCTCGGATCTCGGTGACAGTCACGGCGACGGTGTGCCGTTCCTGTCGCTGACGACGATCGCGACGGCGCTGTTCGGTTTCGGCGCGGCCGGATGGATCTCGGCGCTCACCGAACTGCCCGACCCGATTGCAGCGCTCGTCGGCATCGCGGTGGCGGCGGGTCTCGTGATCGTGACGCGAGGGCTGTTGATTCCGTACATGCTTCGGCAGCAGGACAATTCGCACATCGGGCGAGCATCGTACATCGGGCTGCTCGGCACCGTCACGCTGGACGTCACGGCGGACGGATGGGGAGAGGTGTCGTTCGCGGACGGTGAAGGCAATCGCGTCGGCGCACGGGCTGTCAGTTCGGGCAAGGTCGCGCTCCCGCGAGGCGTCACCGTCTACATCGCCGATGTGGACGACACCTACCTCCACGTCGTTGCCGTCGACGACGTCGTGGACGGTCGATGATCGGAAAGACCTGCACGGTGGGGGCTTTCGACTACAAGCACAGTTCGTGAGGGGTACTGATACATGCTGACAACAATCGTGATCGCGGCGATCGTCGCGCTGATCGTCTTCGTCGTGCTGCCGACGGTGTACGTCAAGAACTACATCAAGGTTCCGCCCAACGAGGTCGCGGTGTTCACCGGTCGAGGCAAGCCCAAGGTGGTGCGCGGTGGTGCCCGATTCAAGGTGCCGGGCATCGAACGAGTCGACATCATGTCTCTCGAACCGTTCAACATCAGCATCAACCTGCAGAACGCACTGTCCAACGACGGTGTCCCGGTCAACGTCGAAGCAGTGGGCCTGGTGCGTATCGGCTCGGCCGACGAAGCGGTTCAGACTGCGGTGCAACGCTTTCTGACGTCCGACCTGACGGAACTGCAGCGTCAGATCAACGACATCCTCGCCGGTAGCCTACGAGGGATCACCGCGACGATGACCGTCGAGGACCTGAACTCCAACCGCGACACGTTGGCGCGCAGCGTCATCGACGAGGCAGGGAACGACCTCGCGCGCATCGGTATGGAAGTCGACGTCATCAAGATCGCCGGGATCTCCGACAAGAACGGCTATCTCGAATCTCTCGGACAACGTCGAATCGCCGAGGTCAAGCGTGACGCAGCGGTCGGAACCGCGGATGCCGAGCGCGACGCCCAGATTCGTTCGGCCAAGGCACGCCAGGAAGGTTCGGTGGCGCAGGCAGAGGCGGACACGGCCATCGCGACCGCGAATCAGCGTCGTGACGTCGAGTTGGCACGCCTCCGTGCGCAGACCGAAGCGGAGAACGCCGAGGCGGACCAGGCGGGACCACTTGCCCAGGCCACCGCGGCGAAAGCCGTCGGCATTGCGCGGGAGCAAGCCGAAGCCGCCCGGGTCGAGGCACGCACCGAAGTGGAACGTCGTCGCTCGCAGCAATCGGAAGCAGCACTGCAGGCGGACGTCATCGCCCCCGCCGAAGCCGAACGCCAGGCCGCGATCGCGCGGGCCGAAGGTGAGCGTCGAGCCGCAATTCTTCGCGCGGAAGCACAGGCCGAATCGGCGCGTCAGTCAGGAGCGGCACAAGCGGACTCGCGCAAACTCGTCGCAGATGCCGTGCGTTCGGAGCAGCAAGCCGACGCCGACGGTCTGCGGGCGAAACTGGAAGCAGAGGCGGAAGGTCGCAAGGTCGCGGCGGATGCGCTGCGCGCCGAGCAGCAAGCAGAGGCCGACGGTCTGCGCGCCAAGCTGGAAGCGGAAGCGGCTGGCAAGCGTCAGATCGCCGAGGCGCTCAATTCCTACACGCCGCAGGCCGCTCGGTTGCTCACGCTCCCCGACGTGCTGGCTGCTCTCGTCGAGGCGACGGCGGCAGCGGCGAAGCCGGTGGGCGACATCGACCGCATCTCGATCATCGGCGGCGCCGACGGCGCGAAGGGATCCATCGGTTCACTGCTCGGCATCAGCCCGCAGGTCATCGCGGGCGTCATCGAGACGTTGGAAAGCTCGGGCGTGAACGTCACCGGCCTGCTCAACAACCTCGACGGCAAGAACAAACTGGCAGGTAGCGACAACCTGGCAAGCAGTGACAACCTGGCAAGCAGCGACAACCAGGACGAGGACGCGGCCACCTCGAACGGAGTGGCGCACCCCGAGTCGATCAGCTGACACACGACGAAGGGCCCCACGGACTTCAAGTCCTGTGGGGCCCTTCGGTTGTCGAATCGGTGTAGCGGTAGCGGCTCAGGGCCTGCCGGTGAAGTAGTCGAACGCGGCCGACTGCAGAGGGTAACCTCCGGTGTTGATCAGGCCGATCACTCCACCTGCGGCGGCACCGATGAGGACACCGGGGATGCACCCGACGAACACCCCGACGACGCAACCGATGACCAGACCGATTCCGGCACCGATGGCGGCACTGACTCCGGCGCCGAACGATGCCTTGTTCAGCTCGTCGAGGAAGCGCCCCTGCGAGTTCACGTCGGTGACAGGCAGGACCGAGCGCGCCACCGGGGTGGCGAACGCTGGATCGGTCTCGGGCGTGAGGGTCAGTTCACGGTCGTCGACGCCGATGAGAGGCGCGATGGAGAACTCCTGGTCGCCGACGCGGTAGGCGAGGGGGATCGTCGCGACGGACGTGCCGGCGGCGTCGAGGACCTCGACGGTCTCCGAGGTCGCGCCGAGTCGGAAGGATCCGGTGTCGAGGATCGTCGTCACGGCTTTGCCGTCCTCGGTGGTGGTGGTGCTGTAGGCGATGCCCTGGTCGGTTCCCGTCACCAGTGGTGCAGGCTCTGCGTGGGCAGTGCCCGTGGCGACAGCCAGCGCCGAGACGGCGATGACAGCTGTCACCGTTGTTCGTGCAAGTCGAGCGAACTTCATGAGACTCCCCGTGGTCCGAAGTGAACGATCCCCCTGAGGTCGACGACGGCGCCGGCCTGGATCGACGTGAGTACCCTAGCGGAATACGGGCGTTTCCGGCAGTGAGGATGTCCAGCGGTGGAACGGCGGTGCAGCAGTGGTGGAACGGAAGAAGCCAGGGGTGACGTTCGAGTCCTTCGTGGACCGGCAGATTCGCGAGGCGCAGGAGCGGGGCGAGTTCGAGAATCTCGAGGGGGCGGGTAAGCCGTTGCCCAGTTCGGCTCACGACGATCTGTGGTGGGTGAAAGGGTTCTTGAAGCGGGAGAACCTGTCGACGGACGCGTTGCTGCCCGAGTCTCTGCAGTTACGCAAGGAGATCGAGAAACTTCCGGTCACGTTGATCGAGCTGCGTCAGGAGTCGTCGGTTCGAGAAGCGTTGCAGGACCTCAATGCGCGTGTCGTGGCGTGGATCCGGATGCCGTCGCCGCCTCTGGTGCCGATCGGCCCGGTCGACGTCGAGGACTGGGTGGCGCAGTGGAAGCAGAACCGCGCAGCCGCGGACGCCGATGCACGCGAGGCACTGTCGTCGCGGAAGGCGAGCGGAGCCGCCGGATCTACCGCGCCGACGAGTGGGCGCGTGAGCTGGTGGGTTCGGCTGCTCCACCGACGAGATCGATGACCTCGGCGACGGATGTCGCGGTGGTCGTCCTGGTCTTGGTACGCCCCCGGAGTGTGTGCGCGCGGACACGACGGGGAAGTAGTCCATCGGCCGGATTGACGGGGTGGTGCCGCCGGAGTCCGCGCAACGTCTGCTTCGGCGGGGGCGCGTGATCGCCGATGTCGACGACGGTGACGGCCGATCCGAAGGTCAGTCGCGCGTAGTCGGCTGCATCGGCGACGGCGTCGTCGAATTCCGCAGCAGTGACGCGTCCTCGCGGCCCCGTGCTGAGCCCGTGACCCGGTAGGTCGAGCAGGATGGTCGTGACGCCGGCGTGCGCCAGTTCCTGGCCTACGGGTGTGAGGTAGCGGGCATGCAGTCCAGGGCGCACGGGCACGACAACCGTCGGACCCTGGGCCGAGCTTCGGTGCAGTTCGACGTGAAGCCGACCCGAGGGTGTCGTGATCGACACGTGCTCACCGCCCACGGTTCCGACGAACCTCGACGCCGGTTCCAGTGCGGCCTCGCAGGCGTCGTGGCTTGTCAGCGCATGCTCGGCGCCGAGAATCGGCTTGCCCTGCAGCAGAACCATGACGGCGGCGCACTCGTGCGAGGTGAGAGTGGGTGTCCAGCCGGTCTTCTCGCTCAACGCAGTGGAGTCGACGACGGGCTCGCCCGCAGTGACCCACTGGCCGGAGAACGGGGTGAGTCCGAGTCGGAACGCAAGATTCGCGGCCGCCACGGCGGGTTTCTCGGGTACGTCGAACAGGATCTGGCCCTGCATACGTGCGAGTTCGCGGACCGGCGTCCAGTCGCGGGGACCGACGTTGTAGGGGCCGATCAGGTCCTGCTTGGCGGCGCGGTGGAAGGCGTCGGCGAGGTCGTTCTGGTGCAGGAACTGGTAGCTGGCCCGGTCCGCCTGTGGGAACGCACCGACCCGGCCGGTGAATTGATCGATGCCGTCGTTGGCGAAGTCCGGACCGATGATGTACGTCGGTCGCAACATGGATACCGCCATCTCGCCGGGGTGGCGGCGGAGCCACCACTCCGCGTAGTGCTCCACCTCCGCCTTGTCGTGAAAGTAGTACCTGTCGGGATCGCCGGCGGGGTAGTGACTTTCGTCGAGGGGCTCGTCGTGAATGTCCGCACCGTACGCATTGATACTCGAGGCGATCACGAGCCTGCCCACCCCTGCGGCGTACGCGGAATCGAGAACGTTCCGTGAGCCGCGTTGGTTGATGTCGTGTGTCTCGGTCTTGTCGCGTAATTCTTCGACGACGAAGGCCAGATGGATGACGACGTCGCTGCCTCGAAGAATCTCTTCGAGTCCGGGTGACCTTATGTCGGCACGTACCGATTCGAGTTTGGGATGCTGCATGCGGAGCGGACGCCGAGCGATCCCGACGACGGAGTCGACGTCGTCGTCGGCGAGCAGGGCAGGCAGGATCGCCGCGGCGAAATCGCTCGTTGCGCCCGTGACGGCAATGCGAAGGGTCACGAGGGCAACTCCGCGACCGTCTCCGCGATGGTGGCGATGGCGGTTCGGATCTGTTCGTCGGTGTGGGAGGCCATCACGCAGAGTCGGAGCAGCGCACCGTTGCGGGGAACGGCAGGATGCAGGGCCGCCGAGGTGAATACTCCCTTGTCGAACAGTTGGCGCCAGAGATTCATGGCGGACAGGTCGTCCCCGATGTGCAGCGAGACGATCGGTGACGCGGTGTCTCCTCCCGGTATCGGGGACCTGGCGCCGACGTCGAGTCCTTCGGCCGCGAGTCCACTGCGCAAGGCTTCGGCGTGTTCCAACACTCGACGCGCTCGCTGACGTCCTTCCTCGCTCCTGATCAGCTTGATCGACGCGAGGGACGCGCCGACTGCGGCGGGCACACCCGATGTCGTGAACAGGAATGCTCTCGCGTGTATACGAAGACTGTCGAGGAGATCGTGGGATCCTGCGATGAAGCCCCCGGTGGAGCTGGGGCTCTTGGACAGAGATGCCATTCTGATATCGGTGTCGCCTGCGGTGCCGAACAATTCCGCAGCGCCGGTGAGACTTTCGCCGTAGATACCGAGGCTGTGGGCCTCGTCGACCATCAACGCGGCACCGTACTTCGTGCACAGAGCGGTCACCTGGTCCAGAGGCGCCAGGTCACCTTCCATCGAGTACAGGCCGTCGACGATGACCAGGACGGCGCCGTCGCCGACGACGGGTCCCTGCAGTTGGAGTTCGAGGTCGGCCATGTCGTTGTGAGCGAACTTGCGGATGGTTGCTCCGGACAGTTGGCTTCCGTCGCGGATGGACGCATGTGCGGCGGAGTCGACCACGATCACGTCGCCCTTGCCCACGACGGCGGCGATGGTCCCGAGGTTCGTCTGGTAACCGGTGGTGAACACCATCGCGTCCTCGGTGCCGTGCCATTCCTTGATCTCGTTCTCGAGCTCGAGGTGTATGTCCATGGTGCCGTTGAGCAGTCGGCTGCCGGTGATGGCCGAGCCGAAGGTATCGAGTGCGTCCTGCGCGCCCTGCGTGATGTCCGGATGGTCGGCGAGCCCCAGGTAGTTGTTGGAGCCCAGCATGATCTTGTCCTTGCCTTCCACCTGGACGATGGGCGCGGTGGCGGACTCCATGACGCGGAAGTACGGGCTCACGTCGGATTCGCGCACGGCGCGGAGGAGGTCGACTCGGTCGTCGCCGTCGAGTCGTTTGATCAATCGGTTGACGGTCATCGCTGCAGGTTCTCCTGACACAGGGTGGGTTTGGAGTCGGTCGTCGAACGATGGTCGCGAATTCGAGAAGTGATTCGGCTCCATGGGATGGGCAGGATTGGTTCGAATCAAACAAATTTTTATTACTCCAGGTGGGAGGCCATAACAAACTCATCGCCCAGTTTCGAAAAGGGGGGAAGTTTACCTACTCTTGGATGTTTTGCCTGGTAGAACGGTGGGTAGTGAGCACGAGGTTGCGAATTCGATTCACCTTTGTCTGCCATGCGAATTTCAAATTGTTAGGGAGAGTCATGACTGCATTGATGGTTCGAGAACGCGAAATTCTGGAACAATACATTCCGGGTTTACTGGATTATCTGGACCGCACGCCACTGAAAGACCTCGAAAGCAGGGACGGCGAAGCAATCGCCAAATTCAAGGAGTTCGGCGGCACCTCGCTCATCGTTCCCACGGAGCTGGGCGGCAGCGGCGCCTCCGCGCTCGACGCCGTGCGCGCACAGCGGGCGATCGGATCGAGATCTCCGTCGCTCGGAGCGGCGACGACCATGCACCATCTGTCGATCGCGTCGCTCAACGAGTTCGCCAAGGGAGCCAGCGAAGAAGATCGTGCGCTGATGAAATCGCTCATCGAGCAGAAGGCCGTGATCGCGTCGGGGTTCTCGGAAGGCACCCCGGGGGGCAGCGTCTTCATTCCCACGATGAAGGCCAAGCGGGTGGGCGACGTGTACGTGATCAACGGAAGCAAGAAGCCCTGCAGCCTGTCCGGTTCGATGGATCTGTTGACGGCCAGCGTCGAGGTCGAAGGTGTCGGCGCGAAGGACGGCGAACGCGCAGTTGCCTTGATCCCCGCGTCGCTCGACGGAGTGTCCGTCACGAAGTTCTGGGAGACACCGTTCCTCGAAGGCTCGCAGAGCGACGAGGTCGTTCTCCGCGATGTCGAGGTACCGGCGGATCTGGTGCTGCTCAACAGCGACGACGACCCGGACGGTGTCCACGAGATGACCGGGTACCTGTGGTTCGGGATGTTGATCAGCGCCAACTACCTCGGGGCGGCGACGATGCTGTTGGAGAAGATGCTTGCGCAGGACAAGGGTGACTACGAGGGTTACACCCGAGCCGCGGCGGAGATCGAGAACAGCATCGCGGCGATCGAGAGCGTGGCACGTGCCGTCGACGACGGTGAGCGAGGCCAGGACATCTCCGCGCGACTGCTGTTCTGCCGCATAGCTATTCGGGATGCGCTGGTTCGGGCGAGTTCGACGGCGATGGAATCCCTCGGCGGAATCGGATTCATCACCTCGCCCGACATCGGGTACCTCGCAGCTGCGTTGCAGGCCTACGCGTTTCACCCGCCGTCCAGGCGCTCCATCTCCGAGACCCTGGCGAAGTACCACGGTGGTGACGAGTTCGCGTTCGTCAAGTAGTCCCGGAGAAGAAGTAGTCCCGGAGTGATCGAGTCGAGGAGGGCCGCAGACGATCAGTCGCGGCCTTCCTCCTCGTCGAGTCGGTCCTGGCCTCGGTTGCGGAAGAACTTGAACCCGGGTATCCCGATCACTGCGCGACGGACATCCTTTGTCACGCCGAGCAATTCGTGGATCTCCGGTGCGACGGAATCGAGGGTTGCCAGGATGGGTATGACGGCTTCCATGTGCTCGACGAGCCCGGGGAGTTGGTCGACCATGGCGATGGCCGCATCGACTTCGTTCTCGTCGAGGTGGTCGACGAACTTCTTCGCGAACGGCGCGGAGCGCTGCGCTATCGGGTCGAACAGTTCGACCAGCTGCAGTGCCGTCACCGACGCCTTGGACGCAGAGTCGACCACACCTTCCGCCGAACGGGTGGTCGTCGCGGCCTCGGCGACGACAAGCTCGGCAGCGTCGACGACGGCGTCGATTCGGGCCATCAGTGCCGTCACCTCGTCGAGAAGCGCCTCGATCCGGCCGGGAAGCCCCAGTGCGAAGACGGCAGTGTCCCGGGTCCACCGCACCCCGTACCGCACCACGTCGAGTCCGATCCTCGCAGCGACGAGGCCGCCGGCAGGATCGGGAAGCCGCACGCCTGCGAGCACCAACGCCATGTGTCAAACAATGCCACACCACCTCTGTCCACCAACGCACACCGCGCCCGGCAGTGCGGCGCCGAGCACACCTTCGGCACAACTCTCGCGAGCCGGTTAGCCTTGGCGAGCATGAGAGTTCTCGTGACGGGGGCAAGTGGTTACATCGGTTCGCGTCTGGTCGCCGCGTTGCTCGACGACGGCGACACCGTCGTGGCCGCGTCACGTCGGCCGGACAGCCTCGATCGCTTCGACTGGCGACACGAGGTGGAGACGGTGGCGCTCGATGCAGGCGACACGAGCTCGCTGGCCGACGCGTTCGAGGCTGCCGGAGACATCGATACCGCGTACTACCTGGTGCACGCGATCGGCCAGGAGGACTACCGAGCCCAGGACCTGCGCTCGGCGGGGCAGTTCGCCGAAGCGGCGGCAGCGGCCGGTGTCAGGAGAATCGTCTATCTCGGTGGTTTCGCTCCGGAAGGTGAAGCGCTGTCCGAGCATCTCGGCAGCCGCGCCGACGTCGGCGAAGCACTCGACGTCGACGGCGTGGAGGTGGTGTGGCTCAAGGCCGCCATCGTCCTCGGCGCAGGCTCGACGTCCTACGAAATGCTCCGCTATCTCGCCGACCGACTGCTGGTGCTGCCGCTACCGAGCTGGCTGAACCGGCCCGTGCAGCCCATCGCCGTCGACGACGTTCTGTTCTACCTGCTGGCCTCCAGGCAGGAGGTGCCCGCGGGTGCGTACGACATCGGGGGGCCCGACGTCGTGCCCTACCGAGACTTACTGTTCGCGTACGTCGACGCCGCCGGCCTGACGCGGATCGGGGTGTCCGCTCCCGGCGTCCCCACCGGCCTCGCAGGTCGCGTGATCGGCAAGATCATCCCCGTCCCCGACGCTCTGGCCGAGGACCTCGTTCATTCCCTTCACAACACGATGACGGCGACCGAAAGTCGAATCGTCGATCTCGTCGGAGAGAAGGAGGGCGGGCGGACCACGATCGACGAAGCGATGCGCCGCAGCGTTCTCGGCACCGTCGGTGAGCCGCCGGGAGTTCGTGCATCCAAGGATCCGCTCCGGCTCGCGCACACCGACGCGGTCTGGAGTGGCGGCGACGCAATCGGCATCCGCCGCTACGGCGTCGCAGCATCCTCCGACGAGACGTGGAGCTTGCTCGAAGCCCTCGGTGCACGCAAGATGCTCTACTCGTGGCCGGTGGCAGCGGTGGTGCGCACCAACCTCGACGTGGTCGGTGGTGTTTCGGAACGCGCGAGATCGGTGATACGACGCGTGCGCGGGGGATCGAACGACGAACACGGCGGGGACGAGGAGGCTTGATGGCGACGTGGCAGACCACGGTGGTCGACGTGATGAAGTCCGCGCTCGTGGACAAGGTCGACCGTGATCACCGGCAGTCCGATCGCGCTTTCCTTCGCCGACGCATCGTCGTCGGCATCACACTCGTCGTCGGAGCAGTTCTTCTCGGTGTGTCGCTGTCGGTGAGCCCGGGCGACAACGCCTTCTACCCGCTGACGATCGCGCTGGCGGCTACGTGGATCATCGGCGGATTCGTCTCCGGCCCGTTGCACCTCGGGCGAATCACGTTCAACGGCTCGATGCGTCGGCCGATCATCACACCGATTCTCATCGGTCTCGCTGCCGGCGGTGTGTTCGTCGTCGGCGGTCTCGTCGTTCGCCAGATTCCGCCCCTCGCGGACTTCGTCGCCAACGTGTTGGCGCACGCCACGATGGGGTCGATGGGCCTGATCGTGTTCATCACGCTCCTGAACGGTGTGGCCGAGGAGATCTTCTTTCGTGGCGCACTCTTCGCCGCCATCGGACGCCGCAAGCCGGTTCTGATCTCGACGCTCGTCTACACGGTCGTCACCCTCGCCAGCGGCAACCCGATGCTCGCGTTCGCCGCCATCACCCTGGGGTTCGTCCTGGCGCTCCAGCGCCGCTCCTCCGGCGGCATCCTGGCGCCGATGCTGACTCACGTCGCCTGGTCGACAGTGATGGTGTTCGCTCTACCGCCACTCTTCGTCTGACGGCCACCGTCCGCTCCTGCCTGCGGGGTCGCCTTGCAAGGTCCGGAGTAGTTCGGCTTTGATCTGGGGCCGTCCCGCGCCGACGAGGGTGAACGTAGCCTCCCGCACCAGCCGCTCCGGCGTGCCGTGCCCGACGATTGCTCCCGAACCGGTGGCGGTCACCAGCGCAGCCGCCGCCCGCATCGCCAGTTCCGACGCTTCCGCCCGCGCCGCGAACATGTCGTACGTGCCGGCGAGGGCGTCGTCGAATGCAGCGCGACGCTGGGAATGAGAGCGGCGAAACGATGAGGTATCGGTTCCGATGTCGTCCATCTGAGTGATGGCGCGACGTGCGACACCCATCGCCATGCACCCGTTCAGATACGACCCGTAGATCTGTCCGGACTGGAACTCCTCGTCCGTCACGACGGACACGACCTGAGAATCGTCCACCTCGACGCCGTCGAACAGCAGCCGGACCGTGTTGCTCGCGTCGACGGCGATCAGCGTCAGGCGTTCGACCTCGATACCGGCCGCATTCGTGGCCGGGATGACGAGGTGCACGATGGAATCGTCGAACTCGTCGCGCGCGGATACCTGAAGGATGTCGACTATGCCCCATCCCGTGACGAACGGCGCGTGCCCGTCCAACACGTAGCCGGTGTCGGTTCGGCGCGCATACAGCTTGGGCGGCCGCGGTATCGCGCCTGCGAAGGCAACACCCGCCTTGACGGATCCATCGATCACGCCGTCGAGATACCGTGTGCGCAACGACGTGTTGCTCGAGTGGGAGAGCGACATGACGACGCCGTTGTGCTGCATCCAGGTGAAGGTGGTTGCCAGGCAACCGGCGCAGAGGGTTTCGACGACGAGCGGCAACT
This sequence comes from Rhodococcus sp. 114MFTsu3.1, assembly GCF_000383555.1. Lineage (NCBI taxonomy): Bacteria > Bacillati > Actinomycetota > Actinomycetes > Mycobacteriales > Nocardiaceae > Rhodococcus > Rhodococcus sp. 114MFTsu3.1. The sequence continues at coordinate 182,015 of NZ_KB911552.1, read as the reverse complement.
CGTCCGACCCCAGCGGTTCACCGCGGTCGGATGCGAGCCCGTAGAAGCCCTCCGCCGCCAAGATTTCGAAATGGCTGGAGGGGATCTCACCGTCGGCGTCGACGGAGTCGGCGGCAGGGAACAGTACCGAATCGGCAAGTTCACGAGCACGCTCCGGCCAGGACGACACGGACACATCCTAGCCCGCACCCGGTGCGGATTTCCGGTAGTCCAGTCCGCCGAAACCGGGCGTTCTGGGCTACATTGCGCAGGTGAGCGAAAATCTCGACCGGATCGACCGGTTGATCATCGACGAACTCGTCGCAGACGGCCGCGCGACCCTCGCGACTCTGGCCGACAAGGCAAGCCTGTCGGTGTCGGCGGTGCAATCGCGTGTACGCCGTCTGGAATCGAGACGAGTCATTCGCGGCTACACCGCACAGGTCGACTCGGAAGCGTTGGGCCGGCCGCTGTCTGCGTTCGTTGCGATCACCCCGATCGATCCGGCGCAGCCCGACGATGCGCCTGCCCGCCTCCGGCACATCACCGCGATCGAGTCGTGTCACTCGGTCGCCGGTGAGGAAAGCTACGTCCTGTTGGTGCGAACCTCGTCGCCGCGTGCACTCGAACAACTGCTCCAAGACATTCGAGCTACCGCGAACGTTCGTACCCGCAGCACCATCATTCTGCAGACGTTCTACGACCGATGACGCGTTCTGGAGTGCGCAAGGTTGTCTCCGCCGTCCTGTCGTACGGGGTGGTCGGACTGGTGATGTGGCTCCTCTACCGGACCGTCGGTAACTCCGGTTCAGTGTCCGACGCCATCGGGTCCATCTCCCTCACCCACGTTCTCGTCGTCTCCGGTCTCGGCCTCGTCTACCTCGCATCGATGTTCAAGCCCATGACCTACACTCTCCCGGGGCTCGACCTGCCGCGTGCCGGGGTAGCACGAACCGCGTCGTCGGCGCTCGCCAACACTGTGCCCGAAGGCGGCACCGTCGCAACCGGATTGACGTTCGCGATGTATCGATCGTGGGGGTTCACGCTCGCCGCGAGCACGACCTCCATTCTCGCCGTGGGGTTGTGGACCAATCTTTCGCGCTACGGAGTCATGGCGATCGCGCTCGTCGTACTCGTCGTGTTCGGCTCGGTGTCCGGGTCGGTGGTGTGGATTGCCGTCGGCGCGTGCGTGGTCGTGACGGCCATCTGCGCATCGATCGGATGCATCCTGAGCAGCGATCGGTTCGCTCGCGCCCTCGGTCGGCTGCTCACACGGATGCGCGGTGCCGTGGCCGAGCGCATCACCAGAATCCAACCTCGGGACATGGAAGAGCAGATCGCCAACTTCCGTGCCGATCTGCTCGCCGAAGTCCGGACGTCCTGGAGGTCACTGACCGCCACGATGGTGTTGACGCAGGTACTCGGCGCGACAGTGCTCGGTGTGTCGGTTCGGATGGCCGGTCTGGGTCACGACGACATCGGGTGGGACAGAATCTTCGTGGCGTTCGGAGCGATGTCGCTCGCAGCGTTCGTTGCCCCGACGCCGGGTGGCCTCGGGGTCGCCGAGGCCGCGTTGATCGCCGTGCTCGGGGTCGGGTTGTCCACCGGTCAGCAGGCGGAACTCGTTGCGGCTGTTCTGGTGTTCCGATTCGCGACGTGGTTCCTGCCCATTCCCATCGGCCTCGTGTCCTACCTCTACTGGCGTCTGACGAAGAACTGGAAGGTCTTCCAGTCGCCCCGTTCTCAGCCGTCGAGTGAGCGCCACACCCGATCCGAGGAGAGCGGAAGGGCATGAAGCCGTGATCCGATGGCGTCCTTGATCGCATTCGCCAGCGCCGGGGCGACCGGGTTGTACGGTGATTCGCTCATCGACTTGGCGCCGAACGGGCCGAGCTGGTCGTAGGTGTCGGCGAAGTACACCTCGGTCGGAGGTATGTCGGCGAACTGCGGGACGTGGTAGCTGCGAATGGAATCGGTGACGACCGTCCCCGCGCCGTCGGTCTGGATCTCCTCGTACAACGCCGAACCGATGCCCTGAGCCACGCCGCCTTCGACCTGGCCACGGCACTGTTGAGGATTCATGACGGTGCCTGCGTCGGCGCTCTGGATCGACTGCAGGATTCGGACGGTGCCGGTGCTCTCCTCGACTGCGACGCGGAAGGCGTGAACGTTGAACGCCAACGATCGGGGGACCCCGCCACTGTCACCCGACGCGGTCAGTGTTCCGCCCGCGTCGGCGAGGACGTCGGGCAGGGACATGAAGCGATCCTCGCAGTGCACACCCTCCGGCCCGAGGATGCATGCCTCCGGCGCGACGCCGAACGCCGACGCGGCAACACCGCGAATGCGCTCGGAGAGGAGCAGGACCGCTGCTAGGAGCGCTTTGCCCGCCACGACGGTCCCGGCCGAACCGAAGGCACCCGTGTCGTATGTCGCGGAATCGGTGTCGGACTGCCGGACAACGATCCGGTCGGGGGACGTGGCGAGTTCCGTCGCGGCGATCTGCGTGTGCACCGTCGTCGTCCCGTTGCCGAACTCTGCTGTGCCGATGCCGATCTCGTAGGTTCCGTCGCGGCCGAGCGATACGGTGACCTCCGCGAAGTGCCCACGCGGCGGGATGGTTGCGATCATCGCGATCGCCATTCCCTCGCCGACCTTCCATCCCGGTGGAGCACCGACACCGTTGCCCTCCCTCAACGCGCGCTCTGCCAGGTCGAGACACTGGTCGAGGCCGTAGCTGCCGAACATCAGATCGTCTCCCTCGACGTGCGCGGCCACGAGGGGATCACCCGGCACCACGACATTGCGGCGTCGGAACTCGAAGGGATCGATGTCCAGGTCGCGTGCCAGATCGTCGATCGCGGACTCGACCGCGAAGATCACCTGTCCCAGCCCGTACCCGCGGAACGCGCCGGACGGAATGTTGTTGGTGTAGACGGACTTCGCGTCGACCCGCTTGTTGGCGCATCGGTAGACGGCGACCGATTCTCCGCACCCGTGGAACATGACGCCGGGGGAGTGGTTTCCGTACGCCCCTGCGTCGGTCACCACATCCACCGCCAGCGCGGTCAGGACGCCGTCGGCGGTGCCCGCCACCGTGACGTCGACCTGGAACGGGTGACGGCACGGTGAGACGGTGAACTCGTCGCCACGGGTGAACTCGAACTGGACGGGCGAGCCCGTTCTCAACACTGCGAGCGCAACGATGTCCTCGGTCAGCAACTCCTGCTTCCCTCCGAACCCACCGCCGACGCGGGCGGTGAACACCCGGACGCGGTCGGGGCGAAGACCGAAGATCTCGCAGATCTCGTTGCGCACCAGAAACGGAACCTGAGTGCTCGTCCGTAGCGTCAGGCGTCCGGAGTCGTCCATCCATCCGATCGTGCCGTGCGTCTCGAGATGCACGTGCTGGATTCGCTGTGTGGTGAATCGGCCGGTGACGACGGCATCGGCATCGGCGACGGCCGCGTCCACATCGCCGGTGCCACCGTGCAATTCGGCAACGAGATTGCGCGACGGGTCCGCGATCCGCGACTCCTGGCCCTTGTCCGCATGTACGAGCGGCGCCCCGGGAAGCGACGCCGCTGCGGGATCGAACACCGCAGGCAGTACCTCGTACTCCACCACGAGCGCTCGGCATCCCGCTTCGGCATCGGCCAGGGTCTCTCCGACGACCACCGCGACGCGTTGCCCCTTGAAGCGCATCACCGTGTCGATCACGCGAGTGTCGTCCGGGTCGTCCGTCCGTTGTTCGTGGCGGGCGGTGGAGAACAGCCGGTCCGGGCTGTCCGCGGAGGTGAGGACCAGTCTGACTCCGGGTAGTGCCTCGGCGACCGACGTGTCGATCGACACCACTCTCGCGTGTGGATGCGGACTGCCCAGAACACTGGCGTGCAGGAGCCCGGCCGGCTTGATGTCCAGTGTGTAGTCCTCGGTTCCCGTGACGATTCGCGTTGCCGCAGGAGCAGACAGCGACCGACCCGACGACGGACCGTCGGTGACCTTCTCGGTGTTCACCACGCCGCGCACCGCGTCGGCGATACTGCGATACCCGGTGCAGCGGCACAGGTTGCCCTTCAGCTTCTGCGCAAGATCGTCGCGGGGCAGATCCGTTTCATCGTCGAGCGTCGACGCAGTGACCACCATCCCCGCAGTGCAGAAACCGCACTGGAAGCCTCCCGCCTCGACGAATCGTCGCTGGACAGGATGCAGGTCCTCGGGCGTGCCCAGCCCCGCGACCGTGGTCACTTGCCGATCGACGGCACGAAACGCCGGAAAGATGCAGGAATGTACCGGCTCTCCGTCGACGAGAACCGAACAGGCGCCGCAGTCTCCGGCGTCGCACCCCTTCTTGACCTCGAAATGCGCGTGATCACGCAGCAGAGTGCGCAGGCATTGCCCTGGGCGAGGGGAACATTCGGTGGGTGTGCCGTTGATGCCGACTAGCACGTCAGTTCCTCCAGAATCTCCGCAGCCGAGCCGATGGTGATGTGTCGGCGCCAATCCGGCGCTCCGTGGGGGTCGCCGTACCAGGCAGTGTCGGGAATACTCCCGGCGAGCGCTCCTCTCAGCTCGTCCTGGCTCGGCAGCCCAGGAAAGCGGAGTACGTACGGGCGCCTCGTCGCGGCCGTCACGCTGACGACGAACTGTTCGTTGGTATCGCGACGCCCGACGACCACCGCCGCGGAACGTCCGAGCGGAGAGAGAGCAATCTTCCGGAACGCGGTTGTCGCGGAGAGTGCCTCGGAGGTGAAGCGAACGCTGCGCAGCACGTCGCCCACCCGCAGGGCGTTCTCGTGCGGCCCGGTCACCAAGTCGACCACCGGGACGGTGTACTCGGAACCGTCGTCGGCCCAGACCGTCGCGACGCCGTCCAGAGCCGTCGCGAGTGAGATCATCGCACCCGCGGGTAGAGAGAGACAGATGTTGCCGCCGACGGTGGCGACCTTCCAGATCTTGAACGACGCGAGCAATGCTGTCGCACACTGCTCGAACAACACCGTCGCCGGCCAGTCCCGTTCGAAGGTCGCCGTCGCCAGTGTCTCGATCGTGCAGGTCGCCGCGACGGTCAATCCGGCGTCGTCCACCACGAGCGGCGGCCAACCCAGACCGGTGATGTCGACCAGACGCGTCAGATGGTCCTGTTTCTCCGACATCAACCAGGTTCCACCGGCGATGACCGCACTGTCGTCGCGGCCGGGAGGAACATCGGACCGCATGCGCGGAATCACCACGTCGGCAATCGTTCCCAGGTCCATCCGTCACCGCCTTCGTGTGCCGCAGGAGCGGAGCCTGCGGAGTGACCATCGTGTGCCGCAGGAGCGGAGCCTGCGGAGTGACCATTGTGCTCCGCAGGAGCGGAGCCTGCGGAGTGACAATGTGCGAACTCTAGTGAACATCTGTTACGGCGGCGGCGTACTGATGCGATACGACCGAAACGCGACCGAAACACTCCGCGGTTATTGTCCGTTCCTACAAAGCCGGGGAACATCGGAGGTGAACATGCAGGTCAAAGACCTGCTCGCGGTTCCGGAATTTGGCATCCGCATGCTGACCACGGACACGGAGGCGTACGAGCGAACCGTCAAGTGGACGTTCACGACCGATCTACCGGATCCGTCTCGCTACATCGCGGGCGGCGAGTTGGTCATCACCGGACTCGTGTGGCGCCGAGCGCCCGAGGATTCGGACGCGTTCGTTCGGGCAGTGTTCGGCTCGGGCGCTGTGGCATTGGCAGCCGGTGAGGGGTTGCTCGGTCACGTTCCGGTCGATCTCGTCGACGCGTGCGAGCGGCACGGACTGCCCCTGCTCGCCGTACCGGCGTCGGTGTCGTTCGGCGATCTGACGGAGTTTCTCGTCGACCGGGTGTCGGGCGACAGGATCGCCGCGTTGAACACCTCGCTCATGCGACAACGACAGCTCCTGACGGCTGTCGCCGACGGCCGTGCCCTCGACGAGCTGGCCGTCCACACCACACGCGAGACCGGGATGCAGTGCTCGATCTTCACCGCGACCGGGCGTCGACTCGTCGTCGAAGCGACCCCCTTCTCCGACGAGGACGTCGATGCGCTGACCCGCTGCGCCCTGTCCGCCGACAGCCTGCCCGCGACGGTCACCCTCGCAGGAGGCCGCGTCCACAGCATCTTCGGTGTCGGTGCGGCGCTGTCCACCAGAGCGATGCGCTGGTTCCTTGCCGTCTCCGGTGACTACCGGACCTTCGGTCCGGCGATCTCCGACGCCCTCGGTCAGCTCGCGTCGATCGCTGCTCTCGACCGCGCTCGCAGGGAGGAAGGCCGCCTCGTGCGACGCGAAATCGCCGACCAGGCCGTGCGATTGCTGGAAGAGGACTGGTCGACATCGGAGACGCTCGTACGGCTTCGCCAAGCCGGCGTCGATCCCGAACAACCACTCGTCGTGATCAGTGCGGTCTTCGTCGGTCGAGGTGACATGCACGAACTGCTCAGGACCGTTCTGTCGGACACTCTGACGTCCTTCGGCGGTGGATGCGTCGGTGGCGGAAGCCGCGGCGACATAGTGGGGATCGTGACAACCAAAGCCGTCGACATCGTGCCCGTTCTCCGGACGAGATTGCGCAGGCTGGCCGCCGGGATCGGGAGGAGCAGGCTCGTCGTCGGCGTCAGCTCCGAGGTGACGGGCTCGGCACTGGAAGGTGCGGTTCAATCCGCTCGTCACGCGTCCGACGTGGCGAGGGCGAGCGAGAAACAGGTCGCTGTCGTCGCCGCGGGCGATCTGGACTCGGCGGTCTCGCTGGTGTCGATTCTTCCCGACCGTGTCCGACGCGACTATGCCGAGCGTGTCCTCGGTCCGGTGCTTCGGTACGACGGCGACTCCGGACTACTCGACACCCTGCGTGAGTTCCTGGCCCAGGGCGGTTCGTGGAACAGGACAGCCGACGTGCTTCACGTCCATCTCAACACGGTCCGCTACCGGATCAAACGCGTCGAAGAACTGCTCGGCCGCGATATGGCGTCCACTGCGGACCGCGTCGACGTCTACCTGGCTCTGCAATCGGTGGCGCAACCGCACACCTAGAATCGGGCTCATGGCTTTCACGGGGATCCCTTTCGCCGCTCTCGACTTCTACGAGGACCTGGAAGCGGACAACAGCAAAGTGTGGTGGAACGCCCACAAGGACGTCTACCAACACTCGGTGAAGGAACCGATGACGGCGCTTCTCGCCGAACTCGAGTCCGAGTTCGGTCCCGCGAAGATGTTCCGGCCGTACCGCGACGTCCGATTCTCGAAGGACAAGACCCCCTACAAAGCGCACCAGGGTGCGTTCGTCGCGCGGGGCTCGGCCCTGGGGTACTACGTTCAGATCGACCCGGCCGGACTTTTCGTCGCGGGCGGCTTTTATCACGCGGACGCCGACGGAATCGCCCGGTTCCGGGACGCCGTCGACACCGAGGTGCGCGGGACCGAGCTCGAGAACATCGTTGCGGCGATGCAGAAAGCAGGCTTCGAGATCGGCGGCGACCAGCTCAAGACCAAACCGCGAGGTTACGACGCCGACCACCCGCGGATCGAACTGCTCCGCCACAAGACCCTGACCGTCAGCAGGCATTTCGGTTCGCCTGCCTGGCTCGAAACACCGAAAGCCGCTGCACGGGTCCGTGAATCGTGGCGGAAGATGGCCCCTCTCGTCGAGTGGGCCGAGCAGGTTCTGCAGTAGGTACCGGTGCTCAGCCGACCACCGAGTAGGTGCGCCATGCACTGCCGGCGTCCGGGGCATCCTCGCGCTCGACCGTCGCCTGGATCAAACCATAGGGTCGATCGTCGGCGTTGAATACCTCGTTGTCGTTGGGGACACCGAAACGTGCTGTGTCGTAGAGGAAATGATGCTTGTTGGGTGCCGACATCCGAATCTCTGCGATGAACGGATACTTCTGCAGTACCGCCTCACCCATCGCGTACAACGTCTGCTGCAGTGCAAGTGACTGCAGATTGGCGAACCGCTCGATCATCGCGGCCTTCACGCCTGCGTGGACTCCGTCCCAGTCCACGTCGGTGCGAGTGTAGCGCCACTGCGCAGTGAGAGACGTCGCCATCACCCGGTCATGGGTCGGTTCGAGCACGGTCAGCTCGTCCTCGAGGAAGCCCGCGAACTCCGACCCGGTGGACTTGAGGATGATCAGTTCCTTGAAACCGCTGACGACCCACGTCTTCTGGTACTCGCCCTTGCCTTCGACGGTCACCGCGGACGTGCGGATCTCCTCGCCCTTGCGCGTCCACGTGTGGTCGTGCTCGGCTCCGTCGACGACAACACGCTGCCAGGCGTACTCCTCGAGCTCGATGCGGGCGCCCTCGACGGGCTCGACATCGTCGACGTAATGCCGGGCAAGGTCTAGCCCGTAGCTCTCGATGTGCAACAGGCCCTTGGACTTGGCGTACGTGTATGCCGTCTGCTTCTGCGTATCCGTCGGTAGAACATTCGATTGATCGCCGACGAGGTGGGCGGGTGAGAAGTCGCCGCGCAGCGCGCTCGAGACGTTGATGTCGTGGATCTCGTGTCGCGGAGAATCACGGTAGATCCGTACGACTCGGTTCTCGGCTTTGCCGTACTGGTTTGCCCCGAGGACGATCTTGCCGTTCAGGTCGGTCATCTCAGCTCCCGCGATAGGTGGAATAGGCGAACGGGGACAACAACAATGGAACGTGGTAGTGCGCATCCGGGTCGGTCACAGCGAACGAGATGGACACTTCCGGATAGAACGTCGCCGTGCCGTGGACGTCGAAGTAGCTGCCGGTGTCGAAGGACAGGCGGTACGTACCGGTAGCGACCGGACCGGGTACCAGTTCCGGCACCCGTCCGTCGGCGTCGGTGGCCGCCGTCGCGATCTGTCCGTCCACCGGATGGAACAGCGCGACCCGTATCCCCACCGCGGGAGCCCCGGCGACCGCGTCGAGAACGTGCGTGCTGATCCCGCTCACTGCTGCGGCCCCAACACCCGGTTCAGTCGAATTCTGTTGATCTTGGCCAGTTCCACGCGCAGCACCCGTCGCTCGGTCTCGGGGTCGTTCCCCAATCTCTCTTCGAGGATAGCGAGCAACTCCGTCGCCGACCGTCCGGTGGCGCACACCAGGTATACGTGCCCGAACTGTGCTTCGTACTTGCGATTGGCCTCGGCGAGCTCGGCCAGCACATCCGATCCTGCACTCTGGACAGCCGCCTGCTCGCGCTGGGAGGAGCTGTTGTCCGCCCGCCCGCCGATCCGGGGGTGGCCGTCGAGCGCCTGGTCGATCTCCGCTTCCGGGAGTTCGGCGAGCACTCGATCTGCCCGGTCCAGCAGTTGATCTCGGGACGAGAACGGCCGAGACCCGGCGACCCGTCGAGCCCAGATCGACGACGAGCAACACTCGAACAGAGCATGCATCGCCTGCCGGTCCGACAGTTCGTTGAACCCGTCCAGGCCTATCCATTCGTGTAACAACGCATCTCGCTATCTGTGCTCGGTCAGCCGACCGAAGCGGGCGGCGGCGATGGGGTTGGCGTCGGCGACGAGGTCGTCGAAGCGATAGTTCGCGATCTTGGCGATCTCGATCATCGCAAACGATCGCTCGGCCGCGGCTGCATTCTCCATGCGCGACCACCCATTGGCGAGAACTCTGTCGTAGCGTTCGGTCTCCCTGGCACAGATCACGAGCGGAAATCCGAAGTGCTGCCGGTACTCCGCCGCGAGTTGGACGATGCTGTCGTGCTCGTCTTCCTCCAGATTGGACAGGCCGACGTGATCTGCAGCGTGCAGTGTTCCCGTCGCATCCTCACTGCCGAGGTCGGGGTAACTGTTGATCAGCTCCACCTGCTCCTCCGTCGTCCCGGCCAGCAGAGATTCCTGGAACGCCTCCCGCAGGCTGTGCGCGTCGGCGAACGGTGCCTGCTGGTACGCACGCTCGACCACCCATGGTGTGCCCTGAACCAGACCGCCGAACGTCGAGGCGAATTCGTCGGGAATCATTGCGTTGACCTTGTCCAGGGTGATTCCCTTACCCGGTCCACCTGCCACGGCCTGGCCGCGACCACCGAGATGGAAGAACAACACGTTCAACACGATCGCCGTGACGGCTCCGAGGACGATACCGCTGCCGAAGAGCATCTCGAGCCATGCAGGCACGCCCTGGGACACCGTCGGTTGGATCGTCACCAGCATCGCGAGGCCCAGGCTGGTTGCCACGATGATCAAATTGCGGTGGTCGGTGAAATCGACCTTGGACAGCGTCTGGATTCCCACCACGGCAACCGTCGCGAACAGAGCCAGCGCCGCACCGCCGAGCACGGGCGGCGGAATCGACGCAACGACCGCGGCGGTTTTCGGCAGTAGCCCCAGCAGGATCATGATTGCGCCCGCCGCTGCCACGACCCACCGGCTCCGAACTCCGGTGAGACGCACCAGCCCGACGTTCTCCGAGAATGCGGTGTAGGGGAACGAGTTGAACGTCCCGCCGATCACCGTCGCCACGCCGTCCGCGCGCAGGGTTGCCGCTATGTCGTCCTTCTTGATCCGCTTCCCGACTATTTCGCCGGTGGCATAGACACTTCCGGTGGTTTCGACGGCAATGATCAGCATGACGACGATCATCGAGATGATCGCGATGAAGCTGAACTTCGGCGCGCCGAACAGGAACGGCTGCGTGAAGCCCACCCACGATGCTTCACCGGTGCCGTCGAAGCTCATGTCTCCCAGAACGAATGCGACGGCGCTCCCGATCACCAAACCGAGCAACACCGCGATGGTCGCCATGAATCCTTTGAAGAAGCGCTGAATCAGCACGATGATCAGCAGGGTGCCGATGGCGTACGCCATCCACCGTCCGTTCGTCGGATCCTGCTCGTGCGTAGCGGGATTGGTCACCGCATCGTTGACGGCGACGGGGAGCAGTGCGACGCCGATGATCGTGATCACCGTCCCGGTCACGACGGGCGGAAAGAACCTCAGAAGCTTGCTGAAATACGGTGCCATGAAGAACGTGACGAGGCCCGCGACGATGACGGCTCCGTAGACGTACAGCAACCCCTCGGTGCCGCCGCCGTTCGCCATCGCGATCGCGATCACCGGTGACACTCCGGCAAACGTCACGCCCTGCAGAAGCGGGAGGCGAACGCCGATCTTCCAGAACCCCACGGACTGAATGATCGACGCGATCCCGCACGTGAACAGGTCGGCATTGATCAGGTGGATCAACTGTTCGTTGGTCAGTCCGATCGCGCTGCCGATGATGATCGGCACCAGTACGGCGCCCGCGTAGAACGCGACGACATGTTGAAAGCCGTACGCAGCGAGTTTGGGGACGGGCAACACTTCGTCGACAGGATGAACACGGCGACGCTTGATCGGGAGAACGGACATGTGGACACCTCGCGGTAGCGAACAGGAATCGAAGTCCTGCCACGCTGCAGGAGAAGTGGTAACAGAATCCGCCATCGCGGGAGATGTCGCGAGTCGAGCGGGCACAATAATGATCGGCTGTCCGGCCGTAGTCGTTGTGCGAATGTCCAAACGGAGGGTGCGCAGTGGTTCCAGATGCAGTGGTTCCAGATGCAGTGGGAGTGCTGCTGGCCGCAGGTGCCGGACGCCGATACGGCTCACCCAAGGTCCTCGCCCACGACGGTGACTGGCTGGCAGCGGCCGTCCAGGCATTGGTGGACGGAGGCTGCGCCGAGGTCGTGGTCGTCCTCGGTGCCGCCGACACCGACGTTCCCGCCCCCGCTCGCGCCGTGTATGCAGCCGACTGGCAGGAAGGGATGAGCGCATCGCTGAAGGCCGGGCTCGCCGCGGCAGGTGACGCAGCCTTCGCCGTCGTCCACGTGGTGGACACTCCCGACGTCGGCGAGGAGGTGGTGCGCGCAGTCCTGGCAGCGGCAGACGCCACCGGGCTCGCACGAGCAGTGTTCGACGGTTCCCCCGGTCACCCGGTGGTGTTCGGACGCGAGCACTGGGCCGCAGTCGCCGCCGGCGCAACGGGAGACAAGGGCGCCCGAGAATTTCTCCGCAACCGCGACGACGTCATCGCCGTCGAATGTTCGCGCTGGGCAACCGGTGTGGATCACGATCATCGATGAAGCCGTACCCGGGTTGGTACCGTGATTGCCGTGATTCTCGGCCCCGACGACCCGATTCCATACCAGCCTGAACGAATTCTGGTCGCCGGGACGGCCGGTGCGGGTAAGACCACGCTCGCCGGGCTCATCGGAGAGTGCCTCGGCATCGAACACATCGAGATCGACGCGTTGTATCACGGACCCGGTTGGATCCCGCGTGAGTCGTTCGAAGCCGACGTCGACGCGTTCTCCGCTCGCCCGAGATGGGTCACCGAATGGCAGTACTCCCTTGTCCGCGACCGTCTTGCCGACCGTGCGGATCTCGTCGTCTGGCTCGACCTGCCGCGGCGCGTTGTCATGAAGCAGGTCGTCGTCAGGACCGTTCGGCGGCGGTTGCGGCGAGAGATCCTGTGGAACGGCAACATCGAGCCGCCGCTGCACCGGATCTTCGTCGAACGCGACCACATAGTTCGCTGGGCATGGACCACTTACCACCGCAATCGTTCGAAGGTTCGGTCGATGGCTGTTCGTCGCCCCGACATGCCTGTGGTGCGTCTGCGAAGCCGTGCCGACGTCGACACCTGGGTCGCGGGGGCCTGTGCGGGCACGTCGCGCCGCTAGCCCGATGCTGCGGTTCGGGTGTCGGATGCTTCGCGTTCCTGGATTGCAGAAACCTCGGAGCTCAACCTCGGCTCCGATAGTTTCGACTTCGGACGAGCAACCACACCGAGCCGAGGACGGCTGCGACGAGGGATCCGGTGAGCACACCGACCTTTGCGTGTTCGCCTTCCAGAGTGCCTGTTCCGAAACCGAGATCGGCGATCAGCAGTGAAACCGTGAAACCGATGCCCGCGAGCAGTGCGACACCCACGAGATCGGGCCAGCGGAGGTCGTCGTCGAGCCTGAAACCCGGAAGGCGGGACATCAGCCAGGTGGTGGCCAGGATCCCGACGGGCTTGCCGATAACCAACGCCACGATGATGCCCAGGGCGACCGGGTCACCGTACGCAGAGGCGAGGCCGCTCGCACCGCCGACGTGGACACCGGCTGCGAAGAACGCGAACAGCGGAACTGCGAAGCAGGACGACCACGGTGTCAGGGTGTGTGCGAGTCGTTCGCTGGTGCCACCGCGCACAGGAACGCAGAATCCGAGCAGCACACCGGCGATGGTCGCGTGCACTCCCGACGCGTGCATCAGACCCCACGTCGCCAGGGCCAGGGGGACCAGGATCCACCCTGTAGCGAAGCCGCGTCGGTACGCGAACGCGAACAGCGCTGCCGCGATCAGTGCACCCACGAGAGTGAGTACCGAAATGGACTGGGTGTATCCCAGCGCGATGATGGCGACGGCGATCAGATCGTCGACGACAGCCAGCGTCAGCAGAAACAGTCGGACCGGCGGCGGGAGTTTGGATCCGACAAGAGCGAGGACGGCGACCGCGAACGCGATGTCCGTGGCTGCGGGCACCGCCCACCCTGTCGAGACGCCCTCGGCAGCAGGGATGTTGATGGCAAGGTAAAGACAGGCGGGAACGAGAACGCCGCCCACCGCCGCCGCGATCGGGACGGCCGCGGTTCGCGGATTGCGGAGGTCGCCGGCGACGAATTCACGGGCGAGTTCCAACCCGACGACGAAGAAGAACAGGGCAAGTACCCCATCGGCCGCCCACTGAGTGATCGACAGATGGAGGTGCAGTGTCGACGGGCCGATACTGAAATCGCCCAGAATGGAGTAGCTTTCGGACCAGGCGCTGTTCGCCCAGGTCAGCGCGGCGACCGTCGCGAGTAGAAGGAGCGCGCCACCGGTGGTGTCGCGGCGAAGAATGTGCATGAGTCACCGAAATCCGTGAGTGAAGAGAACGAGGCGTCGGACATCGGTGACTGCGGGGGAGGGCAGCCGGCGAGCAACTGCCCCCACGTGGAGATGTACCCGTTGGTGCCGAGGTGTGTGTGCGCGTCGATCATGTCAGGAATCTCGGCGTCCGAGCACGTCGGCGAGTTCGGTGATCGAGTCGAGGCTGTAGGTCCAGTCCGACTCGGCGATGAGGTCGGTGGTCTGGGACGGACCATGCTCGGTGGGGCGGGCGATGAAGGCGGTCTGGAATCCGCATGCACGCGCCGCGTCGAGGTCACTGTTGTGCGCGGCAACCATCATGCAGTGCTCCGGTGGGACACCGAGGATGTCGGCGGTGCGTAGGTATGCCTCGGGGCTCGGCTTGTAGGCGCGCACCGGCTCGGCGCCGAGTATCGCGTCCCACGGCAATCCTGCGTTCTTCGCCATGTCCAACAGCAGCGAGATGTTGCCGTTGGACAGGGGAGCGATCACGAACTGCGATTTCAACCGCGAGAGCCCGGAGACCGAGTCCGGCCACGGCGTCAGTCGATGCCAGACAGTGTTCAACCTAGCGACGGCCTCGGCGGGCAAGTGCACACCGAACTCGTCGAGTACGGTCCGCAGGCTTTCGAGGTGAAGCACGTCGAGACGGACGAACTCCCGCGCGCCGGATCGGACGTCCTCCATCGATGGTTGATAGAGACTGCGCCAACGGTCGGCGAACGCGTACGAATCGACGTCGCCAGGCAGTGCGTCGGCGCAGTGCGCGGCAACGCTGGTTCTCCAATCGACGACCGTGCCGAAGACGTCGAAGAGAAGTATCTTCGCCGTCACCGATCGCGCCGCCTGGAGCGATCGCCACCGAACAGCAGGGCACCGGTCAGAGGAATGAGAAGGAAGAACAACCAGCTGTTGGACACCGGTACGACGAAGAACAGGATCAGCGCAACGATCGGTGCCGCCGCCATGGTGGCTTTTCGCCAATCCCAGCCGTCCACCACGGCCGGGGCTGCCGGCTCGATCGCAGGCTCTGCGGACTTGGAGATGTCGAGCGGCCGGGACGCCGTAGGAGCCAACGAGGGCGTGGGAAGGTCGGTGAAGACCGAATCCAGCTCGCCGCGGGTTGTCGCTGCAGTCACCACCGCGCTGCGCTCGTCGAATTCCGGAAGCGTCAGGCGTCCGTCGCTCAGGTGCTGACTCAGGTTGGAGAGCGCCTGCTCGCGTTCGGCGGTACCAATGCGAACGTCCGGGTTGTCGGCCATGACAGACAGACTAACCCGGACGTCGCTTTCTTTCGTACTACTTCAGTTCTGCGAGGACGGTGCCCTGGGTGATGGCGGATCCGGGTGTGACGGTCAGGCCGGTCACTGTGCCTGCTTTGTGGGCGTTGACGGGGTTTTCCATTTTCATGGCTTCGAGGACGGCGATGAGGTCGCCTTCGGCGACTTCTTGTCCTTCTTCGACGGCGACCTTGACGACGGTGCCTTGCATGGGTGCGGTGACAGCGTCACCGGAGGCAGCTCCGGCGCCTGCGCCGCCGCGTGTGCGGGGCTTGGGCTTGCGGCGAATTGCACCGTCGGTCGCACCTGCGCCGCCGCCGAGGGAGAACTGGCCGGGCAGGGAGACCTCGACGCGTCGGCCTCCGACCTCGACGACGACGGCCTGGCGCGGCAGCGCCTCGTCCTCGCCCTGCGGCTCGCCTGCGGTGAACGGGGGTACCTGGTTGTCCCATTCGGTTTCGATCCAGCGGGTGTGGACGTCGAAGGATTCTCCGTCACCGATGAATGCGGGATCGGAGACGACGGCCGCGTGGAACGGGATGACCGTGGCGAGGCCTTCGACGGTGAATTCGGCCAACGCGCGACGCGAACGCGCGAGGGCTTCCTCGCGGGTGGCGCCGGTGACGATCAGCTTGGCGAGCATGGAGTCGAACTGGCCACCGATGACCGAGCCGGATTCGACACCGGAGTCCACGCGCACACCGGGACCGGAGGGGGCTACGAACGTGGTGACCGGGCCGGGAGCGGGCAGGAAGCCGCGGCCTGCGTCCTCACCGTTGATGCGGAACTCGAACGAGTGTCCACGCGGGGCGGGATCTTCGGTAATGGAGAGCTCTTCGCCGTTGGCGATGCGGAACTGCTGCAGCACCAGGTCGATGCCGGAGGTCTCTTCGGTGACGGGGTGCTCGACCTGAAGTCGGGTGTTGACCTCGAGGAAGGAGACCAGGCCGTCCTGGCCGACGAGGTATTCCACGGTCCCGGCGCCGTAGTAACCGGCCTCTTTGCAGATGGCCTTGGCGGAGGAATGGATCTCGGCGCGCTGGGTGTCGGTGAGGAACGGTGCCGGTGCTTCCTCGACGAGCTTCTGGAAGCGGCGCTGCAGGGAGCAGTCGCGGGTGCCTGCGACGACGACGTTGCCGTGCTGGTCGGCGATGACCTGTGCTTCGACGTGGCGGGGCTTGTCGAGGTAGCGCTCGACGAAGCATTCACCGCGACCGAACGCTGCGACGGCTTCGCGGGTGGCGGAGTCGAACAGCTCGGGGATCTCTTCGCGGGTGCGGGCGACCTTCATACCGCGGCCGCCGCCGCCGAAGGCGGCTTTGATGGCGATGGGGAGGCCGTGTTCGTCGGCGAAGGCAAGGATTTCCTCGGCGTCCTTCACTGGTTCTGCGGTGCCGGGAACGGAGGGTGCTTTGGCGCGGGCGGCGATGTGGCGGGCGGTGACTTTGTCGCCGAGGTCGCGGATGGATTGGGGGGAGGGTCCGATCCAGATCAGGCCTGCGTCGATGACGGCCTGGGCGAAGTCGGCGTTTTCGGAGAGGAAGCCGTAGCCGGGGTGGATGGCGTCGGCACCGGACTTGGCTGCGGCGCCCAAGAGTTTGTCGATGACCAAATACGATTCCGCCGAGGTCTGGCCGCCGAGGGCGAAGGCTTCGTCGGCGAGGCGGACGTGGGGGGCGTCGGCGTCGGGTTCTGCGTAGACCGCGACACTTCTCAGGCCTGCATCTGCTGCTGCTCTGATCACCCGAACTGCAATCTCGCCGCGATTAGCGACGAGGACCTTGGTGATATGCGCACTGGCATGGCTGGGCACTGAGCCTCCTGTGGTGTCGAGTGTTCCGTGCTGGCCGTTTCGTGCCGCACTGGTACGAGCGTCTCTTCGGAGTTTAAGCACAGCCCCGAAGACAACCGAAACTGGATGGTGATTATGGGGAACCTCCCCAAAAATCGAGTCACTACCTACTGATTGGTAGCAATCGGGCCGGTACTGGACGCGTCGAGGTTGCGCTCACGCCCTGCTCGACCGGAGAGGGCGTAACTGCCGGTATCGACCACCTCGTCGACGATCCGGCGAAGTGCGCCGACGTACTGGTGCACGTTCGACGTCGCTTCCTCGGTGTTGGGGTAGCGCGCGGAGATGTTGATCCCGCGAGGCGTCCGGTTGATCCAGATGTAGACGTCGTGGTCGTACTGCCTGCTGCGCAACGCGCGAGCATTCCAGTCGTGCCAGTTCTCGGCCATGGGGGCGAAGCGCACGTCCATGAAGGAGACGACGAAACGCGGTTTCGCCGACGCGTCGAGCGCCCGGAAGACGCGATCCAGAGGTACCCGGGCTACAGGCTTCGTCGCCGTGACCTGCTCGGTCGCCTGAGCCACGATGGAGCCGAACGCTTCCGCGTCGGCGATGTCGAACGACAGCGGGCACAGCCCGACGAACCAGCCGAGCGAGGACACCCAGTGTGGCTGGTCTCGGGTGTGGACCGGTGTGATGGTGCGAAACCGAGTGTCGCCGGAAAGTTCTGCGCCCGCGACAGCCAACGCCGCGAGCAGGCCGGAGAACAGCCTGTTGCCTGTCTTCCGGCACGCCACCGAGAAAGCGTCGGCTCGCTCCGCATCGAGAATCCACGCCGACAGGCCGCTCTGCGGTGCGTGCACGCCGCCCGGACGACCGATTTCCAGCGGGAATGCCGGCAACTCACCGTTGCCCTCGTCCAAGAAATGCTTCCACGCCAGGACGGCGTCGTGCGTGTTCTCCAGTTCCTCGTGCACCCGCCGCTCGGACACGCCGAAGTCGAGGTAGGAACCTGCCTCGAACAACCCCGCGGGCACCTGATCCTTGGCCTCCGCATACAGGGCCGTGATCTCGTGCGCGACGAGAACGGTGGACAGTCCGTCGATGATCGAGTGGTCCGCGGCGAAGAAGACAGTGACGCGATTCGAGGCTTCCTCGGCCAGCGGCTCGAGCGTCACGAAAGCGTAGGCGGGCCACGCCAGCGGTGACGTGAATTCGTCGAACAGGTACTGAAGGTGCTCGTAGACCTCACTGGACTGAACGCAGCGTTCCTGCTCCACCTGCCAGACGTCGATGGCGCCCTCGGCTGCGGTCACACGAGACAGTGCACCGGAATCCTCGTCGATCGACGCGTGCGAGCGCATCGATTCGTGACGGTCGATCCACGCGAGGACGGCCCGCCGGAACGCGGGCTTGTCCAGCGGGCCGTCGATCTCGAATGCTGCGCCCAGCCAGCTCTCCCGCCCTCGCCTGGGGCTGGCGAGGCTGGAGCGTAGATGCGCCTCGTGGACGTACGACGTGGGTCGGTTGTCGGGCTGCCACCCGGCCAGAACCGGAGTGGTGGCGTGCGGCCCGACGCTGGGAATCCACTCGGTGATGGTTCCAGCGGGAATGGCGTAGTCAGCCAGCTCGGTGAATTCCATGCGGCACTGACCATCTTTCCCGGTGACTTGAACAGACAAGCCGAGTGTACCGAGCCCGAAGTGTATCGATCAAGACGGCCGGTCACCTCAGATGTCGTTTGATGCGAGCCAACATCGCGGACATCCCGCGCAGCCGGAGCGGGCTCACCGCGTCGCCCAACCCGAGCGCCAGATAGAAGTCGTCCGGCACGTCCAGAATGTCCTGCGCACTGTGACCGTCGAGGCCCTGGTGAAGGATCGACGCGAACCCGCGCGTCGTCGGTGCCTCCGGCGGCGCGCTGAAGTGCAGCTGCACATGGTCTCGGTCGTCGGCGTCCACGGAGAGAAACAGTGGGGACTGGCACTCCGGAACGGGCTCCATCGCTGCCTGCTCGAGGTGAGCAGGCAGCTCGGGAAGCTCACGGCTGAACTCGAGCAGTAACTGAAGCTTGTCCTGGCCCCCGACCGCCGCGAAATCCTCGACGATCTCGGCCAGGGTGTCAGGCATGCCCTGAGAATCGGCCACGGCGCTACTTCTTCGCCGGTGCGTCGCCGGGCTCCTCGCCACGGGCGATCGGAACACGAACCGCGTTGCCCCACTCGGTCCACGAGCCGTCGTAGTTGCGGACCGATTCGTGCCCGAGCAGATGCGTCAGAACGAACCAGGTGTGGCTCGACCGCTCACCGATACGGCAGTACGCAATGACCTCGTCGTTCGCGACGACGTCTCCGTAGATCTCGTCCAGTTCCGCGCGTGAGCGGAAACGGCCGTCCGCTGCCGCTGCCTTGGCCCACGGAATGCTCGTGGCGGTCGGGATGTGCCCGCCGCGCAATGCGCCCTCCTCCGGGTAGTCCGGCATGTGAGTGCGTTCGCCGGTGTACTCGGCAGGTGAACGAACGTCCACCAGCGGAACGGAACCGAGGGCCGACAGAACATCCGACGCATACGCCCGGATGGGGGCGTCGTTGCGTTCGACGACCGGGTAATCCGTGGCCGGGTACTCGGGAACGTCGAGCGTCGTCTCACGGATCTCCGCCAGCCACGCGTCGCGTCCACCGTCGAGCAGACGCACATCTTCGTGTCCGAAGAGCGTGAACACCCAGAGCGCGTACGCAGCCCACCAGTTGCTCTTGTCTCCGTAGATCACGATGGTGTCGTCGCGGGAGATGCCCTTCCGGCGCATCAACGCCGCGAACTGCTCGCCGTCGATGTAGTCGCGCGTCACGGGATCGTTCAGGTCCAGGTGCCAGTCGATCTTGACGGCGCCGGGAATGTGCCCCACGTCGTACAGCAACACATCCTCGTCGGACTCGACGACCTTGAGGCCGGGAGTTCCGAGATGTGCGGACAGCCATTGCGTGGACACCAGGCGATCCGGGTGCGCATAGTCGGCGAAGGCGGGGGTGGGATCTGCTGCTATGGGCACTTCTTCTTCGCTCCTACTGAGAATTCGAGAGGGAGATGAGCAGTTCGCCGGGTGACGAGCTGACTGCATCGATCCTATGCGCTCGGGCCGAGAAGCAAGAGGTCACTGGTGTTCACCGGGTCCGATGCCGCGGCACGGACGACCGACTGCAGTGCTCGGACGAAACGCTCGATCACCATGTGCGCCTGCGTCGTGTCCGGAAAACGTGAACGGAGCGCAAGCCCGTCCTGGGTCCGCGACACCCAGAACTGAGCGTCGTCGGCAGTGGTGACGTTGCTGATGTGGTGCGCGTTGCGGCCGGTGGCGTCGGCTCCGGGCAGGCGCCGGTAGTCGACGTAGGAGATCATGAAGACGTCGCCGCGCCCGCGCGTGAGGGTGTCGCCCACGGCTTCGAGGACGCGGGGTATCGGCACGGTCCCGAGCGCGAGTGCGTCCCGAAAGGACGACTGTGCCGAGGCGAGTGTGCCCGCGAACGTCTCGAACACCTCGACGTTCATCGGAGCGTTGGTGGTGAACCATCCGATCGCCTGCTCGTACCGGGCTTCGCGACGGGTGTGCAGTGGAAAGAGCAGCGGGAGAGTACTCGGGCCACCGATGTCCGCCGACGCCTGCGCCATCGCTGCGGCGACTGCGGCGAAACTACCGCCGCCCAGATCTCGACAGGCCTGTTCGAACGCGGCGGCCTCGGCGGCGTCGGCAAGGCGGTGCACGGTCGTGGCCTGAGGTGCGCGAGTACCGGACGGCACGCCGAGGTCGAAAGGAAATTCGGGTGTCCGGTTCCCGCAGCTCGCGAAGAAATTCGCCCACGCCTGCAGGCGAGGGTCCGTGAGATCGACCACGGGAGCGGCGATCTCGGTAGCGCAGAAGTCGACGAAACTCCCGACCTCGGGAAGGGCCGCCGCGTCCTGCACGTGGTGTGCCGCGTAGAGATGCGAGATCTCCTCGGCCGCGACCGTCATCGAGACCGCATCGACGTGAGCATGATCGAAACCGCACACCACGGTCGAGCGGCTCGTACGGCTCACCGCCGCGAGCGAATACGACGGAATGCGGGCGGGGTGGCAGAGGACGTCGAACCGCGCGCGAATGTGCGCGGTGAGCGCTGCGGATCCGTCGACGATCACCGACGTCGGTGTCATGACGTCGACCTCGTCCGGCTCGTACACGCGCCGAGCGACGACGCCGTCTCGCGCGGCGAACGAGGTCCGCAGAGCCGGGTGGCGGCGCACGAACGTACCGAAAGCAGAAGTGAGAGCATCGATGTCGATCGGTCCGTCGACGTCGAAGGCGACCGCGATCCATACCGATGCCGTGTCAGTGCCACTGCCGACCGCAGGCTCGAGTGCGGACGACAGATGGAAGCTCTGATTGAACGACGGCGGAACGGACGACGCAGTACCTGCGCGCATCACGACCGGCCACTCCAGATACTGCCCCGGTGCGGTGTGGAAGTCGGCTATCGAGGTCACTCGCACCGGTCAACCACCGACGACTTCGGCCACCCGTATCGCGTAGTCGCCGTCACGGGCAACCGATTCCAGGATGCTCTGCAGGTGCGAGTGATAGCGCTCGACCGACTCGGCGGCAACCGGATTGTCGGGTACCTGCGCGCACAAGTAGAGGTGGTCTGCGTCGCGGTTGATCCACATCGACGCGTTGGACGTCCTGCCTTCGCCGGTGAAATGCTCACCCCGAGTATCAGCAGGACGGCCGACACCGGGGAACCATCGAAAATCGATGTAGGACAGCATGTTCGGACTCACGGCCAATTCGCTGCCCAATGTTCCGTCGGCAGCAAGCGCGCCGAGGACGGCATGAACGGGTACCGCTGCGATCTTCTTCGAAGCCTCGAATCCGGCGTGAGCCCTGACGGCGACCTCGGAGAAGGCGTCGGCGTCCCCGACGGTGAACGCGACCGGCGCGAAGTTCACGAACCAGCCCTGCGATTGCGCGTAGTCACCGACGTGTCGGGTGCTGAGCACCGTGATACCGAAGTAGTCGGTGCGGCCGGCCAGTTCGAAATCGGCAATGCCGACGGCTGCGAACACGCCGCTGCTGATGCGGGCACCCGCAGCCTTGCACGCCCGGTCGAGCGCAGCGGTGGCGTCGGCGTCGAGCAGATGGCGTTCGACGATCCGCACCGGTCCGCGTTCGCCTTCCTCGAGGCCGAGGGTAAGAGGGAACCGCGGCATTTTCCCGTCGTTGTTTCGAAAGATGCTTCTCCACGCCGCGATCTCGGGGGCGTCGGGGCCGTACGTCGCCGCGAGCGCACGCTCTGCAGTCGCGTACTCGAGGTGGCTGCCCGCTGCCGCAGGTACGGGAGCGTCCTCGCCGATCTCCAGGGCGTACAGATCGGCGAGTTCGCTGATGACGAGCGCCTGTGAACCACCGTCGGTGAACGCGTGATCCGCACCGTAGTAGAGCGTGAAACCGTCGGAGCGATCGACGGCACCGACGACGAATCCCGGCCACTCGAACGCCGTGGCTTCGGCGGAGAAACGGGCACGGACGTAACTCTGGAACTGCTCGTCGGTGTCGAAGCTGCCTGCATCGCTCGGTTCGAACTCGGCGACCGCGTTCGAGGCGAGGTGTCGCACGACGTGCGTACCGTTCACCTCGAACCAGCACCGCAATCCCTCGTGCCGGAGCACGTACGCAGCGATCGCCCGGGAGAGGGCATCCCGATCGAGTGCCCCGTCGATCTCGGTCGCGACACCGGTGTAGGCGTGGTGAACGTCACCGCGAGCGGACGCTGCTGCAGCCGCGACCAGATGGTCTTCCTGCAGAAACGACGGCGGGGCCGAGTGCACCGGGGCTGCCAGCGCAGCGTCCGACGCCGCCCGACTGGGGTGCCACTCCACGAGCGTGCCCGGTCGAGGTGTCCAGTTGCTCAGCGCGGTGATGATCATCGATGCTCCTCCCGGATCTATTCTCGCCCTGCTCCGACGGCGGCGACTGCAGAATCGAGGGTTTCCGTCGGTTCCTCGATCACAGCGGTCACCACGGAGACGAACTCGGTGATGAACCTGTGCACGTTGGTCGTCGACACGTCCGAGCTGGGGAATCGAGCCGAGATGTTCAGGCCTTGCAGGGTGCGGTTGATCCAGAAGTAGACCTCGTCCTCCGCGTGGCACTCGCTGCGCAGTGCGCGGCCCTTCCGTTCCTGCCATTCCTCGCCGTCCGGAAGGAACCTCAGGTCGATGTACGAGACGACGAAGCGAGGAATCTCGGTGGAGGACATCAGGGATGCGATCTTCGAGTACGGCATTGCGGCGAGCCCCTTGTACTCGGTTGCCCCGATGTTGGCCCGATCGATTGCCTCGGCGAAGGTCGTTGCATCGTCCAGCCGGATTTCCATCGGCAGAATCCCGACGTACCAGCCGACGCTCGCAGCCCACTTCTCCGCGTAGCGAGTGTGCATGGGCATGATCGTCCGAAACGTGCCGTTGCCCGTCAATCGCGAGTTGACGAGAGCGAGTGCCGCAAGGATTCCCGCCTGCATGTTCTGGCCGGCGGCTCGGCACTTGGCGTTGAACGCCTCGACCTGCTCGGTGGTCAACAACCAGGAGGACACGCTGCTCTGACGAGTGGCGAGATCGGTCGGCGCCGACGAGTTCTCCGCGCGCAACGGGAGCGGAAACGCCGGGAACCGGCCGTCCTCGGCAGCCAGGAAGCGGTCCCAGGCCAGTACCGCGTCGTGGTCGGCGGTCAGCGATTCACCCAACGCACGTTCGGCTGCGGAGAAGTCCACGTAACTGCCCACCTCGGGGAGTCCGTGCTCGGCACCGTCCAGAACATGTGCGTACAGGCGGTCGAACTCGTTGATCGCGTAGATCTGGCTGTACGCGTCCATCACCGAGTGGTCGGCAGCGAACGCGACGAGGAACTTGTCCTGCTGCGGGACGGATGCGGCCACGTGCGGCTCGGGGACGACGGTCGCCAGAACGAAGTGCGGCCACGTCGTCGGTGAGACGACGTCGGCGAACCAGGATTCGAGATGTTCGAAGACCTGCGACTCGCTCCACGACGACGACTCGGCCCGGTCGTCGACCGTGACGGCGTCCGCGTCGACCGTGTAGCGCCTCCAGGCACCGGTTCGGTCGTCGCGCTCGACGCGTGTGCGGAACGCCTCGTGCCGTGCGATGTAGGCACCGATGGTCCGGCGCATGACCTCGACGTCGTAACGACGATGGATCTCGAAGACGGTACCGATCCACGAACCGTCGTTGCCTCGGCTGCAGTGGTCCTCGTGAGTGAAGGAGATCCCCCGCGGATCCTCGCGCCACGCCTCGGAGGCGACGGCGGGGACCCACTCGGTCAGCTTGCCTGCGGGCAGCGGGTAGTCCGCCAATTCGGTGTATTCCATCGAAAGCATCCAATTCCGAGCTCGGCCAGCAGCTACTGGCAACATGGGTGACGATTCGTGAAGCCGGACTCGACAGTCACAGCGCACGCGCATGACGTGACACCGTGCTTGCCGTTTGTAACGCGCATTCCGTGGTTCTCGCGGATTGTGCATTCGGTATTGGTTTCGCTGACGACACTAAGGCGAATCGTCCGGTAATTCGCTACGCAAAAAAGTGTTGTTCATCACCTGGTCTCGAGTTGACGACGGTGTCTGTTTCTGTCGTCCGAGAGCGTCTCGCCTGGGTGCATTCTGATGGTCGTTCGTAACCCGTTGTTCGGCAATGCAGTTCGACCGACCGCGTCGGCGTGGGCGTCGACTGCCGTCGCGTGATGCGGAGACGTCGGCCTCGCGATTTCAAGACTTTCGGGTCGGTATTGTTATGGCGTGCACCACATATTCGAAACGAACCAATCCGTACGAAGTTCTGTTTCGAATTCGTGAATTCCAATTCTCGACGCTGTTTTCGGTGCTATTCGATCGTCGTCGAACCTGCTCGGCCAATGGCTTTGTAGTAGATTTTCGCAGATGACCCGAATTGGATTTGCGGATCACCTATTCCTCCGAATGCACCATGGAATCGGTAATCCTGTGTTCAATCAGTTCGTGTGGCGGTTCGACGGCCCCGTAGCAGTCGCCGAGCTCGCAAAACTGCACGCGAACCTGTCCGCGGGGCTGCTCTCACGGCGGGTACTACCGCCGATCGTTCCGACGGCCAGGCACCGATGGGTCACCTCGAACGCGTCGCTACCGCTGGACTACTCCACCAACTCGGTCCCGACGGATGCGGTTCGCTGCTGGGCGGAACAGCGAATCTCCGCCGACATCGACCCGGAAGCGGGAACCGGATGGCTGCTGTCCGCAGCTCCGGTCGCAGACGGCGGCACGGTCGTGTCACTGGTCTGCTCGCACATGGTTGCCGACGGCGCGGCGATGGTCGCCGCCGTCGAGCGCGCATTTACCGGTGTGTCGGTGGGAGACTCCGCTCGTCTGGGCGAGAAGCCGTCGCTGGTCGATTCGGTCGCGTCCGACATCGCGGACACCGTGGGCCAGCTCCGGCCGATCGCGACGTGGCTCGCGGGGAAATCCGCGCAGGCTGTCACCTCCGTCGTCCGACCGGCGGCAGACGTGGCACCGTCATCGTCGGAAGCCTCGATCGCGCCCGACGGACCGAGTCGAACCGACGTTCCCGAGACGTCGGAGCCGTGGAGTCCGCCCTATGTCGTGGTCAGCTGCTCGGCATCCGAGTGGGCGTCGGCGGCCGCAGAGTGGGGTGGTACGTCCAACACTCTGTTCATCGCCGTCATGACGTCGGTGTCCGCTGCGCTGGGCCGCGCACGCCCGGGAGAAGAACTGCGGTGGTCGCTTCCCTACAACGATCGGGGCTCGACGGACATCGAGTCGAACTCCACGAAGATCATCGCTGTGCGAGTGCCCGTACCGGATCCTGCCGACCGTGATCTCACTCGTATACGAAAAGCGAGCAAAACCGCATTCCAGGAATTCTCGGCGCGACAGGCTTCGGGCGCGTCCACCCAGGCGGTCCCGTTGAACCTCGTCCAGATGTTGCCCGATGCGGTGGCGAGACGGCTGCCCGTCCCCGCGGACGGCGCCGAGGGGCTGTGTTCCAACCTCGGTCGGCTATCCGAGGACTTCGTCTCCATCGGCGGAGTTCGCGCCACGAGAGTGGCTGCCAGAGCCACGTTCTCGGGAGCGGACGCGGATTTCGCGCGACAGCTCGGCGGTGGCTCCACGGCATGGGCGACCGAGACCGACGCTGCGGTCACGATCAGTATGCACGGGATGGATCCGGACCGGATGGCAAGCGACGAGGACGTTCGAGCAGTCGTGTCGGAGGTTCTCGACCGGTGGGGGATCGGTCACGAATTCTGGTGAACCGCGCCTTCGATCAAGCGCACGGCGGCGCGACGGGTGTCGGCCGGAGATGTCATGGCAGCAGCCAACTGTCGTGCACGTGACGCGGTGTCGGGGCGCATCAACGTCTCGATGCCTGCGGCGAGAATGTCCCGGTCGAGTTCGACGAACTTCGCCGAGCATCCAGCGCCGGTTCTCTCGAGAGCGGCACCCCAGAACGGTTGATCCGCGCTGAACCAGCACACCATGGTGGGTAATCCCGCCCGGACGCTTGCCGCAGTCGTGCCCGCGCCGCCGTGGTGAACTGCCGCGCGACACAACGGGAACAAGGCGCCGTGGTCGACGGAGCCGACGACGGCAACGCTGCTGTCGGCATCGATACGTTCGTCGAGTGTGCTCCAACCCGAGCTCACGACCGCGCGATATCCGCCGCGCGCGCAGACGTCCTCGATCATGCTCACCAACCCCGTCGGATCCTTGACCGGCATGCTGCCGAATCCGAAGTACACCGGCGCAGTCCCGGATTCGATCCAGGATCGGAGCGGTGACCCCAGGATCGAACCGGAATCGAGAACTCCGGTGCTGCCCGAGGATTCGCCTCCGTCCGGCTCGAGGAACCCGACGAACGGTCTCCTGTCCGCCCATTCCTGCCGAAGACCGGGGAAGAACGCGGAGTCGTAGGCCTGGATCTCGATCCCGCCGTACGACGCGATACGTTCAGGGAGGGGGCGCGACGCGTTCTCCAGTCCGAGGGCGCGGCGCTGAGCATTCTCCCGCTTCTTCATCGAGCTCCACCGCATGGACTCGAGGATCCGCCACGTCGCCCGGTTGACGACACCCGGCATCGTACGCGACGGCACGACCGACATCGACCGATTCGAGCGGATGGGGCAGTAATGCAAGGCTGCGAACGGAATCGATTGTGATTCAGCGTAATTGAAGACCAGCTCCTGGCCGAGGGTGCCGGCGATCGCCATGTCCGCGTGCGCACCCATCGACAGCACGCTCTCGGCCATGTCGTCCCAGCCGAAGTTGGCCAGTTCCGCCAACGCGGCCCACCGCGTTCGAAGATTCTTCGACTTGATTCGGGTACGCACCAGATCCGATTCCAGAAGCGCTCGGGTATCCGGACCGAACGGCACCACGGACACGGACGTACGGCCTGCCGTTGCTGCCTCGGCGAACGCGACGAGGTTTGGAGGTGCGCCGAACGTGACTTCGTGCCCACGAGCGGACAACTCGGACGCCAGGACCAGGCCCGGTTGGACATCCCCACGGCTGCCTGTGAACGGCATCACGAACTTCATTTCCGCCCTCCTCGGCCGCGTCGTCGCACGCAGAACTGAAACCTACCGCACGGGTGGGGAACGTCGCGTAACACGCACGGGCGCAATGGTGTTTCGAACCACGCGGGTGTTTCGAACCACGCGTTCTCCGATACCCTTTCCCGGTGACCAGATTGACGTACGACGACGACCTGTTCCTCCGGATGGAGTGCGTCCTCGACGTTCCTGTCGTCAATCAGATCGTCTGGCGCTTCACGGGTCCGATCGACTCCGAGGTGCTGGACTCGACGTGGCGGAACCTCGCAGGCGGGCCGATCGATCGAGCCGTGCACCGAGTGTCGGTTCCGGGTGCACGGGACAGATGGGTGCGAGCCGCGTCGACCCTGCCCCTACTCCGTGGTGCGCGAGCCATTGCCGTGCACGCGCTGGCCGAGTGGATGGAAGAGCGCGCGGCGGTCCCTCTCGACCCCACGAACGGACCGGTGTGGCAACTCGCGTACACGGACCTCGAGACCGGAGGGTCCGCGCTGTCTCTCGTCGCCTCCCATGTAGTCGGTGACGGTGGAGCGCTGACGTCTGCAGCCATAGCAGCGCTGCGAGGACCCTCGGATCCCGACGACTTCGCCTCGGCATTCGACACCGCACCCACCTCCGACCTTCGCGATGCTGCCGGGCAACTCCGCGCCGCGGCGTCCGGCACCGCCAGAGCGCTCGGCCGAACGGTGCGCGGCGTGCTTCCGGGTGCAGGCACCCCGTCCGCTTCTAAGGCGGTCACGCACGCTGCGGCGCACAAGTCACCCGTGGCGGCACAGACAGCGGGGGAGTTCTCGCCCAGCACTGTCGTCGTGGATTGCCCGACGGACGAATGGGTGGCCGCAGCGTCGAGGGCCGGGGGTAGTGCCAACAGCCTCTTGGTGGCCGTCGCGCTGGGCATTCTGGCGGCCGGTGGCCGCGTGGACGAGTCGGATGCAGTCAAGGTGTCCCTTCCGGTGAGCACGCGCATTCCGGGCGACACCCGTGCCAACGCGACGTCGGGTGTATCGATCGTTGTGGACGGAGGCAGGGGCTACCTCGACGATCTCCGGCCCATTCGTCAGGACAGCAAGGCGGCGTTCCGAGCGCTCGCCGACACCACCCGGTCCACCACGTTCGAGCTGACGAAACCGCTGATGCAGATGTTGCCCGACGCCGTCGTCGCGCGCGCCGCCAAGTCGGCAACCGCACCGCTGTGCCTCTGCTCCAACCTGGGTGCACGCGGAAGCGCTCTGCGTTCGGTGGGTGGATCTGTGGCCGAGTCGGTCGCGATGCGCTCGATCACGCAGAACACCACGGCGGAGTTGCTGCGGCGTACCAAGGGCGGCGTGAGTGTCTGGTGGAACACGTGTGGCGAGACGGCGACGCTCTGTGTGACCGGCCTGGACCCGGACCTCTACCCCAGCCGGGAACATCTGAAAAACTTGATCGCCGACGAGTACACCAGGTGGCAGCTGACGCCCACTTTCTGGTGAGGCTATGCTTATCCACCGATTCCGCACCTTTTCGGTGCAGCGCTACGGACGAAGGGGAAGTGAACATGGCAGTAGTCGTGTTGTTCGGTTCGGAGACCGGTACCGCCGAGGAAGTGGCAGACAAGATTGCCGACATCCTGGTGGACCACGACGCCGAGGTACGCGACATGCTCGAGTACGAGGTCTCGGAGATCGACACCGACGCCTTCCACGTCATCATCTGCTCCACCTACGGTGACGGAGAGCTGCCCACGGGAGCCGAGCCCTTCTACGACGCACTCGTCGAGGACGCACCGGATCTGTCCGGGCTCAAGTTCGCGCTGTTCGGCCTCGGCGACCGCATCTACGAGGACACGTTCAACCGTGGCGGCGAGATCATCGCGGAGAAGCTCGTCGAACTCGGTGCGGTGCAGGTCCACGAGCATGCTCGCCACGACAGCTCGTCCAACATCAAGCCGAAAGCTCTGGCCGAGGAGTGGGCTCGCGAGCTCACCGGACTACTGCCGGGCTGACCACACATCGGACATCGTCACGCCGACCTCGTTCAGCAACCGCCGAACGAGGGGCAAGCCGATGCCGATGACGCTGGACGGGTCACCCTCGATGCGGTCGACGAACCACCCACCGAGACCGTCCAGCGTGAAGGATCCCGCGACCTCCAGCGGTTCCCCGGACGCGAGATACGCCTCCAGGTCGGCCTCCGAGGGCGTCGCGAAGTGAACAGTCGTCGAATGGCACGCACCGACCACTGCCGTCGCCTTACCGTGATGGACGCGAACGACCGAGTGGCCGGTGAGGAGCTCACCCGACGTCCCGGCCATGGCCTGCCACCGTCGACGTGCGACATCCACGGTGTGGGGTTTGCCCTGCAGCTCCCCGCCGATCGACAGCATCGAATCGCAGCCGACAACCACGGCGTCGATCGAGGGGGCATCGGTTCCCTCACCGCTCAGGCTGTTCACGACGGCCTCGGCCTTGGCTCGTGCCAGCGCCACGACGACATCCTCGGGCGACGCCGATTCACCGAGTGATGCCGTCAACGCATCCTCGTCGACGCCGGACACCCGAACGATGGGGTCGACGCCCGCCGCGCGGAGAACCCCCAGCCGAGCTGGGGACGCCGAAGCGAGAACGAAGGTCGTCATGGTGTGTCCACGTCCCGAGGCACGTGCCTCAGTAGCGGCGCGACGCAGCGAACGAGTACGGCGAGAACGGCGCGTGCGTGCGGTGCATGGTGACGGGAGATCCCCACAACTCTGCAGGACGCGTGTCCGCGGGTGCCGACCCCGAGCTCTGCGCGGCTGTCAGAACCGCAACCAGTGCGGCGATCTCCTCGTCGGAGGGATCACCCTTGACGATACGGATCGCCGACGCCGCTGCGGCGGTGTCGGCGCCCAGTTCTGCGGACTCGATCAGCTCGTCGGCGACGGTCAGATCTGTTTCACGTGCGGGTGCACTCATCTGTGCAAGCTCACTTCCGGTGGTCTTCGTAAGACGTGTCAGAGCGGGATGTTTCCGTGCTTCTTGGGAGGCAGGGTGACTTGTTTGCGTTCGAGCAGGCGCAGGGCGGAGACGATCTGTCCGCGGGTGTGGCTGGGGGGGATGACGGCGTCGAGGTATCCACGCTCGGCGGCGACGTAGGGGTTGACGAGGGTGTCTTCGTATTCCTGCTGCAGCTTCAAGCGCAGTGCGTCGACGTCTTCACCGTTCTTGGCGGCTTCGAGGAGTTGTTTGCGGTAGACGAATCCGACGGCGCCGGAGGCGCCCATGACGGCGATCTGCGCGGTCGGCCACGCGAGGTTGACGTCGGCGCCCATGTGCTTGGAGCCCATGACGTCGTAGGCGCCGCCGTAGGCTTTGCGGGTGATGACGGTGATCTTCCCGACCGTCGCTTCACCGTAGGCGTAGAGCAGTTTCGCGCCGCGGCGGATGATTCCGTTGAACTCCTGTCCGGTACCGGGCAGGAATCCGGGGACGTCGACGAGGGTGATGATGGGGACGTTGAACGCATCGCAGGTGCGGACGAATCGTGCGGCTTTTTCGGAGGCGTCGATGTCGAGGGTGCCGGCGAACTGGGTTGGTTGGTTGGCGACGATGCCCACCGAGCGGCCGTCGATGCGTCCGTAGCCGATGATGATGTTGCGGGCGCGGCCTTCCTGGACTTCGAGGAATTCGTCGTCGTCGAGGATGCGGCGGATGACCTCGTGCATGTCGTAGGGGGTGTTCGGTGAATCCGGGATCAACGTGTCGAGTTCGAGGTCCTCGTCGGTGAGGTTGTCTTCGATGGCGCCGTCGATCGGATCGCTGGGGATCGCGCGTGGTGCTTCGGCGCGGTTGTTGGACGGCAGGTAGCCGAGGAGGTCCCGGACGTAGTCGAGGGCGTCTTGTTCGCCGGAGGCGACGTAGTGGGCGACGCCGGATTTTTCCATGTGGGTGTGGGCGCCGCCGAGTTCTTCCATGGTGACGTTTTCGCCGGTGACGGTTTTGATGACGTCGGGTCCGGTGACGAACATCTGGGAGGTGCCGTCGACCATGACGACGAAGTCGGTCAGGGCGGGGGAGTAGACGTGTCCGCCTGCGGCGGGTCCCATGATCAGGGAGATCTGGGGGATGACGCCGGAGGCTTGGACGTTGCGGTGGAAGATTTCGCCGTAGAGGCCGAGGGAGACGACGCCTTCTTGGATGCGGGCGCCTGCGCCTTCGTTGATGCCGATGAGGGGGCGTCCGGTTTTGAGGGCGAGGTCCATGACTTTGACGATTTTCTCGCCGTAGATTTCACCGAGGGAGCCGCCGAAGACGGTGGCGTCCTGGGAGAAGATGCAGACTTCGCGTCCGTCGATGGTGCCGTAGCCGGTGACGACGCCGTCGCCGTAGGGGCGGTTGTCGGCGAGGCCGAAGTTCTGGGAGCGGTGGCGGGCGAGGGCGTCCATCTCCACGAAAGAGCCCTCGTCGAGCAGTGCGGTGATGCGTTCGCGGGCGGTGAGCTTGCCTTTGGCGTGCACCTTCTCGATTGCGGCGGCGCCTGACGGTGCCATCGCTGCCTCACGGCGGCTACGGAGGTCGGCGAGCTTGCCTGCCGTTGTATGAATATCGGGCTTGGCGTCCGTACCCTGCGCAGTCGAATCCTGAACACTGGTCATGAGGAAACACTTTAACCACGGGTGTGACCGGAGCCCTACCGAGGGCCACGTACCGGTTGGTAGCCCGAGCCGACGTCACCGGCCGTCGGACCGACGAGCCCATATGCTCTTGAGTCATGTGGACCAACCTCGATCGCCCCCCGCTCGACACCGCCGCTCTCCGACGGGCACTCGTCGACGGGCCACAAGCCTCCTGGTCCAGGCTCGATGTGGTCGAGCAGACCGGTTCGACAAACGCCGACCTCATTGCCAATGTGCACGGCCTCGCCGACCGGACTGCCCTCGTCGCCGAACAACAGGACAGCGGACGCGGACGACACTCGCGGCCGTTCGTGGGTCCACCGAGATCACAACTTCTGTTCTCGGTTCTCGTCAAGTTTCCAGGCATCGATCCGGCAGTTCTCGGATGGCTTCCGCTGCTCGCCGGTGTGGCCGTGGTCGATTCGCTCCGCACGGTCGCGGCCGTGGACGCGGCACTGAAGTGGCCGAACGACGTACTCATCGAGGGCCGCAAGGTCGCGGGCATCCTCGCCGAGGTGGCCGAGCACGGCCCCAACCCCTCCGTCGTCGTCGGAATCGGCCTCAATGTCACCATGACGGAAAGCGAACTGCCGGTCCCGACGGCAACGTCGCTTGCGCTCGAGAACGCCGCCGTCGTCGACCGCAGCACACTGCTGCGGTCGATACTCCGAGCGATAGGCGCGGAGATCGACTCCTGGCGTAACTCCAACTGGAACACCGAACACCTGGCCCACCGCTACCGCGAGCGGTGCGACACCATCGGCCGCCGGGTGCGCGTCGAGCTGCCGGGAGACCGCACGATGATCGGCGAGGCGACCGACGTCGACGATCAGGGCCGGATCGTCGTCCGCACCGACGACGCCGACACCGGAACCGTCGCGGTCGCTGCCGGCGACGTCACCCACCTACGAGCTGTCGACACCGACTGACCTCTCGAACGGCTTCCGATCGGCCACCGTTCGGCAGCGCGGTCGTGGCAGGATCACGGCGGAACCGGAGAAGGAGAGCGATCCGCATGGGCTATCCGCAGGATGCGTTGGCAGACGAAGAAGAGCTGCTACTGCATCACCACCCTCACTGGAAGATGCTCGTCCTTCCGGCGGCGACTTTCATCGTCGTCACCGCCCTGGCCGGATTCGGGATCGGAGTCGCCTCCGCTCGATTGGACGGCACTGCGTCGACGACCGCGGTCATCGTCGTCGCCGTGGTGTGGGCAGCCCTGGTCGCGTGGCGCTGCATCGCACCGTTGATCAGCTGGAAATGCACGCACTTCATCGTCACCGACCGCCGCGTGCTCATCCGACAGGGTGTCATCACGCACTCGGGGATCGACATCCCGATGAGCCGCATCAGCAACGTCCAGTTCCGGCACGGACTGGTCGACCGGATGCTCGGCACGGGCACGCTCATCATCGCGTCGGCGTCCGACGATCCGCTCGAGTTCGACGACATCCCACGGGTGCAGCGGGTGCACTCGCTGCTCTACCAACAGGTGTTCGACTCCCTGGAATTTCGGCGGTCCGGGGAATTTCGGCGGTCCGGGGAGTATCGGCCGGGGGAATACCGCAGTTCCGGCGACATCGACGGAGACGAGCTCGGCCACGAGGTGGACGGGCCGTCACCGGACGGTGCCAGGCCTGGTTGGCGGGCCGGTCGGCGTCGATGACGGTGCCCGCGCGACGGTAGCGGTTCCGTGGAGCGCGGGTGTGCGCGGGTAAATACATCATTCTCACAGTTTCCGGCCGTACGCTCACCGAGTGACCGATGTGCTCCTTGCCGAAGACGACGAAGCTATTGCCGCGCCACTGTCCCGCGCCCTCGGCCGCGAGGGGTACACGGTGACGGTCGAACAGACAGGCCCCGCTGCACTGCAGCGTGCTCTCGACGGCAACTACGACCTCCTGATTCTGGACCTCGGCCTTCCCGGGATGGACGGTCTCGAGGTCTGCCGGCAGGTACGGGCCAACAGCTCGGATCTGGCGGTGCTGATGCTCACCGCACGCACCGACGAGGTGGATTTCGTCGTCGGGCTCGACGCGGGCGCCGACGACTACGTCGGCAAGCCGTTCCGGTTGGCGGAGCTCATGGCGCGGGTACGTGCGCTGCTGCGCCGACGAGGAACCGGCGAGGACGGACCGATCGAGGTAGGCGACATCAGGCTCGAGCCTGCTGCTCGGCGCGTGCTCGTCGGTGGCAACGAGATCTCGCTCGCCAACAAGGAATACGAGCTGCTGAAGGTGCTCCTCGAGCATGCAGGCCAGGTCGTTCCCCGCGAAACCATTCTGCGCGAGGTGTGGGGTGACGCCGAACTGCGCGGTTCGAAGACACTCGACATGCACATGTCGTGGCTGCGCCGCAAGATCGGTGACGAGGGTTCGGTCGCCGAGCGTCGCATCGCGACGGTGCGCGGAGTCGGGTTCCGGATCAACAGCGACTAGTCGTAACGAAGCCGAGCAGCCGACACCATGCGTCGTCGCATACTCCAATCCATTCTGGCCGTGGTCATTCTCACGGCGCTCCTGCTCGGCCTTCCGCTGATGTACACCGCGTGGCTGTGGGTCGAGGACTTCACTCGCGACGACCTTCAGCGTCGACTCGATCGAATGGCGTCGGAGATCCTCTCCCAGGAGGGTGAAGCGGGAATGGTGATCGGCGACCTCGACATCGGGTCGCTGCGGCTGGCCATTCCGCAGTCCGGGCGCCTCGTCGTGGTGTTCCCGACCCCGCAGGATGCCGCGTCGCGGGTCGACATCGGCGAACCCTTCGTCTCACGTCCGCTGGTCGAGTCCTTGTCGATGGGGACGTCGGGCTCACTACGGCTCGAGGTGCCGTCCGACGACATGCGAACACTGCAGCGGCAGGCGGTAGGAGCCGTCGGGCTGGTGGTGCTGGCCTCGATCCTCGCGGGCACGGCCATCGCGGTCCTCACCGCGAAACGGCTCGCCGACCCACTGCAGGACGTGGCGCGGCGAGCCGCGCGACTCGCGGAGGGTGATTTCAGACCGGATCCCACCCGTCACGGAATCGCCGAACTCGACCGGGTGTCCGAGGTGCTCGACTCCGCGACGGTGGAGATCTCCGGACGCCTGCAGCGTGAACACTCCCTCGTGGCCGACGTGTCGCATCAGCTGCGAAGCAGGCTCACCGCCGTCCGCCTGCGCCTCGACGAATTGTCGGTCCACCCGGACCCGGACGTCGTGCAAGAGGCGGACGAGGCGATGGCTCAGGTGGACCGACTGACACTGGCGATCGACGAATTGGTCCGGTCGTCGCGTAGTGACGGTTCGGCCGGAGCCGAAGAAGTTCCCGTGATCGCCGAGCTGACGGGTCTCGTCGCCGAATGGCAGCGCAATTTCGACGACGCCGGACGCGAGCTGGTTCTGCGAGGCGACGCGGGGGTGACGGCGTCGGTGACCGGATCGCGGCTGCGAGAAGCGGTGTCCGTGCTGGTCGACAACGCCCTGTCGCACGGCGGCGGTACGTGCACGGTGGCTGTTCGCCTCGTGCCCGCGGTGGACACCGCCGAGCGGCGACGGGAAGCTCTCGCCTGTGTGGAGGTGTCCGACGAGGGGGACGGCGTCAGCAACGACATGGCGCCGCACATCTTCGACCGAGGATTCTCCGGTGCGGGATCCACCGGCGTCGGGCTCGCGCTCGCTCGGGCATTGGTGGAGGCCGACGGTGGTCGACTGGAACTGCAGCGTCGACGCCCCGCGATGTTCTCGGTGTTCCTGCCGGCCTCGCGGGATCAAAGCATGGGAGCGCCCCGCACTCGAGAGCCCCGGTAGCCGGCGGGACGTCAGCTGTGGCCGAGTTGTTCCTCGGCGGCTTCTTCCTCGGTGGGGTCGTAATCGGTGGATCCAGCGGCTGCTCCGCGCGCGTTCTCTTCCGGGAAGGCGAACTTGCGCAGCGCCCAGAATCGGAACGCCATCTGCATCAGGTTGCCGATGATGTAGTTCAGCACGAAGTCGACGATCACCAGCATGGTGAGGCTCGTGTGGCCTTCACGGATGTCGAACAGGTTGTTCGCGATGAACAGAGGCGCCGCGGCAAGAATCACGCCGATGCCACTGATCGTGAAGAACAGGAGCGCCTCATGGTGCCGTTCGCGCCCGCCTCGGTTCTTGAACGCCCACTCACGGTTGAGGATGTAGCTCAAGATCGTCGCCATCACACCGGAGATGACCTTGGCGACCACCGGCTTGGGTTCGAGCACCGTGAGGCTGAGCGAGTAGAAGATGGCGAGGTCGAACACCATCGTCGTGCCGCCGACGATTGCAAATTTGATCAGTTCGCTGTGACGAATCGCCAGCTCCCGAATTGGACCGGGGAGGCGGTGAATCACACTGTCGATCGAGGGCACAACGGAGAAGTCTACGAAACGACACCTCGATTTCACGAACCGGCGCGCAGATCATCAGACTTCTCTCAGGCCAACGACGGTCGAATCCTCCTCACATGACACGATAGGAAGCCGTGACCGGTCCACATTTCCCCTCCGACGCGGCGAACCCGCGTCCCAGTACTCCGCGTCCGTCCACCAACGGAATGCCTGTCGTGGCGATGATCGGTGGCGGCCAGCTCGCGAGGATGACCCACCAGGCAGCCGTTGCTCTCGGACAGACGCTTCGAGTGCTGTCCGCCGGTGCCGACGAGCCCGCTGCACAGGTCAGTGCGGACGTGGTGCTCGGACACCACGACGACCTCGACGCGCTGAGGGCCGCTGCAACGGGTTCGAACGCGGTGACGTTCGATCACGAGCACGTGCCCACCGAGCACTTGGAGACTCTCGTCGCCGAGGGGGTGAACGTGCAGCCACCGCCGTCGGCGTTGATCTACGCGCAGGACAAGCTGAAGATGCGCCGCAAGCTCGCTGATCTCGGTATCCCGAGCCCCGAGTTCGCGGAAGTGACCTGGGCCGGCGACGTTACCAAGTTCGGCGAAGAACACGGCTGGCCGGTCGTGGTCAAGGCAATTCGGGGTGGATACGACGGTCGAGGCGTGTGGATGCCCGCCGACGCCGAGGAAGCCGAGGAGATCGTCGGTCGACAGCTCGATCTCGGTGTGCCCCTGATGGTCGAGACCAAGGTCGATCTGCGCCGCGAGCTGTCCGCGATGGTCGGGCGCTCGCCGTTCGGCCAGGGTGCGTCGTGGCCCGTCGTCGAGACGGTTCAGCGACACGGACAGTGCGCCGTGGTGATCGCGCCCGCGCCAGGTCTCGACGAGGACACGGCCATCGACGCCGAGCGCATGGCTCTCGGCCTGGCCGCAGAGTTGGGCGTCGTCGGATCCATGGCGGTGGAACTCTTCGAGACGACGGACGGACGGATCCTCGTCAACGAGCTCGCGATGCGTCCGCACAACTCCGGGCACTGGACCATGGACGGCTGCCGGACCTCGCAGTTCGAGCAGCATCTGCGAGCCGTTCTCGACTATCCGCTCGGCGACACGTCCCCCGTGGCGCCGGTGACGGTGATGGCGAACATCCTCGGCGCACCCGAGGCGCCCACGATGAGCATGGACGAGCGGCTGCACCACCTCTTCGCTCGGATGCCCGACGCCAAGGTGCACCTGTACGGCAAAGGCGAACGCAAGGATCGCAAGATCGGCCACGTCAACGTGCTCGGCGCGGCGGGCGGACGCGCCGACGACGCAGCCTACGTGGCCGCGATCAGAGAAAAAGCAGAGCGTGCCGCACATTGGATGTCGCACGCGGAATGGACCGACGGATGGGATCCGCACGCATGAGCGACAACTCGACGGGCCCTCAGGTCGGCCTGATCATGGGAAGCGACTCGGACTGGCCGACGATGGAAGCCGCGGCGGAAGCCCTTGCAGAATTCGGTGTCCGCTTCGAGGTCGGCGTCATCTCCGCGCATCGCACTCCGCAACGCATGATCGACTACGCGAACACTGCCGCCGAACGCGGACTGAAGGTCATCATCGCGGGAGCCGGGGGAGCTGCTCACCTTCCCGGCATGGTGGCGTCGGCGACGCCGTTGCCGGTCGTGGGCGTTCCGGTGCCGCTGAAGTATCTCGACGGAATGGACTCGTTGCTGTCCATCGTGCAGATGCCTGCAGGTGTTCCGGTGGCGACGGTGTCCATCGGCGGCGCGCGTAACGCAGGCCTGCTCGCCGTACGCATCCTCGGCGCATCCGACGCTGCTCTCCGTGAGCGGATGGCCTCGTTCCAGGCCGGGCTCGAGCGGATGGTCGAGGACAAGGACGCGGCACTGCGCGCCAAGCTGCTGGGATAGTGCGGCTCTCGCTCCGGGCGCGCGTACGCCGAGCCTCACGCGGTCGGCGCCAGGTCGTCGTCGTGACCTGGCTGGCGCTTGCGTACGCGGGCCTGTGGCGAGCGAGAGTCGAGTTCGACGAACCGAGTGCACTGTTCGTCGCGTCCGGGATGCGGTACGGCTTCGGGCGCGGCGGGACGACGATCGGCGGTGTCTACCTGACGAACTCCAACGTGTCTCGTCGGGTATTGCGTCACGAGGCCGTCCACGCCGATCAGTGGGCGCGATACGGCATCGCCTTCGCGGCGCGTTATCTCGTCGAAGAGATCCGTCGACCGGGCGCGAAGAACAGATACGAGATCGAGGCAGGCCTGGCCGACGGCGGCTATCGCACCTGACGACCGGAGTCAAAAGGAAAGCCAGCTAGAGGGTCTTGGTGACCTTCTCCGTCGCGACGCGGCGTTCGGTCTTCGAGTCGTCGGGCGAGCTCACCTGAACCAGGGATGCGCCGGCGGCGAGCACCGAGAGCAGCCCGTCGATCAATTCGTCGGCCGTGGTCCACGGCAACGAGGACAGCACGCGGTCTCCCACCGCGATCGAATGCGCCTCGGCGCGGGCACGTGCGGCGCCGAGCACCTCGTCGACCGAACGACCGTCCAGAGCGCCCGATTGTCCCGACGGCCGAAACTGATCCCCGTGCACACGGACCGACGTCGCGTAATCGGTCACACCCACCGGTAGATCCGGGACCGGTCTACCGAAGGCGTCGAGCGACAGTGCCACGACCTCGGGCACGTCGCCTGCATCGTCGATGCGTCCGCCGTGTACCAGTGCGACCTCCACGTCGGGGTCCGCGCTCAGGGTGACGTCCGCGCCTGCCCACCACGCCCCGAGGAGCACTGCCGCCGTCTGCCAATGAGCGGGAAGCAGTACCGACACTCGTGTCCCCGGTTCCACACCCAGCTCGTCGCGGAGAAAGTTCGCAGTCTTCGCAGCCCAGTTGGCCAGCGTCACACCGGAGACCTCGACCCGCTCGCCGGTGGCGTCGTCGTAATACGTCACGCGCGGGCCGGCTGGGTCGGTTGTCAGGATGGGGTCCAGAAGTTCCTGCGTCAGAGTCGAAGCCACGCAGGGAACACTACCGCCTCAGTTGACGCACGCGGGGCCGGTGGAACCGGCGTCGATGGGGGGAGCGGGCGACTCGCCTGCCGAGCTGCCCGCAGTTTCGGAGGCAGCGGATGCGCTCGTCGCGGCCGGGGCGCCTGCCGTACCCGGTCCGGAGTAGTCGGACGCGAGGACCACGCGCACGGTGCCACTCGCCAACGAATCGTCGCCTGCCACGCTGACACCGCCGAGCGCGGCAGCGACGGCTCTCGCTTCGTCGCTCTCGGGATCGGCGGCCTGAACCGTGGTGGTGGACACCGTCGTTCCCTCGTAGTTGCCGACGGTGCCGCCGACGTACCCGAGCTCGCTCAACGTGGAGGCAACCCCGCCGGCCAGTCCGTCGATGCCGCTGTCGTTCGCGACATCGACCGTCACCGAGGACGGATCGACCTGCGGCGCATCGGTTGTCGGGGCATCGCTCTCGTCCTCCGACGAGCCGTCCAGAAGGCCCTCGACGTACCTCTTCACTGCGGCGGGATCCACCTCGACGATGGACTCGCCGTAATCGGTCACCCCGTTGATGTCGACCGCGGGAATCGTCTCGAACTTCACCTGGCCGCCTGCGAGATCCTGCAGGCGAGTTGCGAATTGCAGTATGTCCCAATCGGAGTCGAGCACCACCGACCGTTGTACCGCCGCGCTCAACTGGTTCAGTTTGCCGGGATTGCTCAGTGTCTGTGCACTCAGCACACTGCGCACGAGCGACGCCATGAACACTTGCTGCCGCACGATGCGATCCAGATCACCGCGCGGCAGATCGTGGCGCTGCCGCACGAAGCTGAGTGCGTCGGCACCGGACAAGGTCTGCTCGCCGGCAGGGAAATTCGCACCGGACAGGGGCTCGTCGACCGGAGCGTTGAGGCACACACCGACCCCGCCGACCGCGTCGGTGAGGAGAACGAAACCGAGCAGACCGACCTCGGCGTAGTGGTCGACGGTGATGCCTGTCAGATCGGCCACCGACGTGATGAGCGCCTCGCGGCCCGCCTCGGTGGACTGGGACTCGGCGTCGGCGTCGGACACGCCGCTCTCGACGAGTTCGAGGCGCTTGTTCTCCTTGGTGGCGCCGTACGCGGCGTTGATCTTCGACATCCCGATGCCGGGCACCTGAACATAGGAGTCGCGGGGAATCGAGATCGCCGTCGCCGACGACCCGTCGTTGGGAACGCGGATCAACACGATGGTGTCGGTGTTCGACGCCACCTCCTCGCCCGCGCGCAGTGAATCGAGTTCCGCCTGCGACAGTGCGTTTCCG
Organism: Rhodococcus sp. 114MFTsu3.1; assembly: GCF_000383555.1. Classification (NCBI taxonomy): domain Bacteria; kingdom Bacillati; phylum Actinomycetota; class Actinomycetes; order Mycobacteriales; family Nocardiaceae; genus Rhodococcus; species Rhodococcus sp. 114MFTsu3.1. The sequence continues at coordinate 141,133 of NZ_KB911552.1, read as the reverse complement.
TGCGCATCGGTGCGACTGTCGGTGCCCACCATCAGGATGTCCACGGCGCCGTCGGCTCCGCCGCCGAGGCCGAGCGCGCCTGCCGTCGCGATGTTGGAACGAAGGCCGTCGATGCTTCGCCACGCGAAACCGGTGACCACCAACACCATCACGGCCAGTGCCGCGACGAAGATCTGTGGTGCTCGCATCGTCTTCGCGGATCGCGCGGCAGGGGTCGACGGGTCCCGATGTGCCGGGCCGGGTCGACGGCGGTCCGTACGCTCCGTCGCGGGCCGGCCGGTCCGGCGCGGTTCGTCCTCACGGCGACGACGAGGAATCTCGCTCCTGCTCCGGTCGGCTCGTGACCTGCGGGACCCGGCCCGAGAATCACTCCGGGGCTCCCGGCGGGCACGGGACTCGTCGGAGCGACGGCGATACTCGTCGCGGCCGGGGCGTGGGAAGTCCCCTGGCTCGTCCGACTGACCTGGCACCTGAGCGGTTCCTTCCGTTGTACGACCTTGTTCGACGATCCTGGTTCGGATCCAGGCTACTTGTGAAATCTCACTGCCTCGCTCAAGCACGGACGGCGTGCCACACTTTCCGACTGTGACGAACATTCTTGTGACCGGCGCCGGGGGGCAACTCGGACGACAGATTCTGAAACGAGCCGAGCTGGCAGGGGTACAGGTGACGGGCGTCACCAGCGCCGAACTCGACATCACCGACAGGGACGCGGTCGGGGCTGCCGTGACCGCGGGGTCGATCGTGATCAATTGCGCCGCGTACACCGCCGTCGACGCAGCCGAGACGGACGAGGACCGCGCACTCTCGGTCAACGCCGTCGGACCTGCGAACCTGGCTCAGGCGTGTGCCGAGGCCGGGGCGCGGCTGGTGCACGTGTCGACCGACTACGTCTTCGACGGCACCTCCGACGTCCCGTACCGGCCTGGTGACCCCACTGCACCGCGCAGTGCGTACGGGCGCACGAAACTCGCGGGCGAGCACGCCGTTCTCGACGCGCTTCCGACGGCGACCGTCGTCAGGACCGCGTGGGTGTACACGGGCGTCGGTTCGAACTTCGTGTCCACGATGCGCAGGCTCGAACGCGAACGAGACACCGTGCGTGTCGTCGACGACCAGGTGGGGTCGCCCACCTACTCGTGGGATCTGGCGGGTGGACTGCTGGAACTCGCCGCCGCGGACTCGCCGATGCCCCCGATCCTCAACCTGACGAACGCAGGCACCGCCAGCTGGTTCGAGCTCGCCCGCGCGGTGTTCGCCGGAGTCGGAGCCGATCCGGAGCGGGTGGAGCCGTGCTCGAGTGCGGAGTTCGTCCGGCCCGCACCTCGGCCCTCGTACTCGGTCCTCTCACCCGATGCGTGGAGCGAGTCCGGTCTGACGCCGCTGCGGGACTGGCGTGACGCACTCGCCGATGCCTTGGACGTCGCGGTGCACGTGGACCGATAGGGTTGCCCGCGTGAGTTCCAAGCTGGCCGTCGTGACGGTGACCTATTCGCCCGGTGAACACCTTGACCAGTTCCTGACGTCCTTGGCGACGGCGACGTCCGAGGACCCGCAGGTCATCATGGCGGACAACGGCTCGACCGACGGTGCGCCGGAGGCCGCCGAGGCGAAGTACCCGAACGTGCGACTGTTCCGGACCGGCGCCAACCTCGGCTACGGAGGCGCGGTCAACCGAGCCGTCGCCGAGATCGACGACGGCGTCGAGTTCGTCGTCGTGGTCAACCCAGACGTCCGGTGGCATCCGGGATCGCTCGACGGACTTCTGGGCGCAGCCGAGCGATGGCCGCGCGCAGGCGCGCTCGGACCTCTGATTCGTGAGCCGGACGGTAGCCGCTATCCCTCGGCGCGGTCGGTTCCGGATCTCACGTCCGGCGCGGGTCACGCGCTTCTCGGGAAGGTGTGGCCGAACAACCCGTGGACTCTGCGATACCGGCAGGACAACGAAGCAGCCACCGAGCGGGCCGTCGGGTGGCTGTCGGGGTCGTGCCTGTTGCTGCGCCGTGCCGCTTTCGACTCCGTGAACGGGTTCGACTCGCGATACTTCATGTACATGGAGGACGTGGATCTGGGGGACCGGCTCGGAACCGGCGGATGGCTCAATGTGTACGTGCCGAGTGTGGAAGTGACCCATTCCAAAGGGCATGCGGCAGGTAGGCATCCGGAACTCATGCTTCCGGCCCACCACGCGAGCGCGTATCGCTTTCAAGCGGATCGCCACCCTCATCTGTGGCAAGCTCCCATACGATGGGCGTTACGCGCAGGTTTGGCGGCGCGCTCGAAGGTTGTTGTGGCTTCGGCACTTCGATCGCGACAGACAGACGACACTCGACCGGACCACGACAGAGAGGCCGACAATGCCAGCTGACACGGGCAAGACCACCGATGCCGTAATCCTGGTGGGAGGCAAAGGGACTCGGCTCAGGCCGCTGACGCTGTCGGCCCCGAAACCGATGCTCCCGACCGCGGGATTGCCGTTCCTCCATCACTTGCTCGCACGCATCAAGGCCGCCGGGATCACCCATGTGGTGCTCGGCACGTCGTTCAAAGCCGAAGTCTTCGAAGAGCATTTCGGCGACGGCTCCGAGCTGGGCATCGAACTCGAGTACGTCACCGAGACCGAGCCGCTGGGCACCGGTGGCGGAATCCGCAACGTACTGTCGAAACTGCGTGCCGACAACGTGGTGGTGTTCAACGGCGACGTGCTCGGTGGAACCGACCTGACCGCGGTGCTCGACACCCACGCCCGTACCGAGGCGGATGTGACGCTGCACCTGGTTCGCGTCGGTGATCCGCGTGCGTTCGGTTGCGTTCCCACCGACGAGGACGGACGGGTCACGGCATTCCTCGAGAAGGCTCAGGATCCACCGACCGACCAGATCAACGCCGGCTGCTACGTCTTCAAGCGCGACATCATCGAAACCATCCCCGCCGACAGGCCCGTGTCCGTCGAGCGCGAGGTGTTCCCCGCACTGCTCGCCGAGAACAAGCGCGTCTACGGCCACGTCGACAGCGCGTACTGGCGAGACATGGGAACACCCGAGGATTTCGTGAAGGGCTCGTCGGACCTGGTGCGCGGTATCGCCCCGTCACCTGCCCTGAGCGGCCCCCGCGGTGAGTTCCTCGTGCACCCGAGTGCCGGTGTGGCTCCGGGGGCGCTGCTGATCGGTGGCACGGTCGTCGGCCGCGGCGCCGAGGTGGGTGCAGGTGCCCGTCTCGACGGAGCGGTCGTGTTCGACGGAGCCGTCATCGAAGCAGGCGCGGTGGTGGAGCGGTCGATCATCGGCTTCGGCGCTCGCATCGGACCTCGCGCGTTGGTCCGCGACGGCGTGATCGGAGACGGGGCGGACATCGGCGCACGGTGCGAACTTCTGCGAGGGGCTCGCGTGTGGCCGGGCGTCAAACTCCCCGACGGCGGAGTGCGTTTCTCCACCGACGTCTGACCGGGTACGTCTGACCGGGGACGTCCCCGGTCAGCGCGCAGCCGCGAGGTCGACGAGGTGGGTGATGGTGTCCACCTCGGCGGACTCCGGCAACTCGTCGATCGGCCACCACCTCAGGTCCGTCGACTCCTCGCTGCGCACTGCTGTTGCACCCGCGGGAGCGCGCACGAGGAATCTGAGGTCCAGATGGCGCGTCGGCTTGCCGAGTGAACAGGTGATCGGATGCGTGTCCGCGGACAGCAGCACAGGATCGATCGTCAGATCGTCGATGCCGGACTCCTCGCGCGCTTCCCGGAGCGCGGCATCGACGACGGTGCTGTCGGACGGTTCGCAGTGACCACCGAGCTGGATCCATCGTCCGACGCGTGGATGAAGCGTCAGCAGTACCTGCTGTCCCGAGGAATCGAGTACCAGCGACGACGCCGTGATGTGGCCGGCTTCGTTGGAGCGAAGGCAGCCGTCGGGGCACGCCGCGAGAAACGCGAGCATGGTGTGCCGCAGCGCATCGTCGCGGGTGTCGCCGACAGGCCAGTCCTCCAGCACACGTCGAGCGGAGTCGTGCAGTGAGCGAGCGCTCACCTCACATCTCCAGCAGCTCGGAGCCCGGTGCAGTGCGCACGCGAGGTTCCGACGGTTCGGCCGGGTGCCCGATTGCGATGGCGCCCATGGCTTTCCAGTCGGCGCGCAAGCCCAGTTCGGTCCGGACGAGGTCGGAGACGAAGATGGTCGACCCTACCCAGCAGCTGCCGAGACCCCGCGCTGCCAACGAGACCAGCAGGCCTTGCACGGCGGCGCCGACCGCGACGGTGAACATCGTCTCCTCGGCTGCGGTCCGGCGGGCGTCGGCATAGGTGTGCGCCCCGTCGGGAACGCAGAACGGAATCACTATCTCCGGTGCGTCGACCAGGATGTTGCCGCGAGCGACTCGTGCATCGATCGCACTCGGGGTGAGGCCGTCCGACTCGAGATCCGTCCGCCATGCCTTCTGCATTTCGCTCAGCAGTCGGGTGCGCAACGCAGGAGTTCTGACCCACACGAATCTGACGGGGTGGGTGTGGTGCGGTGCCGGTGCGGTCAGAGCGTCGGCCACGGCTTCGCGAACCATGTCCGGGTCCACCGAGTCCGGAGCGAACGATCGAACCGAACGACGCGACGGGACGGCCTCGCGCCTGCCGCGTGCGATCGACTCCTCCGTCCCGAGCCAGAACAGATCGTCCTCGCCCGGGCGCACGAGATCGCGTGCACGCGAACCGTTGTCGACCGGAGTCAGTCCGCGGACGACCGCCACCGGAACCGAACCGAGCTTGCCCTTGACGAGATCGCCGGCCGCAGCGATTTCGTCCGCGACGGCGACCTCGGTGACCACGAGTTCGTTTCCCTGACTGTCCTCGGCACCGGCGTACGCGTGTACCACGGCGAGGCCTGCACTTCCGATGGCCGCGTCCGTCTGCCCGACCCGCCACGCACGCCCCATCGTGTCGGTCACCACGACACCGACCGTGACACCGAGAGACTCCGCCAGGGCAGCCCGAAGACCGGCCGCGCTCGCGTCGGGATCCTCGGGGAGAAGCGCGAGTTCCGTCCGGTCCACGTTGGACCCGTCGATCCCCGACGCGGCCTGGACGATGCCGAGACGGTTCTCGGTGATGAGTGTGCGGCCCTTGCGCGCGACGACCCGAACGGCTTCCTGATCGACGAGCACACGCCGCGCGGCATCGCGTTCCTCCGGATCCAGCGGAGCGGCGACCAGTCGACCCTCCACCTTCGAGAACGCCTTGCTCGTCACCACGAGAACGTCGTCGTCGCGGATCCACGGCGCGGCCGTCGCGATGGCCGCAGCCAGGTCGTCGCCGGGGCGGAACTCGGGAAGTCCGGTGACCGGCAGGATCTCGATGCCGCCGCCCGGAGCGTGATCGCCGGGCACACGGGAGGCCGCCTGTTCGGTCACAGCGTCAGCCCTGCCGAACGTAGAGCAACGGCAGCCATCTCGGCCGTGGTGGCCGGATCGGTCATCAGCAGAGGCACGCTGAGAACGTCGACGCCGGGAATCACTGCCGTGTCGGTGGAATGGATCATCCAAGAATCGAGGATGCCCGTGTCGGTACGAGCGCCGTAGTACTTGCCGACCGCCTCGGCAGTGGTCTCGACGCCGATGACCGACAGGCACTCGTCGGCCATCCCGCGCAGGGGTTTGCCGTCGACGACAGGGGACAGGCCGACGACCTTGGCCTTCGTGGTGCGCAAGGCGCTGCGGATCCCGGGAACGGCAAGGATCGCCCCGACGCTCACGACCGGATTCGACGGAGCCAGGATGACGGCGTCGGCGTCGGCAATGGCGTCGAGCACGCCGGGGGCAGGACTGGCCTGCTCCGCACCGATGTGGGCGAAACTGTGCGTCGGGATCCGAGCCCGGTAGCGAACCCACCACTCCTGGAAGTGAATTGCGCGCTGACTCTCACCCGACTCGTCGTCGGGGTCGGTGACGACGACGTGCGTCTCGCTCCGGTCGTCGGAGACGGGAAGGAGCCGCACTCCGGGTTGCCACCGGTTGCACAGCGCTTCGGTGACGGCGGAGAGCGGGTACCCGGTCCTCAGCATTCGGCTTCGGATCAGGTGTGTGGCGATGTCGCGGTCGCCGAGACCGAACCAGTCCGGGTCCGCTCCGTACGCGGCGAGCTCGTCGCGCGCGTGCCACGTTTCCGCGATCCGGCCCCATCCGCGGTCGGTGTCGATGCCCCCGCCGAGTGTGTACATGCAGGTGTCCAGATCGGGGCAGATCCTGAGCCCGTGCATCCACACGTCGTCTCCGACGTTGACGATCGCGGTGATGTCACCGCCACCGCCGAGCAGTTCTCTGAGGCCCTGGAGAAATCGCGCTCCACCGACCCCACCCACCAAGACAGTCACTTTCACAGATGAGGAGCCTATGCCTTGCCGGACGCCTGCGTGTGGGCGCCTCGTGTGCGGACGTGCTCGAGGCATGGTTAGCTGCCTGTTCACGGGGACGACACGCGCGAAACGGCCGTGTATTCGGGGTGTCGGCCGATTTCGGGTCGTAGATGGTATTGGAAATGTGCCCATCAGCTTGACCGCACCACTGTGCGGCGTGTCTAATCACATGTATGTCATTCCAGGGTTGCCGAGCGAGTTTGCTTGGTGCCGACCTTGATTCGAACACGCGTTCCCATGTGGCGCCATTTCGTGGATACGTGTAGTAAAGGTCGAGAGTTCAGAGTGATTACGAATACCGGCGTGGGGCAAGGTGTTCGGACCGACCGGATGTATCTGCGCTAGAAGAAATGGTGAGGAGGCGGAAGCGATGTATGACCAGCACGTGACACGTGAACAACAGGGCGAGGCTCTTGCTCACCTCAGCGCAGTCGACGGCGCGCCGCAGACCGATTCCCAAGCGGGCGCAGCACGAAGTGACTGCGACAACACAATTCAGAACAGTGCTCGAGGAGTCGAGGTCGTTCCGGTGGACGCGGGTGCCGCGTACGTCGATGCGACGCCGACCGACGACACCGCGTTCGTCGACGCCGATTCCAGCGAGACCGATTCCGGCGAGACCGATTCCGACGAGACCGATTCCGATCTCGATGTCGTTCGGGAGCCGGTGAAGCCAGTACTCAGCTTGATCGCGGGCTTCGACCAGATGTTCGAGGAAATCGAGGATCAGTGGCAGGAGCGCGCACTGTGCGCTCAGACCGATCCCGAGGCTTTCTTCCCGGAGAAGGGCGGCTCCACGCGTGAGGCGAAGCGTATCTGCCTCGGCTGCGAGGTGAAGGACGAGTGCCTCGAGTACGCGCTAGCCAACGACGAGCGCTTCGGAATCTGGGGCGGACTGTCCGAGCGTGAGCGCCGACGCCTCAAGCGCGGCATCGTCTGACCCTGCCGCGATCCACAGCGGCTGTCTGCACCGACGTCCGGGTCGCTCCGGGTCTGCGCCGGTGATCCGTCAGTCCTCGTCGGGCAGCGGGTCCACCACATCCGGGTCGACGCCCAGGTAGGTGGCGACCTGCTCCACCAAAATGTCGAACAGCAGATCTTCCAGGTCCTCGGGATGTTTCGCACGTCTCTCCAGCGGACGGCGGAACAGCACTATCCGAGCGCGTGTGGTTTCTCCGCGCTTGTCGATTCCCGCCGGTACCAGCCGAGAGAGCGGCACCGGCCCTTCTGCTACCACCTCGGGTGGCCAGTTCACCGATTCCGGGTCCTTCGCGCGAATCTTCGGGACCTCGTCCACTGCTATGTCGAGACGTTCGAGCTTGTCGTGCCACCGGTGGTCGATGCGCGCGAATGCTTCGAGGACTGCGCGGTCGAACTTGTCGGCTCGTGATCGATGACCGGGAAGCGACGCGGGGAGAATCGGACCGCGAATACCGCGGCCTCGTCGTGATGCGGATCGGGAGGTCGTTCTGCGTCCGGAGCCGGTTCGAGCCATGCCGAGAGGCTATCGGTGCCGTTGCGCGGTGTGTCGAGCGGCTCGGCGTCGGAGTGGGGGACTACTCTCTTGCGTGTGAGATCTATGCGTGGATGCTGCCGCCCTGGGTGCAACCGATCGGCCGTTGCGACGCTCACGTATGTCTACTCCGATTCCACCGCCGTCGTCGGACCACTGGCCACCGTCGACGAGCCTCATTCCTGGGATCTGTGCGAGGTGCATGCCTCGACCACCACGGCACCCAAGGGATGGGAGATGGTTCGGTACGAAGGCGGGTTCACCACGTCGACTCCCGACGAGGACGATCTGACGGCGCTGGCGGAGGCCGTCCGCGAAGCAGGCCGCGGAGATCGCGTCCGCGACGACGTCCCCGGACCCCGTTCCGGTGTCCGGTCCGCTACGGAGTCCACGCAGGACCGCCGCGCAGCCTCGCCCGTCAGAACCGGGCGACGCGGCCATTTGAGGGTGCTTCCCGATCCGACGGCTTGATCGGTAGCCCGAAACTGCAATTGCGGTCCGCTGCTTTGTCGTTCGGATGATCGACCCAGGCATCATTTCTGTCACATCTGGTGTGAGTCATCGCGACGTCCACCTCCATCTGTGACACATTCGTAGGTGAGTGCGGCCTCGATTCGCGCTCGCAGTTGAACCATTCGAAACCCCGAGGAGTCGTTCGTGGCACGCACTGCCGAAGCCGTCAATGCAGTCATCAAGGCCTACGACGTGCGGGGGGTGGTCGGCGAGCAGATCGATGCCGAGTTCGTGCGCGACGTCGGTGCTTCCTTCGCTCGTCTGGTGCGCGAACCCGGCGTCACGCGCATCGTCATCGGCCACGACATGCGGGCATCGTCACCGGAATTGTCGCGTGCGTTCGCCGACGGCGTCACCTCGCAGGGCCTCGACGTGGTGTTGATCGGTCTCGCGTCGACGGATCAGCTGTACTTCGCTTCGGGATCGTTCGACTGCCCGGGCGCGATGTTCACGGCGAGTCACAATCCGGCGAAGTACAACGGCATCAAACTCTGCCGTGCCGGTGCCAAGCCGGTCGGTCAGGACACGGGTCTCGCGACCATCAAGTCCGAGCTCGTCGAAGGCGTCCCGGCATACGACGGGACGCCGGGCTCGGTCACCGAACAAGATGTTCTCGTCGACTACGCGAACTTCGTCCGAGGCCTTGTCGACCTTTCTCAGGTGTCCGGAGTCAAGATCGCTGTCGACGCGGGCAACGGAATGGGCGGCCACACGGTTCCAGCCGTGTTCGACGGATTGCCCGTCACCGTCGAACCTCTGTACTTCGAGCTGGACGGCACGTTCCCCAACCACGAGGCCAACCCTCTCGATCCGGCGAACCTGGTGGATCTGCAGAAGTTCGTGCGGGAGACCGGCGCGGACATCGGGCTCGCCTTCGACGGAGACGCCGACCGATGCTTCGTCGTCGACGAGAACGGCGACCCGGTGTCGCCGTCCGCCGTCACCGGCCTCGTCGCCGAGCGTGAACTGCGCGGCGAACCCGGAGCGACGATCATCCACAACCTGATCACGTCGAGAGCGGTGCCGGAGCTGGTGACCGCGCTCGGCGGTACCCCTGTGCGTACTCGCGTCGGTCACTCGTTCATCAAGCAGCAGATGGCGGAGACCGGAGCGATCTTCGGCGGAGAACATTCCGCGCACTACTACTTCAAGAACTTCTGGGGCGCCGACTCCGGCATGTTGGCTGCGTTGCACGTCCTCGCGGCACTCGGTTCACAGGACCGTCCGCTCAGCGAACTCATGCGCGGGTACGAGACGTACTCGGCGTCCGGGGAGATCAACTCCACCGTCGACGACGCCGCAGCACGGACGTCGGCCGTGCTCGACGCGTTCGCCGAGCGCACCGCGGGCGTCGATCGGCTCGACGGAGTGACGGTGGATCTGAACGGAGGTGCCTGGTTCAACCTGCGTGCGTCCAACACCGAGCCGCTTCTCCGGCTCAACGTCGAGGCTCGTACCTCCGACGAAGTGGATGCCTTGACGACCGAGATCCTCGGCATCGTCCGAGGCTGATCGGCGGAGTATCACCTCGAGCCCGAACTGTATTAATGGACGCGGCGGTGGGTATGCGGGCACCATCGGTGGGAGAAACGGCGAGTCGGATCAGGAAGGACGGTGGCACGCGATGACCACTCTTACGCCTGCACTGGATCTGGACGACTCGGACGCCCTCGCCAAGGCCGACGTCGAAGGCTGGTTGCGCAGCGCGGCGCTGGCCGGCGCACAGACCCGCGCGACGATGTCCTCCTACGAGGACGTCGTCGGTGACCGATTGTCGGATCTCCGTCCCCGCAGTGTGGTGTTCGTGGCCGGCGGCGGCCGAGCCCGCCGAGCCACCGCGATGGTCGTCGCTGCCGTGGGCGCCCGTATCGGCGTCCCGTTGGTCGTGTCGGACGGCACACCGCCGTGGGTCGGACCCCTCGACGTCGTGGTGATCTGTGGAGACGACGCTGGAGATCCCCGGTTGTCCGAGGCCACGTCTGCCGCCGTGCGCCGCGGCGCGGAAACCGTACTCGTCACTCCCGACGAGGGGCCGCTCCGTTCGGCGGCGGCCGGACGTGGGCTGTTCCTGGCGCCGCGCGTGTCGGTGCGTGAACCCAACGCACTGATGCGCTACGTCGCTGCTGCGGTGTGCGTTCTGGGCGCGTTGTCGTCCGGCGCCTACCGAGCGTTGCTTCCCGATCTCGCTCGCCTCGCCGATGCGTTGGACGAGGAAGCGTCGCGAAATCACCCTCGGCACGAGGTCTTTCACAATCCCGCCAAGTCCATCGCGTCGCGCATCTCAGGGCGCCGGGCGGTGTTCACCGGAACGAGCGCACTCGCGGTGGAGACGGCACGGCACGGCAGCGAAGTGCTGTTCCGCGTAGCGGGGGTGGCGGCGGCCTCCGGCGATCTACCGGACGTGGTGGCAGCCGGAGTGCAGGCCACCGGTGCCTCGTCCGAGATGCCGGCCGATTACGACCCGTTCTTCCACGACGACCAACTCGACGGTCCGAAGCCGCAACCCGGCGTCCGGGTGTTCGCGGTGGCCGCGCCGACGGGTGCCCTGGACACGGACCGTCGCACCGCGGCGCTGGACGACGTGGACATTCTCGTCGCGGGGGGCGACGACGCCGTCACGGCGTCCGTTCCTGCAGCGGGCCCTGTCTCCGATCGGGTCGGTCCGCAGACTCCACTGCCGTCCGGGACGGTCGGGGAACTCGAATCGATGACATTGGTGGCCACGCGGCTGGAGATGGCTGCCGCGTATCTACATCTGATGGGCGGTAACTAGTGCAACCACTGCACGGTGCAGTTCGGTCGTACGCGTGGGGATCGAGAACCTCGCTTGCGCAGTTGCAGGGACGGCGAGTGCCGTCCGAGCATCCCGAGGCGGAGATCTGGCTGGGTGCACACCCCGCCGACCCTGCTCGAATCGGGCCGGGTGATTCCGCTCGGTCGCTGCTGGCCGTCATCGACGACGATCCGGACCGTGAGCTCGGAGCTGCCACCTCGCAGGAGTACGGAGGCCGGTTGCCGTTCCTGCTGAAGTTGCTCGCCGCCGACGAACCCCTGTCCCTGCAGGCGCACCCGAGTTCCGTTCAGGCGAAAGAAGGTTTCGCGCGCGAGGAGGCACGTCGAGTACCGATCGATTCTCCCGTCCGTAACTACCGAGACGCGTCGCACAAGCCGGAACTGATCGTCGCACTCACCGAATTCCATGCGCTGGCAGGCTTTCGGTGCCCCAGGCATACCGTCGAATTCATCGACGCGCTCGGCGTCGACGCTCTCTCCGGCTACCGGTCTCTACTCGCCGACCAGCCGGATCAAGCGGGTCTGCGCACCGTGTTCACGTCGTGGATCACGTTGCCGGGTCCTGCCCTCGACGCGCTCCTCCCTCTCGTGGCCGAGGGATGCATCCGGTACCTGTCGACCTCCGCGCACGACGACGACGGCAAATTCGTCGACGAAGCACGAACCTTGTTGGAACTGGGGGAGTCCTACCCCGGCGATGCAGGCGTTCTCGCCGCGCTTCTGCTGAACCGTGTGACGCTGTCACCCGGGCAAGGTCTCTACCTGGATGCCGGCAATCTGCACGCGTACCTGTCCGGCACCGGCGTGGAGATCATGGCCAACTCCGACAACGTTCTCCGTGGCGGACTGACGCCGAAGCACGTCGACGTCCCGGAGCTGCTGAGAGTCCTCGATTTCGAACCCGCTGAGGTGAACATTCTCGATCCCGAGGTGTCCGGTGAGTCGTCGACGATCGTCTACGACACGCCTGCACCGGAGTTCGCGTTGTCCCGCACGGCGTTGGCCGACGGAGCGTCCGAGATCCTCGACAGCGTGGGCCCGCAGATCGTGTTGTGCACGGAGGGTCGGGTGGCCGTGCAGGACGGTGAGGTCGAGCAGATCGTCGAACGCGGGTCGGCAGTGTGGGTCTCGGCAGCGGAAGCCGCCCCGACCGTGACCGCTCGGTGGGGTGACGCCGAGGTGTTCCGCGCGACGGTGGGCAACTTCCGCGTCTGAGGCACGCGTTCGCTCGAGTTGCATCGGGCCGACGTGTCTACGCCTTAGGGTGTTACCGAAGGTGTTCGAGTGACACACACCCGACGGTATCGACAGGTGGAAGCAGAGAAGATGGAACAAGAGCGTTCGACCGGACCCGCTCGCAGAACTGGAATCTTCCGAACGAAATCGGTCGAGGATTCCATCCGCGACACGGACGAACCGGACACCAAGCTGCGCAAGGATCTGAACTCGTGGGACCTGACCGTCTTCGGCGTCGCCGTCGTCATCGGTGCCGGAATCTTCACGTTGACTGCGCGTACCGCGGGCAATGTCGCGGGCCCGTCCGTGTCGCTGGCCTTCGTGCTCGCTGCGGTCGCCTGTGGTCTCGCGGCGCTGTGCTACGCCGAGTTCGCCTCGACCGTTCCGGTGGCAGGTAGCGCATACACGTTCTCCTACGCCACGTTCGGTGAGTTCATCGCCTGGATCATCGGCTGGGACCTGATTCTGGAGTTCGCGCTCGCCTCGTCCGTCGTCGCCAAAGGCTGGTCGTTGTATCTGGGGGAGGTGCTCGGATCCTCGTCGCCGATCGTGACCATCGGCTCGTTGGACGTGGACTGGGGCGCGTTCCTGATCGTCGTCGTCATCACCGTCCTGCTGGCGAGCGGTACCAAACTCTCCTCCCGGGTGTCGTTGGTGATCACCGCGATCAAGGTCGCTGTGGTGTTGCTCGTCGTGGTCGTCGGAGCCTTCTACATCAAGGCCGAGAACTACTCGCCCTACATCCCACCCGCCGAGGAAGGATCGACCGGCGAGGGAATCCATCAGTCCCTGTTCTCCTTCGTCACCGGAGCAGGTGGCAGCACCTTCGGCTGGTACGGACTTCTGGCCGCCGCAAGTCTCGTGTTCTTCGCGTTCATCGGATTCGACGTCGTCGCGACGACCGCCGAGGAAACCAAGGAACCGCAGAAGGCGTTGCCGCGCGGCATCCTCGGATCTCTGGCCATCGTGACCGTCCTGTACGTCGCCGTGACACTCGTTCTGACCGGAATGGTCAAGTACACCGAGTTGGCAGGCGACAGTTCCACATTGGCGACGGCCTTCGATCTGAACGGTCTGACATGGGCCAAGAACATCATCTCGTTCGGTGCTCTCGCCGGTCTGACAACCGTCGTGATGGTGCTGATGCTCGGTCAGACCCGCGTACTGTTCGCGATGTCGCGCGACGGGTTGGTGCCGACCTCGCTGGCGCACACCGGCAAGCGCGGCACTCCGGTTCGCATCACGATCCTCGTCGGTGTGGTGGTCGCGGTACTCGCCGCGTTCTTCCCGATCGGCGTACTCGAAGAGATGGTCAACATCGGCACCCTCTTCGCGTTCGTGCTGGTGTCCATCGGCGTCGTGGTGTTGCGGCGCACCAGACCGGATCTGCCGCGTGGGTTCAAGGTCCCGCTCATGCCGGTCGTTCCCACCCTCGCGGTGGTGGCCTGCCTGTGGTTGATGGTCAACCTGTCGGTCGAGACCTGGCTCCGATTCATCGGTTGGATGGTCATCGGTGTGGTGATCTACTTCGTCTACAGCAAGCGCAACGTGGAGAAGACTCTGCGCGCCCGTGAACAGGCTCGTTCGTCCAAGTAAGAATTCGATCGACGAACCCCTGTTTCGGAACTTCCGCCTGCTATAGGCTTGCCGAACAAACCCGAGGTTTTCTTTTCAGGGGGGATCGAATGAAACGCGCCGGTCACTCGTCCACGGCCGTGGACGAGTCAGCCGGGGGTGGCGTGTCGGGGGACGCGACCGTCGAGCCAGCACGAAGCACCAATGTCGTTCACAAGCGGCGGGCCGGGAAGCGAGCGTTGTGGCTTCTCGGCCTGCTGGCACCCGCGTCGGCCCTACTGCCGTCGCAACTGGTTCTCTGGACCGGAATGCCCATCTTCTGGTGGAGCGGTGTGATGGTGTTCTTCGTCGTGATCCCCGTCATCGACATGCTGGCGGGCGAGGACGGAGACAACCCGTCCGACAGCGACGCCGAGCACATGCAGGAGGACCGGTTCTACCGGTGGTGCACCTATCTTTTCCTCCCCGTCCAATTCGTGACGTTGCTGGTCGCGTGCTGGATGTGGGCGTTCGGTTCACTCGCCGTCATCGACAAGATCGGGCTCGCTGTGACGGTCGGGCTGGTCGCGGGCACGGGAATCAACGCGGCTCACGAGCTCGGTCACCGGATCGAGGAGCACGAGCGGTGGCTTGCGAAGGTCGCGCTGATGCAGACCCTCTACGGTCACTTCTTCGTCGAGCACAACCGCGGTCACCACGTCCGCGTCGCCACCCCCGAGGACCCGGCAAGTGCTCGGTTCGGCGAGAACCTGTACACGTTCCTGCCTCGAAGCGTCGTCGGGGGACTCCTATCCGCGTGGCGGCTCGAGAATCAGCGCCTGCATCGGCGCGGGATCCACCGATGGAGCCCGCAGAACGCCCTGCTGCACACGTGGGCGATGAGCGTCGCACTGTTCGGCACGCTGGTGCTCGTGTTCGGGCTGTCGATCCTGCCGTACCTTCTGCTCCAGGCCGTCGTCGGTGTCCTGCTGCTCGAGACGGTGAACTACGTGGAGCACTACGGTCTGCTTCGAGAGAAGAACGAGCGGGGGCGCTACGAGCGGTGCTCGCCGCGGCACAGCTGGAACAGCGACCGCCTGTGCACCAACATCTTTCTGTACCACCTCCAGCGGCACAGCGACCACCACGCCAATCCGGGCAAGCGCTACCAGACCTTGCGCAGCTGCGACGAGGCCCCGCAGCTACCGGCCGGCTACGCGTCCATGGTGCTCGTCGCCGCCGTCCCTCCGCTGTGGCGTCGAGTGATGGATCGCCGGGTGCTCGCTCACTACGACGGTGACATCACCCGCGCCAACATCCTGCCCCGACGTCGAGACAAGGTTCTCGCCCGACATGGGCTACTCGCGGCGCCCGAGTCGCAGAACCGGACAACTCGTACGGCCGCCTGATTCCGAACGAGGGCGGCGCCACCTGGCCCGAACCCACCGCGAGTCGACCCGATAGCCTGGTGCGGAAACGCAACGCACAACAGGAGAGGCAAGATGACGACCTCAGCACATGCCGGCGGCAGTTCGGCCGCCGGATCGGCACTCACCGCGGACCACCGGGGTGGAATCGACTTCAAGGTCGCAGATCTTTCGCTCGCAGAGTTCGGCCGCAAGGAAATCCGGCTCGCCGAGCACGAGATGCCGGGTCTGATCGCACTCCGACGTGAATACGCGGAGGTGCTCCCGCTCAAGGGCGCCCGCGTCTCCGGGTCACTGCACATGACCGTACAGACGGCCGTTCTCATCGAGACGCTCGTTGCGCTCGGCGCCGAGGTGCGGTGGGCGTCGTGCAACATCTTCTCCACCCAGGACCACGCAGCAGCAGCTGTCGTCGTCGGCCCCCACGGAACCGAGGAGGAGCCCAAGGGCGTCCCGGTGTTCGCGTGGAAGGGCGAGACCCTCGAAGAGTACTGGTGGGCTGCCGAGCAGATGCTCACGTGGCCGGGCGAACCCGCGAACATGATTCTCGACGACGGTGGCGACGCGACTATGCTCGTGCTGCGTGGCGCCCAGTTCGAGAAGGCAGGCGTCGTACCGCCGACCGACGACGATCACGACTCCGACGAGTACAAGGTGTTCCTAGGATTGCTGCGTCGCTCGCTCGAAGAGTCGAAGACCAAGTGGACGGCCATCGCGGAGTCGGTCAAGGGTGTCACCGAGGAGACCACCACCGGCGTCCTGCGTCTCTACCAGTTCGCAGCGGCAGGCGAGCTCACGTTCCCGGCGATCAACGTCAACGACTCGGTCACCAAGAGCAAGTTCGACAACAAGTACGGCACCCGCCACTCGTTGATCGACGGCATCAATCGCGGCACCGACGTTCTCATCGGCGGCAAGGCCGTCCTCGTCTGCGGTTACGGCGACGTCGGCAAGGGCTGCGCCGAGGCACTCAAGGGTCAGGGCGCACGCGTCACGGTCACCGAGGCCGACCCGATCAACGCGCTCCAGGCCCTGATGGACGGATTCGACGTCCGCACCGTCGAGGAGTACATCGACAAGGCCGACATCGTCATCACCTCCACCGGCAACCTCGGCATCATCACCTTCGAGCACATGAAGCGGATGAAGCACCAGGCGATCCTCGGCAACATCGGCCACTTCGACAACGAGATCGACATGGCCGGGCTCGAGAAGGCCGCGGACGTGACGCGTATCAACATCAAGCCGCAGGTCGACGAGTTCCAGTTCAAGGACGGCCACTCGATCATCGTGCTGTCCGAGGGCCGGTTGCTCAACCTCGGCAACGCAACGGGTCACCCGTCGTTCGTGATGAGCAACAGCTTCTCCAACCAGGTCATCGCCCAGATCGAACTGTGGACGAAGCCGAGCGAATACGACAACGAGGTGTACCGCCTGCCGAAGCACCTCGACGAGAAGGTCGCTCGCATTCACGTCGAGGCACTCGGTGGCACCATCACCAAACTGACCAAGGAGCAGGCCGAGTACATCGGCGTCGACGTCGAGGGCCCGTACAAGCCCGAGCACTACCGCTACTAGGTCCCGTCGTGGGCCGTTTGATCGTCATCGAGGGAGTCGACGGCGCGGGCAAGAACACGCTCGCCCGTCGGCTCGTCTCGGCGTGGGAACGCGAACATCTCGAGGTGGTTCGCATCGGCTTTCCGAGGTACGACGCCTCGGTGCACGCCGATCTCGCCGCGGAAGCGTTACGAGGTGAACACGGCGACACCGCGCAGAGCGTCCACGCAATGGCGTTGCTGTTCGCGCTCGACCGCAGGTCGGCCGCGGAGGAGCTACGAAACGCGCTCTCTCACAACGACATAGTGCTGTTGGATCGTTATGTCGCGTCCAACGCGGCGTACACCGCCGCGAGGCTCGACCAGTCCGCGGACGGCGAGGCGGTCGAATGGATCCGCGCCCTCGAATTCGATCGATTCGAGGTACCGATCCCGGACACTCAGATCTTCCTCGACGTGTCGGTGGAACTGGCCGCCTCGCGCGCGGAGTCACGCGAGACCGCGGACGCCTCGCGGACGCGGGATGCCTACGAGCGCGACGGATCGCTGCAATCGCGAACCGCTGCGGTGTACGACGAACTGGCGGCGTCGAACTGGATGTCGCCGTGGCAGGTCGTCGGCGCCGACGTCGACCCCGATCGACTCGCCGCCGACGTGTTCAATCAGCCAACTGACGCCGGGAAAGTGACAACATAGGTCCATGAAGCCTCGGATTCTTGTAGTCGACGACGATTCGGCACTCGCCGAAATGCTGACCATCGTCCTTCGCGGCGAGGGTTTCGAACCGTTCGTGGTCGGCGACGGCACACAGGCGTTGTCCGCGGTACGAGAGAATCGTCCGGATCTCGTGCTGCTCGACCTGATGCTGCCCGGGATGAACGGCATCGACGTGTGCCGTGTTCTACGGGCCGACTCCGGGGTTCCCATCGTGATGCTCACCGCGAAGACGGACACCGTCGACGTCGTGCTGGGTCTCGAGTCCGGCGCCGACGACTACATCATGAAGCCGTTCAAGCCCAAGGAACTGGTCGCTCGTGTGCGAGCACGTCTGCGGCGCACCGAGGACGAGCCGGCGGAGTTGCTCTCCATCGCGGACATCGTCATCGACGTTCCCGCGCACAAGGTCAGCCGAGGGGACGAACTGGTGTCGTTGACGCCGCTCGAATTCGACCTGCTGGTGGCCCTCGCGCGCAAACCGCGTCAGGTGTTCACCCGAGAGGTGCTGCTCGAGCAGGTGTGGGGTTACCGCCACGCCGCGGACACCCGCCTCGTGAACGTCCACGTGCAGCGGTTGCGCGCCAAGGTCGAGAAGGATCCGGAGAATCCTGAGGTGGTGTTGACGGTGAGGGGAGTCGGCTACAAAGCCGGACCGCCGTGATCTGGTCCAACCGTTCGCGGCGTCGAATCAACGGAACGTTCACGCCGCTTCTGCGCTGGTTCAGAGCGCTCACCACATCGATCGGCCATGCGTGGCGCCGGTCGCTGCAACTGCGTGTGGTCGTCTCCACACTCACGTTGTCTCTCGTCGTCATCACCATTCTCGGCGCGGTGCTGACGAGCCAGATCACCGATCGACTCCTCGAAGCGAAGATCACTGCTGCCACGGAGGAACTCGAACGTTCCCGGATGACCGTGGAGGGCGCGCTGGCGGGCGCCGAGGAAACGACGGGTCTCTCCTCGCGTCTGGAACGCGCTCGTGCGCAGCTGACGAGCGGCGGAGTCGACTCCGGGCAGAGCACCGGATCCGCCGGTACGTTCGATCCCGTGCTCATCGTCGATGGAGACGGCATCAGGACGGACTCGTCCATCGGCCCGTCGTCTCAGATCCCGGAGAGCCTTCGGAATTTCGTCCAGGAAGGCCTGATCAGTTGGCAGTACGCCACGGTCAGCGACGCCGAGCAGGGTGACTACACCGGTCCGGCCATCATCTTCGGTACGCCGACCGCGTCGGACATCGCCGACCTGGAGCTGTACCTCGTGTTCCCGCTCGGGAGCGAGGAGCGCACCCTCTCGCTCGTGCGGGGGACGCTGCTGATCGGCGCCGTGGTCCTGCTGGTGTTGCTCGCTGCCATCTCCATGCTGGTGGCCAGGCAGGTCGTGCTGCCGATTCGCTCGGCATCGCGTATTGCCGTTCGATTCGCCGACGGCAGGCTCAAGGAACGGATGCCGGTACGCGGAGAGGACGACATGGCGAGGTTGGCCATGTCGTTCAACGAGATGGCGGAGAGTCTGTCCAAACAGATCACCCAGCTGGAGGAGTTCGGAAGCCTGCAACGAAGGTTCACCTCCGACGTCAGCCACGAGCTACGAACCCCGCTGACGACCGTCCGCATGGCCGCCGATCTGATCCACGACGGCTCGGCCGACCTGGATCCAGCGCTGAAACGATCGTCGGAACTACTGGTCAACGAGCTCGATCGGTTCGAGACCCTCCTCGGCGACCTCCTCGAGATCAGTCGCCACGACGCAGGCGTCGCCGAGCTGGCGTCCGAACAACTCGACCTCCGCATGTGCGCACGGGCCGCGGTGTCCACCATTCGGCATCTCGCGCGGGAGAGCGCGACCGAAGTGATCGTCGACATGCCCGATCACGCGGTCGTCGCCGAGGTCGATCCCCGTCGCGTCGAGCGCATCCTTCGCAACCTGCTGGCCAACGCTCTCGATCACGGCGAAGGCCGCCCGGTTCTGATCCGGCTCAGGGCCAACACCGACGCCGCGGCGTTCGTCGTCAGGGACCAGGGCATCGGCCTGCGTCCGGGCGAAGAGAAGCTGGTGTTCAACCGCTTCTGGCGCTCGGATCCGTCGAGAGTCCGCAGATCCGGTGGCACCGGCCTCGGCCTGGCGATCAGTGTCGAGGACGCCCGGCTGCACGACGGCAAACTGGAAGCCTGGGGAGCCGTCGGCGAGGGGGCATGCTTCCGCCTGACTCTGCCGCTGGTGCGAGGACACAAGGTGATCGGCAGTCCACTTCCGCTCAAGCCGAGCACGCGCAGATACACCCAGGGACAACCGCTTCCGTCCGCGACGGATCGCGCGGACGAACCGAGAGGACCCGGTGCGTCGATCGATTCCGCCGGTTCGATCGGCGCGGACACGGGCGGAGGTCGGTCCACATGACGACGCAGCGCCGACGCACTCGGTTCTCACGCGTCAGCCTCGTGGTCGCTGCGCTGACGAGTCTCGTTCTGATACTGGGCGGATGCGCGAGCCTCCCTGAATCCTCCAGTCCACAGGCAATCGGGTCGCTCACCGCAGGTGCGGCGTCGACAACTCCGCCCCCGCCTGCTTCGGGCCGCGAGCCGGACCTGCTGCTGCGAGATTTCGTGACCGCAAGTGCGGCATCGGCGAACCGACATCAGGCCGCTCGGCAGTTCCTGACCGCCTCGGCGTCGAGTAGCTGGGACGACAGCGCGAAGACCGTCGTCGCCGACAAGATCGATCTCCTCACCGGCATGCGCACCGACACCGAGGCGCAGTTCACGCTCCGATCCAACACCGTCGGTCTCGTGGCACCCGGCGGTGACTACCAAGCAGGAGCAGGCACGGTCGACTCGAACATCAGGATGATCAAGGTCGACGGGGAGTGGCGCATCGACGAACTACCCCCCGGCGTCGTCATCGATCGTTCGCAATTCTTCGGCGCATATCAGCGCAAGTCGCTGTTCTTCGTCGACCCGCTCGGCGCGGCCCTCGTACCCGACGTGCGGTGGGTGAGCGGCGCAGCCGATCAGATGGCCGATCAACTGGTCCAGTTGCTGATCGACGGACCGAAGCCGAGCCTGGCTCCCGCCGTGTCCAACGAACTGGGCAACGGCGTCGGAATTCGCGGGCCCATCACCAAGGCCGACGGGCGAACCTCGCAGGAGGCCATCGGGTCCGGCGGCGGCGTACGGATCGACTTCGGGGGCCTGCAGGCCGTCGACGCCAAGAACCGCGAACTGCTCGCGGCCCAGGTGGTGTGGACGTTGGCGTCGGCAGACATCGCGGGACCGTACGTGCTTCTCGCGGACGGTCAACCCCTCGACAACTCCAAACCCGACGGATGGACGACGGCGGACGTCGGCACCCTCGACCCACTGGCCTCGCCGGAGAACGACGTCGGGTTGCACGCGCTGGTGTCCGGCCGCTTGGTGTCCGTCGACGACAGCGGCACGACGCCGGTGCCGGGCTACTTCGGCACCGTGGAGAATCTGCGGAGCGCAGCGCTGTCGACGGACGGAACTCTCGTCGCAGGTGTCGCCGACACCGGCCGTCCCGCACCCGAACCGTCGTCGGCGTTGATGATCGGCGGCTACGACAGCGGAGCGTTCCCGGTGGCCGAGGGACAGTCGATCACCCGGCCCACGTGGGGAGTGGACAACAACGCGGCGTGGGCGGTCATCGACGGCACCAATGTCATTCGCGCAGCGCGAGATCCGGCCAACGGTCAGGTGTCGGTGCTTCCGGTCGACGCGGGTGCCGTGACGGCTCTCGGATCGCGAATCACCGATCTTCGGCTCTCCCGAGACGGCGTCCGGGCGGCCATGATCGTCGACGGCTTGGTGTACGTCGCGACAGTCGTGCGCCAACCCAACGGAACGTACTCGCTCGTGTCGCCGAAAGCGGTTGCCAACGGACTCGGTAGCGATGCGCTCGCGTTGGATTGGAGTACCGGCGACGCGGTGGTCGTCGTGCGTATCGCGACGGACGTTCCGGTGGTTCAGGTGACCACGGACGGCTCGCGGCTCGATGCGCTGCCGAGTCGAAACCTGACCGCACCTGTGTTGTCGGTCGATGCGTCGACGACGGCCGAGTACGTCGCGGATTCGCGCGCGGTGTTCCAGCTGAACAACAACGATCCGGCGGGGGATCGGTACTGGCGTGAAGTCGCCGGCCTGGCCGGGGTGAAGGCGACTCCGGTACTGCCCGGCTGAGCGCATCGTGTCTGTCGGACCGATCGGTCATACTCCCACGCATGAGCGGTGTGTTGGCGGCGATGTTGGACCTGGCCCTTCCACGTGAATGCGGTGGCTGCGGCCGACCTGGCGCTCAATGGTGCGCGCGGTGCGAGGACGAGTTGGCGAGCCCGCCGATCGCGCTGACTCCACGCGTGGACCCGTTCGTGCCGTGCTGGGCGCTCGGCACGTACGTCGGCGCCCGCCGGGCGGCGGTGCTCGCCCTCAAGGAGCGCAATCGACACGACCTGGCGGCGCCGATAGGCCGAGCCGTCGCGGCAGCGCTACACCACCTGAGGGTGTACGGGCATCTGGATCCACCGGAACTGGCTCGCCTCGTGCTGATACCCGCCCCGACGCGGGCGCGTGCCGCGCGCAGTCGTGGCGGTGATCCGGTGCGCCGGTTCGCCGCCGATGCCGCAGCTGCGCTGTGGCCGGAACCGGTGTCGATGGTGCCTGCACTCGCGATGGCGCACGGCGTACGGGATTCCGTCGGTCTCGGTGCCGCACAGCGCGCGGCCAACATCTCCGGCAGGATTCGAGTGCGTCGCGGTGCGCCTGCTCTCGAACTCGGCTGCGGCGCAGGCTCGGCCACCTCGGTGCTGCTGATCGACGACGTGATGACCACGGGTGCAACCGCCGCCGAATCGGTAAGAGTGCTAAAGGAATTCGGAGTCCCGGTCGACGGAGTCCTGGTGGTGACGGCAGTCTGAGACTCCCATGGACTGCTCCATCCGTGATGGGACCGCGACGTGACTGAACAAGTACTGAGAATGTCGGCGAATTCCGCGTGAACGGTGGCACACCGGCGGATGACCGACTAACGTCGCAGTCACGTACTTGCAGAGCAAGAACCGGTGGTTCCGCTGTGTGAGGCGATGCGACTTCTCGTTACGTGGAGGTGATGCGGCTGAATCTGATGCCGGTTGGTTCCCCACTCGGCATGAGCACTTGCCGCGTCGCACCGGCGGCGTGGCCGATATCGGGAGGTACGCGTGACGACCCCTTCACAAGCTTCGGTTTTCTTCGACGAGAAGCCTTCGGACGAGTCCACCAAGACCCATGCCGACGTTGTGGTCAAAGGCCGCAACGTCGAGATCCCAGACCATTTCCGGATCTACGTATCCGAAAAACTCGCCAGGCTCGAACGTTTCGACCCCTCCATCTACCTGTTCGACGTCGAACTCCAACACGAGCGAAATCGCCGACAGGCCAAGGCATGTCAGCGCGTGGAAATCACCGCGAAGGGCAAGGGCCCCGTGGTTCGTGCCGAGGCATGTGCCGACAGTTTCTATGCAGCCCTGGAATCGGTGACCTCGAAACTGGAAAGCAGGCTGCGTCGCACGAAGGACCGTCGCAAGGTCCACTACGGAGAGAAGCGTCCCGTCTCGGTGGCCGAGGCCACCGCCGAACTCGCCGAGGACGACGATCTGGCGATCGACCCGGACATCAAACTCGACACGTTCGAGGACGAGCCGTCGGGCCCCGGTCAGATCGTGCGCACCAAGGTTCACTCCGCAGCCCCGATGAGTGTGGACGACGCACTCTACGAAATGGAACTCGTCGGCCACGACTTCTTCCTGTTCCACGATTCCGCGACCGACAGACCGTCGGTGGTGTATCGCCGTCACGCGTTCGACTACGGGTTGATCAGGCTCACGTGAGCTGAGAATTACGTAGGAACACCCTGAGACGAAGCAGGCCTCACCCGGAAAACACCAGGTGGGGCCTGCTTTGGTACGTGGGTCTGTGGGCCCTGACGGTCCAGCGCCTACCATGGTTGCGTCAGGTCGCATCGGCAGGTCGCATCACCAGAGCTCGTCGCGACGTCGGAGGGGCCTGCACCGCCAACCTGTCGACCGAATACAAGTAACCGAGGATCGAGGACGAGAAAGCCCGTGCCTTCGCTGTCGTTTTCCAAGCTGCTCCGTGTCGGTGAGGGTCGCATGGTCAAGCGACTCAAGAACATCGCCGACCACGTGTCCACCCTGTCACCGGACGTCGAGGGCTTGTCCGACGACGAGCTCAGGGCCAAGACCGTCGAATTCAAGGAGCGCTACGCCAAGGGCGAAACGCTCGACGAACTCCTGCCCGAGGCCTTCGCCGTTGCGCGCGAAGCATCGTGGCGCGTCTTGAGCCAGCGGCACTTCGACGTCCAGGTGATGGGCGGAGCGGCCCTGCACTTCGGCAACGTCGCGGAGATGAAGACCGGTGAAGGCAAGACCCTGACCTGCGTCCTCCCGGCATACCTCAACGCGCTGTCCGGTGACGGAGTGCACGTCGTCACCGTCAACGACTACCTCGCCAAGCGCGACTCGGAGTGGATGGGACGAGTTCACCGTTTCCTCGGCCTCGAGACCGACGTGATCCTGTCCGGCATGACCCCGGCCGAGCGTCGTACCGCGTATGCCGCCGACATCACGTACGGAACCAACAACGAGTTCGGCTTCGACTACCTGCGCGACAACATGACGCACTCGCTCGACGATCTGGTCCAGCGGGGGCACAACTTCGCCGTGGTCGACGAGGTCGACTCGATCCTGATCGACGAGGCCCGCACGCCACTGATCATCTCGGGCCCGGCCGACGCGTCGTCCAAGTGGTACGGCGAGTTCGCCCGCATCGCACCGTTGCTGAAGAACGACGTCCACTACGAGGTGGACATCAAGAAGCGCACGGTCGGTGTGCACGAGGCAGGCGTGGAGCTGGTCGAGGATCAGCTCGGCATCGACAACCTCTACGAGGCCGCCAACTCGCCGTTGGTGAACTACCTCAACAACTCGATCAAGGCCAAGGAGCTCTACACCAAGGACAAGGACTACATCGTCCGCGACGGTGAGGTCATCATCGTCGACGAGTTCACCGGTCGTATCCTCGTCGGCCGCCGGTACAACGAGGGCATGCACCAGGCCATCGAGGCCAAGGAGAAGGTGGAGATCAAGGCCGAGAACCAGACTCTCGCCACGATCACGCTGCAGAACTACTTCCGGCTCTACGACAAGTTGTCCGGCATGACCGGTACCGCGCAGACCGAGGCCGCGGAGCTGCACCAGACCTACGGCCTCGGTGTGATCCCGATCCCGACCAACCGCCCCATGGTGCGGGTGGACAACGGCGACCTCATCTACAAGACAGAGGAAGCCAAGTTCGACGCCGTCGTCGACGACGTCGTCGAGCGACACGGCAAAGGTCAGCCCGTGCTGATCGGTACGACGAGCGTCGAGCGTTCGGAGTACCTGTCCAAGCAGTTCACCAAGCGCGGCGTCGTCCACAGCGTGCTGAACGCCAAGTTCCACGAGCAGGAAGCGACGATCGTCGCCGAGGCCGGTCGCCACGGCGCCGTCACGGTCGCCACCAACATGGCAGGGCGTGGTACCGACGTCGTGCTCGGCGGTAACCCGGACATCATCACCGACGTGCAGCTCCGCAAGCAGGGCCTCGATCCCGTCGAGACGCCCGATGAGTACCAGGCAGCGTGGGACTCCGCTCTCGAAACGGTGAAGGCTCAGGTCAAGGCCGACGCCGAGACCGTGCGCGCCGCCGGCGGCCTGTACGTCCTCGGCACCGAGCGTCACGACTCACGCCGTATCGACAACCAGCTCCGTGGTCGATCCGGTCGTCAGGGTGACCCGGGCGAATCGCGCTTCTACCTGTCGCTCGGTGACGAATTGATGCGCCGGTTCAACGGTGGTGCGCTCGAGTCGATCATGACCCGGCTCAACCTCCCGGACGACGTTCCCATCGAAGCCAAGATGGTGTCGAAGGCGATCAAGAGTGCGCAGACCCAGGTCGAGCAGCAGAACTTCGAGATCCGCAAGAACGTCTTGAAGTACGACGAGGTGATGAACCAGCAGCGCACCGTCATCTACGAGGAGCGGCGTCGCATCCTCGAGGGCGCTGACATGGAGGGCCAGGTCGAAAGCATGATCACCGACGTGATCACTGCCTACGTCAACGGCGCGACCGCCGAGGGCTACGTCGAGGACTGGGATCTCGAGCAGCTGTGGACAGCGCTGAAGACGCTCTATCCGGTGGGTCTCGACCACAAGGAGCTCTCGCACGAGAACGAATTCGGTGAGAAGAGCGACCTGACCCGCGAAGAACTCCTCGAAGCACTGCTGGCCGACGCGCGCGCCGCGTACGCCACCAGAGAGAAGAGCATCGAAGAGGTGGCGGGCGATAATGGTATGCGTGAGCTCGAACGCCGTGTGCTGCTGTCCGTCCTCGACCGCAAGTGGCGTGAACACCTTTACGAGATGGACTATCTGAAGGAAGGCATCGGCCTGCGAGCGATGGCACAGCGTGACCCGCTGGTCGAGTACCAGCGCGAAGGCTATGACATGTTCCGAGGCATGCTCGAAGGACTCAAGGAGGAGTCCGTCGGATTCCTGTTCAACCTTCAGGTCGAGGCCACACCTGCCCCAGCCGGTCCGGCCGTCGGTGCCGGCCTCGCGGTCGCACCGGGACTCGCCTCGCCCGTCGGAACTCGGGCAGCGAACACCGGCACGGCCCCGGCAGCGTCGGCTGTCGCGGGCGCGGCTCCGGCGTCGGCGGGTCAGCCCGCGCCGGCCCGTCCGGAACCGAAGAAGGAGGCGCCTGCCGCCCCCGTTCCGTCGGCCTTGCGCGCGAAGGGCCTGGACGACCGCACCGAGGAGCGTCTGACGTTCTCCGGTCCGGACGAAGACGGAGGGACCGCAGTTCGCCGGTCCGGTGTCGCGACGGCACCCAACTCGTCGGGCGGCGACGCCGCGGCGCAGGGAACGCGTCGGGAACGCCGCGAAGCCGCTCGGGCACAGTCGAAGACGTCCAAGCCGGCGCGGTCCAAGAAGAAGCGCTAGGGGTCTCGGTCACGTCGCTGCACGGCATCAGACGACGCGCAGCGACGTGACTGTCCACCCGGTGTACTTGAGGCTGCGCCGGTACTCGAGGCGGGCCGCGACCGCGAACACCCGCGTCCCGCGCGTGTAGGTTCCGAACACTTCCGTCGCGTTGCGTGCGGCGTGCGTGACGTGAATGCGACGCAGGCTGGCCGCCCCCAGCCGTCGACCCGGTGGTTCGGTGCGTGCGATCGTCCGCACCGATTCCACGACGTTCGGGGCGAACAGCTGTCCCATCTTCTCGGGCGGCCGTCGTCGATCCAGGACCTCCAGCAGCAACCGAACTGCCTGCTCGGCGCCGCGGCGAGCATCGTCGGACACCGGATTCTCGCTGTCCACCACCAACGGGCCGATGCGCGATCCGCGTGCGGCGGCAGGTCCGGAACCTTCGGGGTGCTCGTGGTGTCCGACGCTGCGCGGGAACGGGCGTCGGCGACGGGTCGGCCTGCTGCAGGCAGCAGGGACGGCCTGACTGTCCGTCACCGGCCCGTCGTTCGCACGTGCGCTGTCCGTCGGCGGTTCGAATGCTGTGGCGCGGGCGATGTACGCGAACCGGCGTGCATCCGACATGGCGTTCATTCTCGGTCCCTCCGGCGGATTCGGCCTCTTGGTAATTCAGACGGAACCGAGGCGCAGTCGGTTCCATCGAACGTCGGCCGAATGGCTGTAGCCTGTGGGTTCGTCTAGGTTCGAGTACGACGAACCACCTCGCTCGACGAGTGGTGATCGGCACGGTGTGGCTAAGGATTGGGGAACCGGTACCCGCGATGGCGAACAGACTGACAACTCAGGATGCGTCGTTCTACTTCCTCGAGGCCAGCAGTACACCGATGCATCTCGGTTCTCTCGCGGTGTTTCGCACGCCTCGCAACGGTTTTCGCTACGAGGACCTGCTGTCGCTGGTGGAGCAGCGCCTCGCTCTGGTGCCGCGGTACCGACAGAAGGTTCGGGAAGTTGCGTTCGGCCTGGCCCGGCCGGTGTGGGTGGACGACGGCGAGTTCGACATCACGTATCACATTCGCCGCTCGGCCCTACCGAAGCCGGGATCGGACGAGCAACTTCACGATCTGGTGGCGCGGCTGACGTCGCGGCCCCTGGACCGCACTCGGCCCCTGTGGGAGATGTACCTGGTCGAGGGTTTGAGCAAGAACCGGTTCGCGATCTTCACGAAGTCGCACTCGGCGCTCGTCGACGGTGAGAAGGCGCTCGAGATCGGCCAGGTCATTCTGGATGCAACCAAGAGCCCGCCCGCGATGGCGGAGGAATTGTGGATGCCTGCGCGCGAACCCAAGGAATCCGCGCTGGTGATCGACGCCATCACGGAACTGATCGCCTCCCCGAGCGAGGGAGTCGAGATCTTGCGTGGTGCCGCGGCCGGGGTGGCCGGAATCGCCGGGGGAGCGCTCGGCGCAGCGGGAAAGGTGCTGTCCGTCGTTCGGACCGCCGCCCAGACCGCGCCGACGAGCCCCCTGAACGCCCCCATCTCGAGGAACCGACGTTTCGCGGTCGCGAAGACCGAACTGACCGACTACCGCAAGATTCACACACGTTTCGACTGCTCGATCAACGACGTCGTGTTGGCCGTCGTGACCGGAGCTCTCCGCAACTGGCTGCTGTCGCGGGGCGAGCCCGTCACGGCGTCGTCGACCGTGCGCGCGATGGTTCCGATGTCGGTCTACGTCGCCGAGGATCCGTCGGGTTACGAGCGCGCGGACCGGCTGACGGGAGACCACGACCCGGAGATGCCGCCCCGCAGCGAGGTGTCGTCGTTCCTGATCGACCTGCCGGTGGGTGAGCTGAACGCGGTGGTGCGGTTGTCGCACATCGCGCACGCCACCGAGGCGCACGCCAAACAGTCTCCGGGGGTCACCGCGGACACGTTGATGCGGATCTCGGGGTTCGCGCCCGCCAGTCTGCACGCGATGGGTGCCCGGGCGGGCAGCAGGCTGTCGAGGCGCCTGTTCAATCTGATCGTCACCAATGCCCCGGGTCCACAGTTCCCTCTGTACGTGGGAGGTGCCCGTATGTTGGAGATGTTCCCCGTGTCGCCGCTGTTCGAGAACCAGGCTCTCAGTATCGGTTTGACGTCGTACGACGGATTCGTGTGCTTCGGCCTGAACGCCGATCGTGGCGCGATGCCCGACGTCGACGTCATCACCGTCCTGTTGCGCGAGGCGCTCGAAGAGCTCGTCGACGCCAGCAACGAATCGAGAGTGTGAGGTACGCGTGAGGGTCTATGTTCCGGCGACGGTCGCCATGTTGCGGACGCTGGTGGCCGACGGTGAGTTCCATCCGGTCAGTCGTACCGCGTTCGCGGTGACCCCCACCCTCCGTGAGGCCTATTCGTCGGGAGACGACGAGGAGCTGGCCGAGGTCGCGATGAACGAAGCGGCGAGGGCGTCACTGCGTCTGGTCGGTGCAGCACTGGAAGACGAGGGCGACGGTGTCGTCGACGGCTCGGTCGTGTTCCGGCGTGCGGTGATCGCCGCGGACGTGGAGGATCCGACGCTTCGGCCGGACCTGGACGACGCCGTCGTTCGGTTGAAGGAGCCGCTTCGGATGAGCGAGGTCGCGTCGGTCCACGTCGACCTCGAAGGCGCCGAGTCCGCTGTCGAGAAGGCGGTCGGGGTCGTGGATGCGGCGGACATGGGCGATCCGGACGCCGAGTTCGTCCTCGGTGATGCCGAGGATCACGCCCTCGCGTGGTACGCGACGCAGGAGCTGCCGTTCCTGTTGGAGTTTCTGTAGAAGTCGAACGCCCCAGTAACCTACGGTAGCGTAACCTTGATATGGGCCTGTTCGCGCCAGCTGGTCCAGCACGTCAGCGTTGTCTCTGTCTCGAACGAGGGGTAAGTACTTTCCGATGGATCTCAAGAAGTGGCTGGAAGCTCCCGCCGCGGGTGTATCTGCTCCCAAGCGTCCGAAGCTCAACATGTTGCGTGGCGCGATCACGCGCATCACCACACCATTGCTACCCGACGACTACCTGCACCTCGCCAACCCGTTGTGGTCGGCGCGTGAGCTGCGCGGTCGGATCGTTCGGGTGGAGCAGGAGACCGCAACGGCGGTCACTCTGGTCATCCAGCCTGGATGGGGATTCAACTTCGACTACCAGCCCGGGCAGTACATCGGGATCGGATTGCACCTCGGCGGGCGCTGGCACTGGCGCTCGTATTCGCTCACGTCCGCACCCAACTGGGACGAGAAACTGATCTCGATCACGGTGAAGGCGATGCCGGAGGGCTTCCTCTCCAGCCACCTCGTCGGCGGCGTGCCCCAGGGCACCATCGTTCGGCTGGCCGCTCCGAAGGGCAATTTCGCGCTCCCGACGCCGCCGCCGGAGAAGATTCTGTTCATCACGGCAGGCAGCGGCATCACACCCATCATCTCCATGCTCCGTACCCTGGACAGGCACGGAGACATGCCGGACACGGTGCACATTCATTCGGCACCCACCGAGGACGAAGTGATGTTCTCCGACGAGCTCGCATCGCTGGCGACCGGTCATCCGCAGTTCACCTCGCACGTGCAGTTGACCAGATCGGACGGCAAGTTCGCGTTGGCGTCGCTCGATGAGCTCTACCCGGACTGGCGCGAGCGTCAGACGTGGGCGTGTGGGCCGTCCGGCTTGCTCGAGGAGATCGAGCGAGTGTGGAAGTCGGAGGGAATCGAGGACAGACTGCACCTCGAACGCTTCGAGATCGCCCGGGCCGACACGTCCGGCAAGGGCGGCAAGGTGACCTTCTCCAAGTCGGACCGGTCCGTCGAGGTCGACGGTGCCACGAGCTTGTTGGAGGCAGGGGAGGGTCTGGGTGTGCAGATGCCCTTCGGGTGCCGGATGGGTATCTGTCAGACGTGTGTCGTGCCGTTGACGGCCGGGCACGTCATCGACTTGCGCTCGGGCAAGGAGCACGGTGAAGGCGACCGTATCCAGACCTGCATTTCGGCGGCTGCAGGCGACTGCACACTCGAGCTCTGACCGGCCGAGACGCGGTGTGAGCGTGCTCCAACCCACACGGACTTCTCAGTAAGTTCGGCTACCCTTGCACTGGCGCACAGAGGCGAAAACGCATTTCGGGCCCGCGCCCACGACTTTCGGAGGACCACGGTGGCCATCACGGACATCAAAGAGTTCGCACACCTGACCGAAGAGGACATGGAAGCCTTCGGCAGAGAATTGGACGCGGTCCGCCGCGACATCGAGGATTCGCGCGGCGAGAAGGATGCCGCGTACATCCGTCGGACCATCAAGCTGCAGCGCTGTCTCGAGTTCGGCAGCCGAATCGTGCTGTTGGGCAGCAAATACCGTCCAGCGTGGCTTGTGGGTACCGCGATGTTGAGCGTTGCGAAGATCATCGAGAACATGGAGCTCGGGCACAATGTGATGCACGGGCAGTGGGACTGGATGAACGACCCGGAGATCCATTCGGTGTCGTGGGAATGGGACCAGACGGGCCCGTCGGAGCAGTGGAAGCGCGCGCACAACTACTCCCATCACACCTACACCAACATCGTCGGCATGGACGACGACATCGGCTTCGGCATTCTCCGTATGACTCGCGACGAAGCGTGGAAGCCGATCAACCTCTTGCAGCCGATTGCCAACGTCCTCCTGGCGGCGACGTTCGAGTGGGGCATCGCTCTGCACGACTTGGACGCGCAGAAGGAACTGGACGGCGAGCACGAGAAAGAGTTCTGGAAGTCTCCGTCCAATCGTGCGTTCGCTCGCAAGATCGCCCGTCAGGTCGGCAAGGATTTCGTTCTGTTCCCCGCGTTGACCGGTCCTGCGTGGAAGAGCACTCTGACCGCCAACGCGACGGCAAATCTCGTCCGAAACCTGTGGGCCTACGCGGTCATCTTCTGCGGCCATTTCCCCGACGGTGCAGAGAAGTTCACCATCGGTCAGTTCGAGACGGAGACGCGCGCGGAGTGGTACCTGCGTCAGATGCTCGGCAGCGCCAACTTCGACGCCGGCAAGGTCATGGCGTTCATGAGCGGCAACCTGTGCTACCAGATCGAGCACCACATGTTCCCGGACCTGCCCAGCAACCGGTACGAGGAGATTTCCGAGAAGGTGCATGCGCTGTGCGAGAAGTACGACCTTCCGTACACCACCGGGTCGCTCGGGAAGCAGTACCTGCTGGCGCTGCGTACCATTCACAAGCTGTCGCTTCCTGATCAGTGGTTGCGTGCCACGTCGGACAATGCGCCCGAGACCAGTTCAGAGCGTCGGTTCAGGGCGGGTGACGAGCCGACGGTGCATGCGCTCCGAATCGATCCACTGACCGGTAAGCGTCGCGGTCTCCGTTCGGCCATTGCAGAAGCGCGGGTCACACTGCGGAACGCGAAGAAAGAAGCCAAGCGACAGGCCAAGGCTCTCCGTCAGGCGCAGAAGTCGCGCGTGAAGTCTCTCACACCTACGGGGTCGTAACCTACGCTCCCGTAAGTTACGGTACGTTAGTGGTGAACGTGCACGACGTGCATCACCGACGACTGCCAGGAGGGCCGTAACCCGTGGCGATTTCGGACATCAAGGAATACGCGCATCTGACCGATGCGGACGTGGAGGCGCTCGGCGTCGAGCTGGATGCAATCCGCCGTGACATCGAGGCGTCTCGCGGAGAACGCGACGCACGGTACATCCGCAACACCATTCGGCTGCAGCGCACCCTGGAGATCGGTGGCCGTGCCGTCCTCTTCGCAAGCCGCAAGCGCCCGGCCTGGTTGCTCGGGACAGGCATGCTCGGCGCCGCCAAGATCATCGAGAACATGGAGCTCGGGCACAACGTGATGCACGGGCAGTGGGACTGGATGAACGATCCGGAAATCCACTCCACGTCGTGGGAGTGGGACAACACCGGGCCGTCGGCGCACTGGAAGCAGACGCACAACTACATCCATCACAAGTACACCAACGTGCTCGGAATGGACGACGACGTCGGCTACGGACTTCTCCGTGTCACGCGCGACCAGCGGTGGAAGCCCTTCAACCTCGGCAACCCGGTCTACAACCTGCTTCTGCAGCTCTTCTTCGAATACGGCGTCGCCGCACAGCATCTCGAACTCGGCAAGGTCGCCAAGGGCCGCGTCGAGCGCGAGGAGTTCGAGCGCAAGCGTCGAGAGGTCCTCGAGAAGATCGGCAAGCAGATCGCCAAGGACTACGTGGTCTACCCGGCCCTCACCGGTCCGGCGTGGAAGAGCACGCTGACGGCCAACATCGTCGCCAACATGATCCGCAACGTCTGGACCAACACGGTCATCTTCTGCGGGCACTTCCCGGACGGTGCGGAGAAGTTCACGAAGTCGGACATGGAGGGCGAGACGCAGGGGCAGTGGTACCTGCGGCAGATGCTCGGCAGCGCGAACTTCGAGGCAGGCCCCGTCATGGAGTTCATGAGCGGCAACCTCTGCTACCAGATCGAGCATCACCTGTTCCCGGATCTGCCCAGTAATCGCCTGCGCGAGATCAAGTTCCGAGTTCTGGAACTCGCCGAGAAGTACGACCTGCCCTACACCACCGGCTCGATCGGCAAGCAGTACCTGCTGTCCTGGCGAACCATCGCCAAGCTCTCGCTGCCCAACAAGTACCTCAAGGCAACCGCGGACGATGCGCCGGAGACGGCGTCGGAGCGCAAGTTCGCCGACGAGTCTCGCGGGCTGCTGACCGTCGATCCGGTCACCGGAAAACGCCGCGGATTGCGCACGGCCATCGCGGAATCGAAGAAGAAGAAAGGCATTCGCGGCCTCGTCGCGAAGTTGTCCGCCTAGGACCGTACAAGCACGGACTGGTGACCTCGTGGGTAACTGCACTCGCGGGGTCACCAGTTCTCGTTGGTGCGCACGGCTTCCAGCAGTAGACGGACCGCAGCGACGCGTCTCGCTGCATCGCCGGTCAACGTATCGAGCGCGCACTCCGGGTCCGCCGGAGGACCGAGGTGAGTACACCCACGCGGGCAGTCATCGATGGCGTCCGCCAGGTCGGAGAACGCGGCCACCACGTTCTCCGGTGAAATGTGCGCGAGCCCGAAGGATCGAATGCCAGGGGTGTCCACCACCCACCCGCCTCCCGGCAACGGAAGTGCAATCGACTGCGTCGACGTGTGACGGCCCTTGCCGACACCGGACACCGTGCCGGTTGCGCGCTTCGCGTCGGGCACCAACCTGTTCACCAACGTCGATTTCCCGACGCCGGAGTGGCCGATGAGTGCCGTGACGCTGTCGGTCAGCCGTGCGGTGAGGTCGGTCAGATCTTCGCTCTGCCCGGCCAGCACCACCGGGACGTCGAGGTCGGCGAACGCCGAGGCGAACTCGTGTGGGTCGGCCAGGTCGCTCTTGGTCAGGCAGAGAACAGGTTTCAGACCGCCGACGTATGCGGCGACGAGCGCACGCTCGACGAATCCGGTGCGCGGCGGAGGGTCGGCCAGTGCGGCGACGATCAACAGTTGTTCGGCATTGGCGACCACGACACGTTCGTACGGATCGGTGTCGTCGGCAGTACGGCGAAGCACGGTCCGGCGCTCGGACACCCGAACGATGCGAGCCAACGTGTCCACCTTGCCGGACAGGTCTCCCACTATGTCGACATCGTCTCCGACGACGATGGGTGTGCGACCCAGTTCGCGTGCGCGCATGGTGACGACCGGCCGGGACGGGTCCCCTCCGAGAACGCATCCCCACCGGCCGCGGTCCACGGACACGACCATTCCCGACTGGGCATCGGCATGGTCGGGACGCGTCTTCGTCCGGGGGCGTGAGCTCTTGCCTGGGCGGATGCGGACGTCCGACTCGTCGTAGCGGCGACTCAGGACGAAACACCTTCGGTGGTCGGCCGTGTCCCTCGCCCCGCGAGCGGCGAGTCTCCCAGCATCGAGGCCCACAGATTTTCGAAACCTGGGAGGGTTTTCGCGGTAGTTCCGATGTCGTCGACTTCCACTCCGGGGACCACCAGTCCGAGAATTGCTCCTGCCGTTGCCATCCGGTGGTCCGCGTACGCTCGCCACACCCCGCCGTGCAGGGCCGCGGGTGCGATGTCCAGACCGTCGTCGGTCTCGGTCGCGTTCCCGCCCAGTCGGCGGATCTCCGCGACAAGTGCTGCGAGACGGTCGGTTTCGTGTCCGCGCAGGTGAGCGATTCCGCGTAGGTGCGATGGGCCGTCCGCAAGCGCGGCGAGAGCCGCCACCGTGGGTGTGAGCTCGCCGACGTCGTGCAGGTCGATGTCGACTCCGGTCGATGTCGCCCCGCCTCGCACCTCGAGGGTTCCGTTCTCGAGGGTTACCGTGGCGCCCATGGATTCGAGAATTCCTCGGATGGCATCACCCGGTTGCGTCGTCGACGACGGCCAGTTCGGAACCCGTACGACACCTCCGGTCACCGCCGCCGCGGCCAGGAACGGTGTCGCGTTCGACAGGTCGGGTTCGACCACCCACGACACGGCGTCGACCGGGCCGGGATGCA
The DNA here is from genome assembly GCF_000383555.1 of Rhodococcus sp. 114MFTsu3.1. Classification (NCBI taxonomy): domain Bacteria; kingdom Bacillati; phylum Actinomycetota; class Actinomycetes; order Mycobacteriales; family Nocardiaceae; genus Rhodococcus; species Rhodococcus sp. 114MFTsu3.1. Next base: position 105,884 of record NZ_KB911552.1, on the reverse strand, counting down.
CGCGCCAGGTGTCCGCGTCGCCGCTGTCGGCCGGAGTGCTCACCTGCACACCTGCGCGCCGGAGCATCTCGACCGTCATGTCGATGTGCGGCATCGACGGTACGGGCTTTCCAGTGTGGTGAATGGTGATGCCGTCGTCGAACGCGGCTGCGCTGAGCATCAGCCCGGACACGAACTGCGAAGAACCCGAGGCGTCGATGTCGACGGCCCCGCCCCGCAGAGTGCCGGACCCGGTGACGGTGAACGGCAGCGAATCCCCGGCCACGTCGGCTCCCAGGTGGCGTAGCGCGCCCAGAATGGTGTCCAGCGGCCGGGTCCGTGCCTGCTCGTCACCGTCGAAACGCACCACACCGTCCGCCAGGGCGGCAAGAGGCGGAACGAACCGCATCACCGTTCCGGCGAGCCCGCAATCGATCGATCCGCCGCGCAGGGCGCCGGGAGTGACCGTCAGAGACGTCGGATCGGCCGGGTCGATCGTGATACCGACTCCGAGTTGCTGCAACGCGGCGATCATCAGGTCGGTGTCACGGCTGCGCAGGGCCGCTGTGACCGTCGACTGTCCGCCTGCCAGTGCGGAGATGATCAACGCGCGATTGGTGATGGACTTGGAACCGGGCAGCGTGACGGTCGCGTCGACGGGGGCTGTGGAGAGCGGTGCGGTCCAGTTGGTCACCACACCATCTTTGCGCATCGGCGCTCAGCTGGTGGCGACGGGCGCCGTCACGGCCCGCGCGAGCCGGACGAGGTCCTTCGGGTCGAGCTCGATCTCGAACCCTCGTCTGCCTCCGCTGCAGAGAATTCGGTCCCAGGCCAGGGCAGATTCGTCGACGACGGTCGCGAGCGCTCGTTTCTGGCCGAGTGGGGAGACGCCGCCGAAGACGTACCCGGTCGATTTCTCCGCCTCCGCTCGGTCTGCCAGCACGATCTTTCTGGTACCGAGGGCCGAGGCTGCGGCTTTGAGGGAGAGTGTCGCCGTGACGGGCAGAACCGCCACCGCGAGTGTGTTGTCGGAACGCCTGAGCACCAACGTCTTGAAGATCTGGTCGGCGACGACACCGAGACGTTCGGTGAGGACGTCCGCCGCTTCCGTGCCGAACGATTCCGACCTCGGGTCGTGGTCGTAGGTGTGCACCGAGTGCTCGACCTTCTCCGCGATCAACAGAGCGACGGCAGGTGTGGAGGCGGCGGGCCGGTGCGCTGAGGGCATCGGATCACTGTAGCCAGACCGGCGCCTGGAATGACCGGGGTGAAGCCGGTGTTGAAGAGCCAAGAGGTACGCAAGGCAAGAGGAAGGGATCTGCTGTGGCAGTGACGACGACCGAGCGCCCGCTCCGGTCCGCTCCGAGTTCGAGTGCGATCTACGTGAAGGCGCTGCCTTCTCCCGCTGTAACCTGGTCGGATATGGCTACCGAAGGGATCAGCGTGGAGGAAGTCGAGCGCCCAGCTCAGGCGGAGGCCGAGGCACCGGTGGAGTCGGCGGCGGACCTGACCGAGCGGTTCGAGCGCGACGCACTGCCGATGCTGGATCAGCTCTACGGCGCGGCACTGCGGATGACGCGGAACCCGGCCGACGCCGAGGACCTGGTCCAGGAGACGTACATCAAGGCGTACTCCGCATTCCGCTCGTTTCGTGAGGGAACGAACCTCAAGGCGTGGCTGTACCGGATCCTGACCAACACGTACATCAACTCGTACCGAAAGAAGCAGCGCCAACCCGCGCAGTACCCGACGGACGAGATCACGGATTGGCAGCTGGCCGCAACGGCCGAGCACACGTCGACGGGACTGCGTTCCGCCGAGGTCGAAGCTCTCGATGCGCTGCCCGACGACGACATCAAGGCCGCGCTTCAGTCGCTGCCCGAGGAATTTCGTATGGCGGTGTACTACGCCGATGTCGAAGGTTTTCCGTACAAGGAGATCGCCGACATCATGGGCACGCCCATCGGCACCGTCATGTCCCGGCTGCACCGAGGACGTAAACAGCTCCGAGGCCTGCTGTCGGACGTGGCACGTGAACGTGGTTTCAATCGCAACGGTGCGGTCGACGCGCACGAGCAGGAGGTCTCGAAGTGACATCGGATGCGAACGACGAAGCCGAACAGAATCGGCAGTTCGAGGCGTTGGACTGCTCCGCGGTCATCGCCGACGTGTGGCTGATGCTCGACAACGAGTGCGACGAAGGCAGCCGGGCTCGGCTTCAACGTCACATCGACGAGTGTGGATCATGCTTTGCCGCGTACGGCATCGAAGAGAAGGTCAAGAGTCTGATCAGTCGCAAGTGCGGTGGTGACCAGGCGCCCGCCGGTCTGCGGGAGCGCCTGAGCATCGAGATAAGGCGAACCGTGCTGATCAAGCACACCGAGCAGGAGTGACGACGCCGGGGTAGATCCGGCCGAGGTACGACGAAGGCCGGGAAGCATCGCGCTTCCCGGCCTTCGTCGTGTGATGAGGCAAATCGTCAGCTGTTCGGACGTTTGCCGTGGTTTGCCTTGTTGTTCTTGCGACTGCGCTTCTTGCGCCCACGCTTACCCATGATGAGCTCCTCTCTACTGGTTCACTACAGTCTTTCACGAGTGGTCGGCCGCCCTGTCACGGGTGCCGGAACCACAGGCGAAACCGCCCGTGAACGAGAGGATGCCAAATGGCCGAGGACGTGCGCGCGGAAATGGTGTCGACCGTGTTCCAGATCGTGGTCACCGAGGGGGACGAGGTGGCGGTCGGGGACACTCTCGTCGTTCTCGAATCGATGAAGATGGAAATTCCGGTGCTCGCCGAGTCAGCCGGCGTGGTCAGCACCATTGCCGTCACCGTGGGCGACGTCATCAAGCAGGGCGACCTGATCGCTGTGGTCTCCTAGACTCTCACCGCCTCGCACCCGCCCACAATCGCGACGGAGCCGTCACCGTGTCGACACTGAGCGACCTGCTCGCCGAACACACCGATCTGACCGGAGAAGCTGTCGATCACCTGCAACGGGTGGTCGGGGAGTGGCAGCTCCTCGCGGATCTGTCGTTCGCGGACCTTCTTCTCTGGGTCGGAACCGACGACGTGGATGCGAGCCCGGACGCCAAGATCCTGTGCGTCGCGCAGTGCCGACCGACGACCGCACCGACGGTGTTCACCGAGGACATGGTCGGCGCCGTCGTCTCGGAGTCCCAGCACCCGACGGTCATGGACTCGCTGGTCACCCGCGACATCGTCAGCAGTGGTTCCAACACCGACAGCGTGCCGGTGCGGTGCGGCGACCACGTCATCGCGATTCTCACTCGCGACGCCAACCCGACGCGGCAGCGGACGGCAGGCGCGCTCGAGGTCGCATACCGGGGCTGCGCCGACGATCTGTGCCGGATGATCAGCGAGGGGACATTTCCCAGCCCCGTGGAACGCACCGACGTCAACTCCTCACCGCGTGCAGGCGACGGCTTCATCAGGGTCGACACCGACGGCCGCGTCGTCTATGCCAGTCCGAACGCACTGTCCGCCTATCACCGGATGGGCTTGGCGACCGACCTGTCCGGGACGGATCTGGCGTCGGTGACGCGGTCGTTGATCACCGATCCGTTCGATTCCCAGGAGATCGCCGACCACATTCGTGCGTCGCTGTCGGGAAGCGAGGGATACCGGATGGAAGCCGACGCGCGCGGTGCGACGGTGTTGATCAGAACTCTGTCGCTTCGGCCGCGTGGTGAGTCGGTGGGGGCCATCGTGCTGGTGCGGGACGTGACCGAGGTCAAGCGCCGAGACCGTGCGCTGCTCAGCAAGGACGCGACCATCCGCGAGATCCATCACCGGGTGAAGAACAATCTGCAGACCGTCGCCGCTTTGCTTCGCCTGCAGTCACGGCGATTGGAGAACGAGGAAGCGCGCGTGGCGTTGTCGGAGTCGGTTCGACGGGTGACGTCCATCGCGCTGGTGCACGAAATGCTGTCCATGTCGGTGGACGAGGAAATCGACCTCGACGAGATCGTCGACCGGCTGGTCCCGATCATGCTCGACGTCGCCACGGTCAACCCGCGCGTCCGCGTCGCGCGGGAAGGTAAGTTGGGCGTCTTCTCCGCCGAGCGGGCCACACCACTGGTGATGGTGTTGACCGAACTGGTGCAGAACGCCATGGAACACGGATTCGACGCCGGCACCGCGGGTGTCGTCCGCATCTCGGCCGACCGATCCGCGCGGTGGCTCGACGTCGTCATCCACGACGACGGGCGTGGTTTGCCCTCAGGGTTCTCGTTGGAGAAGTCCGAGGGTCTGGGCCTGCAGATCGTCCGTACGTTGGTGTCCGTCGAACTGGGTGGCTCCCTCGGGCTCCATCCATCGCCTCGCGGGGGCACGGACGCCTCCCTCCGCGTCCCGCTCGGGCGTCGCTCGCCCCGAACCTGAACAGCTGAGCGCCGGACGTCTGGGCATCGGACAGCAAAAAACCCGGGCTCCGTCGTGGAGTCACCGGGTTCTGCTGTGCCCGGGCGAACCGGGGTGAGGGACTGGCCCTCACCGGTTCACCGGGAGTTATACGGAGCTACGAGCCCGCGTACGTGCATTGCGACGCTTCAGCGCGCGACGCTCGTCTTCGCTCATACCGCCCCACACGCCGGCATCCTGGCCGGACTCGAGTGCCCAGGACAGGCACTCAGCGGTGACAGGGCACCGCGTGCAGACGACCTTGGCATCGGCGATCTGCGCGAGTGCCGGGCCACTGTTTCCCACGGGGAAAAATAGTTCCGGATCTTCGTCGCGACAGATTGCCTTGTGGCGCCAGTCCATCCTCTGCTCCTTACCGGGCGCCGCAGCGCCGTGTTGATTGTTGTTACCGCGATCTGTGTCGTTGCGTTTTCGACTGATGTTCACTCGTGCGTATCCAATGTTTCCGCACTGTTGCTTGTGAATGCTTTCACGAACTTAGGGGAAGTCAAGAGATAGCCGCGCGTCCGTGGTCAAGCTCACTCTGTTAGGCTGCCTTAAGCCTCCTGCGCTCCTTTGTACCCGCTCGAGGGGCAATGTGCAGAGGTTTTCCCAGCAAAAACGCTATGACGCTGCCCACGGCGCCCGGTCTGGGTGCGTCGAAAACCGGTTGAAAACTACCCATTCGGGCAGTATCAGGACCTGTTCTCCGCGATGACCTCGAGCGCCGACGGTGTCGAGTGAAATTCGGCCTCGGTGCGCAATCCGAGGAAGTCTCCGTCCATTTGCAACCCGATGGGTTCGCTGGACGTGATCTTGATGCGTGGAACGTCGTCGACTCGAAAGAGCTTGCGTGACTTGGGTTCCGCGCCTGCAGACAGGAGTTGGCGAGATACGTTCAGGCTCGGCAGGACGCGCGTCGTCCGCATCGCGAAGAGTCCGAGTCCGGTGTCGAACGAGGTGCCCGGATTGGTGTGCACCGGACGCTCGTTCAGATAGGTCCACGGACTCGAGTTGGAAACGAAAGCGTAATGCACGCCCGTTACCGGATCGTGATCTGGAATTTCGACGGTGAGTTTCGGATCACGTCGTTTGTTGCGAAAGAAGGCGCTGACGGCGGCGCGAACGTACCGAGTCGCGGAGACGGGTCCGCCGTCCTTTCGGCCCGCGTCGATCGCCTGGCACACGTCGGCGTCGAGACCCAGACCGGCGTTGAACGTGAACCACCTGTTGTCGCAGTGGCCGAGACCGATGGTGCGGCGCGATCGCGCGGCAAGAAGGTCGATCAGCTGATTGGTGGCGGCAACCGGGTCGGCGTGGATTCCGAGTGAGCGTGCGAAGACGTTGGCGCTTCCGCCGGGGACCACGGCCAGAGCCGGGATGGGACCGATCGTGACGGCGCGCATCGATGTGGGCAGTGGGACCCCGAGCAGCCCGTTGATCACCTCGTTTACGGTGCCGTCTCCACCGTGGACGATGACCAGACCGACACCGTCCTCGCGGGCCTGGCGTGCCAGTTCCGCAGCATGATCGCGGTGGGTCGTGTGTGCCGTGGTGACGCGCACCCGACTCGACAGCGCGTGGGCCAGAAGGTCGCGGGCCGCCGGCGTGGTCGACGTTGCATTCGGGTTCACGATCAGCAGCGCGCGCACGGGGCGTCAGCCTATCCGGTTCTCGGCGTCGGTCCGGTATCGGTGTCGCGCCGGTATCGGTCACGGGGTGCCGTCGGGACAGAACCCTGTCGGGCAGGATCGGTGTTCTAGGCTTTACCGGTGTCCACGCCATCCCTGCCCTCGGTGCCTCCACCTGCGTTCAGGGCCGCAGGAGTTCTCGTCGCGGTGGAAGGAGCGGTTGCCCTCGTCGCAGCGGTGGTCCTTCTCGTTCGCGCGATGAACGGCGTGGAGGACCAGGTTGCGAACGGGTACGGAACGGCTGGTTGGTTCGCGGTGATCGGCGTTGCCGTCGGTACGGCGGGAGTCGCTCTCATTCTGGGTCAGCGGTGGGGACGGGCAATCGCCCTCGTCGTTCAACTGTTGCTGTTGCCGGTCGTGTGGTCCTTGCTGACCGATTCTCACCAGCCCCTGTACGGTGTGCTGCTCGGTGCGGGCGCTCTGGCGATACTCGCGCTGCTGTTCAGCCCGCCGTCGTCGAGGTGGATGGCAGCGCAGTACGTCGATGCCGACGACGAGACGCTCTAGCTGCGGGCGGATGCGCGCGCTGCGAGTGCCCTGAGTGGTTCGCCTCCGAGGCGGAACGCTGTCCATTCGCTCTGTGCCACCGCTCCGAGAGATTCGTAGAAGCCGATCGACGGCGTGTTCCAATCCAGCACAGACCAGCCGAGTCTGGTGTACCCGTGCGTCACGCACTCGGCAGCGAGTGCAGCGAGCAGGTCGGATCCGATTCCCGACCCCCTGAGCTCCGGCTGCACGTACAGGTCTTCGAGGTAGATGCCGTTCACGCCGTCCCACGTCGAGAAACTGAGGAACCACATCGCGAACCCGACGACCTGACCGTCGACGTCCGCGACGTGTGCGAACACCGACGGATCGGCACCGAACAGGGCCGAGCGGATCTGATCCGGACGCACGGTGCACTGCTCCCGCAGCTTCTCGTACTCCGCCAGTTCGTGGATCAGGCCGGTGATGGCGTCGACGTCTCGGTCGGTGGCCCGCCGAATCACGATGCAACTCCGGTCCGAACCGACGGATGGATGTTGTGCACCACGACCTGCCGGAACGAGTGCTCGAACCCGAGGACCGAATACGCGGCAGGGGAGAGGGCGAACCTCTTGCCCTCGGAGACCGGCAGTTCCAGCCAGCGAGTCAGCAGAGCCCTCGAGAAATGTCCGTGTCCGACGAGGACCACGTCGCGTTCGCCCAGGGCCGGAAGAATCACCGACAGCACCAGGTCCGCGCGTGCGCCGACCTGCTCGACGGACTCGCCACCCGGACACGGATGGGTCCACACGGTCCAGTGCGGCACCGTCCGTTGGATCTCGGCGGAGGTCTTTCCTTCGTAGTCTCCGTAGTCCCACTCGGACAGTGCGTCCCACTCCCGTTCGACGGTCAGCCCCGCGAGCTGCGCGGTCCGCAGCGCCCGTGTTCGTGGACTGCTGACGATCAACGGGTCACGCAGGCCGAGCTCGCCGACGAGTTCGCCTGCCGCGGCCGCTTGGCGTTCTCCGACGTCGGTCAGTGGAACGTCCGTCGTGCCGGTGTGCCGTCCCGAGGTGGCCCATTCGGTCTGGCCGTGGCGCAACAGAACTACACGTCCGGAAGCAGTAGTCCCGGAATCAGGGGTCGAGGTGGGGGTGGCGCTCATGGAAGCAATGATGCCGTGTCGGGTGTCACAGGCCTGCAGGTGGTTACCCGTACAAAACGGATTGAGTCGGACGGGCCGTCGGTGGATACTGTTCCGGTCGCGCGACGCACTCGGTTGCTCGCGCATGGGGGCTGCCCGGGGATGCATCGAACTTCTCGGGGACGGATGGTCCACCGACGGAACGGACACACCGCGCACGTTGTCGTGCGTGTTCAGGCAGATGGTGGGCAGTGTTCCTGCTCACCGAGACACGAAGGACGATCGACCATGACGCAGCCAGGGGTAAGTCCGAATCCGGTGAAGCCGGACAAGCTCGACTCCGCCGTCCTCAAGATCGCGGGTGTCGTCGTTCTCGGCGCCATCATGTCCATTCTCGACGTCACCGTGGTGAGCGTCGCGCTTCCCACGTTCATGGACGTGTTCGACGCGACGTACGCGACTGTCGCCTGGACGATGACGGGATACACGCTGGCGCTGGCGACGGTGATTCCGCTGACCGGCTGGGCGGCGGACAGGTTCGGTACCAAGCGCCTGTACATCACCGCTCTCGTGCTGTTCGTGCTCGGCTCGGTGCTCTGCAGCTTCGCGTGGGACATCACCACGCTCATCGCTTTCCGTGTGCTTCAGGGACTGGGCGGCGGCATGCTGATGCCGCTCGGCATGACGATCATGACCAGGGCCGCAGGTCCCGAGCGGATCGGTCGTGTCATGGCCGTGCTGGGCGTGCCGATGCTTCTCGGACCCATCAGCGGCCCGATCCTCGGCGGATGGCTGCTGGAGGCTGCGAGCTGGCACTGGATCTTCCTGATCAACGTTCCGATCGGCGCGGTCGCGCTGATCGCAGCAATCGTCATCTTCCCGAAGGACGATCCGACGCCGTCGGAATCGTTCGACTTCGTCGGCATGCTGATGCTCTCTCCCGGCCTCGCACTGTTCCTGTTCGGAGTGTCCTCGATTCCCGAGACCGAGACGGTGTGGGCTGTTCGCGTGCTGGTGCCGGCGATCGTCGGTTTCGTGTTGATCGTCCTGTTCGTCTTCCATGCCCTTCGCACCGAGCATCCGTTGATCGACCTCAGGTTGTTCGCCAACCGGGCGCTCACCGTGGCGGTCCTGACGACCGTCCTGTTCATGGTTGCGTTCATGGGCGCGGGTCTGCTGTTCCCGAGCTACTTCCTGCAGATCCGCGGGGAGACGACTCTGGCTGCAGGTCTGTTGCTGGCGCCCCAGGGAATCGGCGCGATGTTGACGATGCCCATCGCGGGCACCCTCGCGGACCGCATGGGCCCCGGCAAGATCGTGCTCGCGGGCATGGTGTTCATCACCGCGGGCATGGCTGTCTTCACACAGGTCGGTGCCGACACCTCGTACGTGATTCTGCTCGGTGCGCTGTTCGTCATGGGCATGGGTCTCGGTGCGACGATGATGCCGATCATGACCGCTGCTCTGCAGACGCTCACCGATCACAACGTCGCGCGAGGATCGACGTTGATGAACATCGTGCAGCAGACGGCGGGCTCGATCGGTACGGCGGTCATGTCCGTGGTGCTGACCAATCAGTTGAAGGACGTCGCGAAGGCGACGTCTCCGGTCGAGGCTCTCGACATCTCGGCGGGAGCGTTCGGCTCCACGTTCATGGTCGCGCTCGTGCTCATCGTGCTGACCTTCGTGCCGGCGTTCTTCCTGCCCCGGAAGAAGATCACTCCGGCAGAGGGTGCGGACAGCGCCAAACCGGTTATGCTGCACTGATTTCGGTGACGGGCGCGTCGGACCGGGACTGTTCCTGGCCCCTTCCCGACGCGCCCACGACCCGCTCGCTCTGGCCGATCGCCCCGATGTAGGCAAGGATCGGGGGCGTGACGACAGTACTGGCGGTAGCGAATCAAAAGGGCGGCGTCGCGAAAACCACCACGGTGGCTTCACTTGCGGCGGCGCTTCATGCACTGGACCGGCGGGTTCTGGTGGTCGATCTCGACCCGCAGGGGTGCCTGACGTTCTCCCTCGGGCACAACCCGGACAAACTCGAGACGTCCGTGCACGAGGTCCTGACGGGGGATACCCCGGTGGCCGAGGCGCTGCTCGAGACCGACGAGGGTATCGACCTGCTTCCGGCAACGATCGATCTCGCGGGCGCCGAGGCACTGTTGCTCATGCGTGCGGGCCGTGAATACGCGCTGAAGCGAGCGCTGGCGCCGATTCTCGACGACTACGACGTCGTGATCATCGACTGTCCGCCGTCGTTGGGTGTGTTGACACTCAACGGGTTGACGGCCGCCCGGTCGGTACTGGTGCCGCTGCAATGCGAAACACTTGCTCACCGCGGCGTCGGGCAGCTGCTGCGGACGGTCTCGGAAGTTCAACAGATCACCAATTCCGAACTGTCGCTCCTCGGCGCGCTCCCCACGTTGTTCGACGCACGCACCACGCACAGCCGCGACGTTCTCGGTGATGTCTCCGACCGCTACTCCCTTCCGGTTCTCGATCCGCCCATTCCTCGGACGGTGCGTTTCGCGGAGGCGTCGGCGTCGGGGGCGACGGTGTTGTCGGGTCGAAAGAGCAAGGGTGCGCAGGCGTATCGAGACCTGGCGGGGAACCTGTTGGAGCACTGGGAGAACGGATCCCCGCTCCGCACCTATTCGCCCGAGGACTGACCCTCCGTGCCGGAGAGTGCAACCAGGTCGGTACCGCGTTGTTCGATGAGTACGTCGCCGACGACGGCGAGTCCGACCGGGCCGGAGTAGTCACCGCGGTCGACCGGGATCGTTCGTTCGGCGGTACCCGTCGACGGATCGATGACCGCTGTGCCGTCCTGGACCGGCAACAGCAGGCGTCCGGCCATCAGTGTGCCGGGGCCGAGCGCGCCGGGCACGGTCCACTGCGGTGACAGATCGCTCAGATCCAGTGCGACAGTGCTGGATCCGGTCCACCAGCTGAAGACGTTCGCGGCCTTGACGACCGTCGGATACAGATCGGCCGGTACCTCGGGCACCGTCCCGTCCGGAAGATCGAATTCGGTGAGAGGCTGAGCATTGCCGTCGAACAAGGCGACCTTCGCTGGTTCACCGGAATGCGGTGGGATCGACAACGCCACCCGATCCCCCGAGGCGATGAGGACGCGCGCTCCCTCCACTGGGCCGTCGGCGCTGGTCAACGACGCGACGACGCTGGAGCCGTACTCCTGAGGTTCGGTGGCGTCCTTCGGTGCCGGGTTCATGGTGGTCAGCCGTGCACCAGATTCCTCGGGGCACTGCTCGAGTACCGCTACGCGGGAACTGTTCGACGCGGTGGACAGCAGGGTGCAGCCGGTGCGAGGTTGGGTGCCGGGGTTCTGCGGGGCGTCGACCCGTCCGTACTCGAGGGTCCGTACGAGGTCCGACCGCCAGAGTTCCATGCGCGTGTCACCCAGGGATGTGACGTAGGTTCCGTCGTCGCTGAGACGGACTTCGGAATCTGCGTCGCTGGATCGCTGAGCTTTGCGTGATCCCGTCGCCCCGTCCAGTTCGGTGACCTGTGCGCATCCGCGGTCGTCGGCGAACACGGCGACGGCGGTGTTCCATGCACTTGTCACTGCGCAGAGCGGAACGTCCCTGCGGTAGCTCCACGCTGTCTCACCGGTGGACGGATCCAGACCGTCCACTCCGCCGTCGTCACCGCTCACCACGGCGCTGCCGGTGACCACCGGTGTCGACGTGAGCGGGCTCTGCGCTCGCCACACTTCGGTCAACGACGCGGGCACGGTGAGTGCGGTGGTGGCCTGCGGCAGTGGAGTGGGCGCGGTCTCGGACGTCGTGCCGTGTGCGTCGCTTCGGAACCAGATGACCCCGGCAGCGAGCACCGCGACAACCAGAATGGTTGCCGCGGCGACGAGATCCGAGCGTCGACGACGTTCGGGTGCAAGCACAGAAGAAGGCTACTCGGCTGCCGGTGCTGACGCGGGCGACGACTCGGGGGTGGAGCTCGGCTGTCCGGACGAGGCGGGCGAGCGGCGGCGGCGACGCCGACGCTTGGGTGCTGCGCCGTCACCGGACGGGGCGTCACCGCTGGTGCCCGACTCGGTCGGGGCGCTGTCCGAGGACGTATCCCCGCCTGCGGCTGTGCCGTTGGTTGCAGCTGCGGCTGTGCCGTTGGTTGTAGCTGCATCGGCCTTGCCGCCGCGGGTGCGACGGCGGGCGCGGGTTCGGCGTGGCCGAGAAGGTTCGGCTGCTGCATCCGAATCGACGGCACTGTCGACGCTGTCGGTGACTTCGCCGTTGTCGCCCGTGTGCGCGCGTTCGGTCCGCTCCGGCGCCTTCTTGATCGAGCCGGTCACGCCGTCGGGGATGCCCAGTTCCTCGAAGAGGTGCGGTGAGCTCGAGTAGGTCTCGACCGGGTCCGGGATTCCGAGGTTCAGCGCTTTGTCGATCAGCTGCCAGCGAGGGATGTCGTCCCAGTCGACGAGGGTCACGGCGATGCCGGTGCGGCCTGCGCGGCCGGTGCGGCCGATGCGGTGGACGTAGGTCTTCTCGTCCTCCGGGCACTGGTAGTTGATGACGTGAGTGACGTCGTCGATGTCGATGCCTCGCGCTGCCACATCGGTCGCGACCAGGACGTCGATGCCGCCTGTCCGGAACTTCTTCAGTGCCTTCTCGCGCTGGATCTGTCCGAGGTCACCGTGCACGGCACCCACGGCGAACCCGCGTTCGAGGAGTTCCTCGGAGACCTTCTGCGCGGTGCGCTTGGTGCGGGTGAAGATCATGGTCGCTCCGCGGCCTTCTGCCTGGAGGACCTTGGACACCATCTCGACCTTGTCGAGAGCGTGCGCGCGGTAGATGTGCTGCGCGGTGCGATCGTGCACGGCGGAGGACTCTGCTTCCTCGGCACGGATGTGCGTGGGCTGCGTCAGGAACGTGCGTGCGAGCGTGATGATCGGTCCGGGCATGGTGGCCGAGAACAGCATCGTCTGGCGACCACGCGCGGAGCCTCCGGCCGAGGGACCGCGAGTGGAGCCTGCGGAATGAGCCGAGGGACCGCTGGGCACCATGCCGAGGATGCGCTCGATGTCGGGGAGGAATCCGAGGTCGAGCATCTCGTCGGCCTCGTCGAGAACGAGTACGCCGATCTTGCCGAGGATGAGGTGGCCCTGTTTGGCGAGATCGAGGAGACGACCGGGGGTGCCGACGACGACGTCGACGCCCTTCTGCAGCTGTGCGATCTGGGCCTCGTAGGGACGCCCGCCGTAGATGGACAGGATCTCGACGGACTTGCCGCCGGACTTCAGGAACTTGGACGCATTGGTCAGATCCGAGGTCACCTGAACACACAGTTCGCGGGTGGGGACGATGACGAGCGCGCGGGGTGTGCCGTCGAGTGCCGCGGTGCCGGAGTCGGTCGTGGCTATGCGGTGCAGGAGCGGTACGCCGAAGCCGTACGTCTTGCCCATTCCGGTCCTGGCCTGACCGATGAGGTCGTCGCCGGCGAGGGCGAGGGGGAGGGTCAACTCCTGGATGGCGAAGGTCCGCTCGATGCCGATGGCCGTCAGGGACTTGACGATGTCCTCGCGAACACCGAGTTCCGCGAAGGTCGGGGGTACGTGTGTGTCGTCGAGCTGGGCGGACAAGGTGGTGTCGCCGGTGTCGGATTCTTGGTCGATAACGATCTTGCTCAGGGGTCTGGCCTTCCTCGTGTTCACACGTACGCACAAGGAAGGGCACAGGCCTATTGCCGGCCGAAGTCGATGCCCTCGATCCTGGTCTGTGATTTCGCCTCGAGCCTCAGCCGTGTCGGTGGAACGTAGTGGTACTCGACAGGCGGCGAAGCAGTCGTAGCGACCCGGATCAGGTGCGCACACATTGTCGGTGTGGTTCGACGCGTGGAAAATCGGTCCGTGTCATCGGTCCGGGCGTCGATCCGTGCACCATGGTAGCTTGCCGACCGCCCAAAACCCGTATTCCGAGCTTTGCGGGACGTGAGAGGCATCGCGTTTCGGTGACAGCGCGCACGTGCGTCGGGCGCGACTACGATCGATTCTCATGGGAGCCCACTCGCCTGAATCGTTCGCCGCCGACGCCCTACCGACCACCCCGGAAGCCCTTCCCGACGCCACGGAAGCCCTTCCCGATGCCACGGAAGCCCTTCCCGATGCCACGGAAGCCCTTCCCGATGCCACGGAAACCTCCGATGCGCAGCCGCGGATTCCGTTCGATCATCCGGGAGTGTCCGAGCTGTACGCGGTGCTCGCGTACGGGGAGATCTCGGCGTTCTACCGCCTGGCCGAGGACGCGCGGTCGGCCCCGTCGATGCAGGGGCGGGTGGCGTTGGCGAGTATGGCGGCGGCCGAGATGAACCACTTCGAGACCCTCGTGTCCGCGTTGTCGGATCGCGGTCTCGACGTGTACTCCGCGATGGATCCTTTCGTGCGTGCGTTGGACGATTACCATGCGTCGACCAACCCGTCGACGTGGCTCGAGGTGTTGGTCAAGGCTTACGTGGGCGACGGGTTGGCCGCTGATTTCTACCGCGAGATCGCGCACACTCTCGATCCGGCCGTCGCGGCGACGGTACGAGAGGTGCTTGCCGAGACGGGTCACTCGGAGTTCGTCGTGCACGAGGTGTCCACCCGGGTGTCCGCCAGCTCGCAGGACAAGGCGCGGTTGATGTTGTGGGGGCGCAGACTGCTCGGTGAGGCGATCACGCAGGCGCAGTACGTGCTCGCGCAACGCGAGAGTCTGACCGATCTGGTGATCACGGCATCGGGTGACCTGAACGGTGTCGCCGCTCTGTTCGATCGGATGCAGGAGCAGCACGCGGAGCGCATGCGGGTGCTCGGCCTGGTCTGAGACCACGGTGTTCGCTGACAGCACACCGTCGGACGTCACCGCCGCCGCGTGGCTGCACTAGCCTGGTCGAAGCAGCTGAAGTTTCTCTACTGAGTTCGGAGGTTGGCCGTGGAGGTCAAGATCGGTGTGTCGGAAAGCTCTCGCGAGCTCGTCGTGAACAGCGCCCAGTCGCCCGAGGAGGTCGAGGCGCTCGTTGCCGAGGCACTCGCCGGCAAGAAGGACGTGCTGTCGCTGGTGGACGAGAAGGGGCGTAAGTACCTCGTCCAGTCGGCGCGAGTCGCGTACGTGGAGATCGGTCCGGCCGACGCCCGCAAGGTCGGTTTCGCCACGGTGTAAGTGCACGGAATGCACACGAGAAGAGGGGCCGCGCAGTCGATGCGCGGCCCCTCTTCCGGTGTCCGGGTAGGAAGTGTGCGAGTGCGGCAGTGCCGATGTTCTAAGGAGCTTGGAGCGGCACGTGGGACAGGCCACCCCATGCCAGCGACACGGTGGTGTCGACGGCGTCTTCCTTGGAGATCGGGCGGTCCGCTTCCAGCCAGTAGCGTGCCGTGAACTGACTTGCTCCGACGAGCCCGACAGCGAGCACGCGGGCGCGGTACGGGTCGAGGCCGGAATCGTGTGCAACGAGGTCGAACACCGCGTCGACGCACGCTTCGGTCGCCTGCTCCACCCGGGCGTTGACCTGAGGGTCGCCCATCAGATCTGACTCGAACACGAGCCGGAATCCCTGGGTGTCGGTGTCGACGAAGTCGTAGAACGCGAGTACGGCAGCTCGGACGCGCTTGCGGTTGTCGGTCGTCGAACGAAGGGCCTGACGCACGCCGGCGATCAGGGTGTCGACGTAGCTCTGCAGCACCGCCAGGTAGAGCTCGAGCTTGCCGGGGAAGTGCTGGTAGAGCACCGGCTTGCTGACGCCGGCGCACTCGGCGATCTCGTCCATTCCCGACGCGTGATATCCGCGACTGACGAACACTTCGCTCGCAGCCGCGAGGAGTTGCGCGCGGCGTGCGTCGCGAGGCAACCGTGCGCTGCGCCGGTTCGCCTGTGAGGTCGAACGGTCCGAGGACATTCGATCCGCCAGTTCTGTCATGTAAGAAGTTCCCATCCGCATCGTCACCGCGCCGAAGGGGTGTCCGTAGCGCAGGTCGTGGAGCAACGATACCCGCAGCGCGCCGCATCGTCGGGACGGCGGTGCGCCAGTCGCAGTGACGAATACCAGAGAAACGGCGCTCTCACCCCGTTTCGCGTGCACTACGGCGGTGTGGGGATTGTTCTGAAGTACAAACATCGGCGCGGCGAACGGCGTATGCCGGCGACTGTGAGATTCTGGCGAGGTGAGTGACCGAGGTGGGCCGCGACGCAGCGGGAGGGCGTGGGCCGACGACGAGTACGACGACCAGCGTCCGGCCTCTGCCGCACGGCGCGTCGAGCGGCGTCACCCGGTCGAGGGCCGGAGCCGGGACGGGGACTTTTCCCGTGGTGTCGGCGGCCGGGGTTCTCACCAACCTCTGCGGGCTCAGTGGGATCCGACGGCGCGTGACGAGTCGGCTCGCACTCGGGCGCCGCGACCGCCTCGGCAGGCGAAGAAGCAATCCAAGCTGGGCAAGTTCACGTCGGTGTACGGGTGGCGCGCCTATGCGGTTCCGGTTCTGCTGGTGGTGACGTCGTTGGTGGTTTTCGATGCGGTGCGTACCGGTGAGCCGACGACGACGGCGTCGTCGGGTATCGATCAACCGGCTGATCCGGGTTTCGGTGCCCTCAGCCCGAGTGGGGATTCGACGGGTGTGATCGGTGTTCCGCCTGCTGCGGACGGCAACTTCGCGGATTCCGTTCCCTCCGGTGAGCTGCCCGACGGAGGTTCGTTCACGGTCCAGGGTGCGGGGACGTGGCATGTCGTGCAGGGCTCGACCGGTCAGGTGGGCCAGGGGAGCGAACGGGTGTTCACCTACACGGTCGAGGTCGAGGACGGTGTCGACACGGCCGGTTTCGGCGGCGAGGAGTCGTTCGGCCGACTCGTCGATCAGACGTTGGGCAATCCGAAGAGCTGGACCAACGATCAACGCTTCGCTTTTCGACGGATCGATCAGGGTGAACCGGATTTCCGCATCTCGCTGACGTCTCAGATGAGCATTCGGCAGGCCTGCGGGTACGACATTCAACTCGAAGTGTCCTGCTACAACCCCGGTATCGGCCGCGTCGTGCTCAACGAGCCGCGCTGGGTTCGGGGGGCCATCGCGTTCCAGGGTGACATCGGTTCGTACCGGCAGTACCAGATCAACCACGAAGTCGGGCACGCCATCGGATACCAGCAACATCAGCCGTGCGAAACCGACGGTGGCTTGGCGCCGGTGATGATGCAGCAGACGTTCGGAACAGCCAACGACGACATCGCCCGGCTCGATCCGGAGGGCGTGGTTCCGATGGACGGAAAGACGTGCCGATTCAATCCCTGGCCGTATCCGCGAGGCTGATGTCGGCGAGTAGCGTGGCCTGAAGTCCGCCGCCGTGGCACGGGGCCACGGTCGGCGGTGCCCGCGAGGAGAAAGCAAGTCGATGAGCGTGTTGCCGCCCCTGGTGGAACCGTCGGGCCCGTTGTCCTACGACGAGGTCGCCCGCTACAGCCGCCACCTGATCATTCCCGATGTCGGCACTGTCGGTCAGCGACGTCTGCGCGCCGCGCGTGTGCTCGTCATCGGCGCCGGGGGCCTCGGCTCGCCTGCTCTGCTGTACCTGGCCGCAGCCGGGGTGGGCACGCTGGGAATCGTGGAATTCGACGACGTCGAGTTGTCCAACCTCCAGCGTCAGGTCATTCACGGGGCGTCCGATGTGGGGCGGCCCAAGGCCGTCAGTGCGCGTGAGTCCATTCTCGAGCTCAACGACGGCGTCGACGTGCGGCTGCACCAGATTCGGCTGGACAACAGCAACGCGGTGGACCTGTTCCGGCAGTACGACCTGATTCTGGACGGCACCGACAATTTCGCGACTCGGTATCTGGTCAACGACGCTGCGATCCTGGCGGGCAAGCCGTACGTGTGGGGGTCGATCTACCGGTTCCAGGGCCAGGTATCGGTGTTCTGGGAGGACGCCCCCGGTGGTCTCGGGCTGAACTACCGCGACCTCTACCCGGAGGCGCCGCCGCCGGGACTGGTGCCGTCGTGCGCCGAAGGCGGTGTGCTCGGTGTGCTGTGCGCGTCCGTCGGTTCCATCATGGTCACCGAGGCGATCAAACTGATCACCGGAATCGGTGAGACCTTGCTGGGGCGGCTCATGATCTACGACGCGTTGTCGATGAGTTACCGAACCCTGCGCGTCCAGCGGGACCCGGATCGGCGTCCGGTCACCGAGCTGATCGACTACGACGAATTCTGCGGTGTGGTCACCGACGAGGCAGCCGATGCCGCCGAATCGTCGTCGATCACCCCCGCGGAACTCGCGGCGTTGTTGAAGGGGCCCGACGAGATCGCGCTGATCGACGTGCGTGAGCCGGTGGAGTGGGACATCGTCAGGATCGACGGCGCGACGCTCGTTCCGAAGGGTCGATTCCTGTCCGGTGAAGCGATGGCGGAGCTTCCGCAGAATCGCCGAATCGTTCTGCACTGCAAAACCGGAATTCGGTCGGCGGAGGTGTTGGCAGTGCTGAAGAAGGCCGGTTTCGCCGACGCTGTTCACCTGCACGGTGGCATCGTCGCGTGGGCTCGGCAGATCGATCCGTCTCTTCCGGTGTACTAGCGCGCCTTCCTCCCTGTCGGAAGCGGCCCACGGTAGCGTGACGAACGTGAGCTCAGTGGAACCCCCTCAGCACGTGATCTCCACGTTCGGGCTGCGCGACGTGCCTCCCGTGCCTCTCGGTGCGGATTGGGACGGTGGATGGAGGCTCGGCGACGTCGTGCTGTCCCCGGTCGCCGACCACGCGCGAGCCGCGTGGTCCGCGAAGGTGCGCGAGACCTTGGCCGTGGACGGTCTGCGTTTGGCGCGCCCGGTGCGGTCGACGGACGGCCGCTACGTCGTGAGTAGTTGGCGCGCGGACACGTTCATCGTCGGCTCGCCGGAACCGCGGCACGACGAGGTCGTCTCCCTGTCGGTGAGGCTGCATGCCGCGACTGCCGGCTTGGAACGACCGCGCTTTCTGGTGCAGCCGCCCGTCGCGCCGTGGTCCGATGCGGACGTCTTCACCGCCGCGGACCGTGCAGCGTGGGAGGCGACGCCGCTGCGTGTGGCTCGTGCGGCCGGGGCGCCGGAGGTCACCTCGGTGGACGGCAAGCAGAGCCTGGAATTGATCAAGCAGCTTGCGAGCCTCCGCAAGCCGGTGGGTGTCGGTGATCAGTTGGTGCACGGTGACCTGTTCGGGACCGTGTTGTTCGACGGAAGCGAGGCGCCGGGTATCACCGACATCGCGCCGTACTGGAGGCCGGCCTCCTGGGCAGCCGCGGTGACGGTCGTCGACGCGATCTCGTGGGGCGGAGCCGACGACGCGTTGATCGGGCGTTGGGAAGATCTCCCGGAGTGGCCGCAGATGTTGTTGCGCGCGTTGATCTTTCGATTTTCCGTTCATGCGCTCCACCCGCGTTCGACCCCGGAGGCATTCCCCGGTCTCGCGCGCACCGCGGACCTGGTGAGGCTGCTGCTCTGAGCGACGAGGGCTCGGGAGTCAGTGTTCCGGCGCCTCGAGTTCGTCGAAGAACCTCAGTGATGCCGTGCGAGCGCCTTCGGCGTCGCCGCGGACGATGGCGTCGACCAGTGCCGAGTGCTCGTCGTCGTATCCGTTGTCGTGGTCCGCGACGTGGTGGTGCATCGTCTGGACGATGATCGGCATCAGCGAGTCGTAGAACTCGAGGTAGATGGCATTGTGACTGGCCGCGACGATGGCGCGGTGGAATTTGGCATCGACCGCGATCGCGGTATCGGTGCCGTCGTGCGCCCACGCCGAGTGCCTGTCGGCGAGCGCCGCGGTCAACGCGACGACGTCGGCAGCGTCGCGGCGTTCGGCCGCCAGCATCGCCGCGGTCACTTCGAGGGTGCGTCGCAGCTCGGTGACGTCGCGATCCTGCGCGTCGGCGAAGTACTTGCCGAGCGTTCCGCCCAGGTCCGAGGTCGCCAGCACGAATGTGCCCGACCCTTGACGGCGTTCGACCATTCCTGCGTGCACGAGGGCCTGCACTGCCTCGCGGACGGTGTTGCGGCCGGTGCCGGTCAGTTCACAGAGCTCGGCTTCGGTGGGGATTCGGGTGCCGACGGGCCAGCGTTCGGCCACGATCTCGGCCCGCAGTTGCGCTGTCACCTGCGAGATCAGGCTGGACCGTTGAACCTGCTGCACCCGTGCTCTCCCCGTCGTCGTTCGATGTTGTCGGCTTGTCGTTCGGCGGCCAGTTTAACTTCTTTGCGTCTGGTGATCCGGTCATCCTATGATTTCTGCCGTGAGTACTACCGCAACGACCGAGACCGGGGCAGGCGCCGAGGCGCAGAACCTTCTGCGCGGGCGCGTCCTTGTATTCGCCGCCATCATCGTCTCCGCGTTGACGCTCCGCGCCGCAGTGACGTCCATCAGCCCGTTGTTCGGCCGTATCGGAACCGACCTGCAGTTCGGGTCGTCCGTCGTGGGACTCATCGGCATGCTTCCTCCGGCGATGTTCGCCGTCTTCGGACTGTTGACGCCCGTCCTGGTCAAGCGAACCGGTATGGAACGCGCTGCTCTTCTCGCGATGGCGTTGACGACGGTCGGCATGGCCACGAGGGCCTTCGCTCCGGGCACCGCGTCGCTCATTCTCCTGTCCGCGGTGGCTCTCGCCGGAATGGGAATCGGCAACGTCGTCATCCCACCTCTGGTGAAGCGGTACTTCTCCGACCGACTCGCCATCGTGAGCACCATGTACATCTGCGCACTGCAGGTCAGCACCATGGTCCCGCCGTTGCTGGCGGTGCCGGTCGCCGACGCGCACGGGTGGCGACTGTCCATCGGAATCTGGGCGTTCGTGGGCCTGGCCGCGGCCCTGCCCTGGCTGGGCGTGGTGATGTCGCGTCGCGGCCACGACGTCGCGGACACGACCGGCGAGGGCGGCACGTCCGCTGTGCACGAGAAGCCGCAGGGTCGTATCTGGCGGTCGTCGCTGGCCTGGGGGATGGTCGGCATGTTCGCGATGACGTCGTTCATCACCTACGCGATGCTCACGTGGCTGCCGACCGTGCTCACCGACGCAGGCATCGGGGAGGCCGCAGCAGGGGCGTCGGTGGCCGCGTTCGGTGGAATGGGTCTGATCGCGTCACTGGCCGCACCGTCGCTGTGCGCTCGGCTGCGCAACCCGTACGGCCTCGTCGTCGCCGCCGCTGTCTTCTACCTGGTGGGATTCGCCGGCCTGCATTTCACCCCGACCAGTGGAACGGTGGTGTGGGTCTGCCTCGTCGGGCTCGGCACCATGACGTTCCCGATGTCGTTGACGCTCATCAACCTTCGGACACGGACTCCGGCGGGATCATCCGGCCTGTCCGGGTTCACGCAGGGATTGGGCTACGTGGTCTCGGCGACGGGTCCGCTGTCTTTCGGTTTCCTGCACACGCTCTCCGGGGGCTGGGGCGTCCCGATCCTGGTTCTCACCGGTTGCGTCGCAGTTCTGCTTGTCGCGGGATACCAGTGCTGCAGGCCCCGCATGCTCGAAGACACGTGGTGAGGCGCAGGCTCGACGACATTCATGCGCGGAGAAGATCGACCTTCGGCGACCATGTCAGTCACCCCGGCACCACAGACTTGCACAGCGTTGTAGCGGATTTGCTGTACGTATCGCTTACGACGACGGAGGCGGCAATCGTATTGTGGGAGACGCAAGCCTCTGTACACCCTCGCGTCGCAAGAAACTGTCTGCAGCATCTTCGGCAAGCAGCCCGCCAATTCCATCCGCGCTACGCCCCTCCCGACGATTTAGGGGACTCACAAGGTGACCAACTTGTACTCCGGGACAATTGCACAACCACACCGGACTGATTAAAGAATCGGATATCAAAAATCCGCAGTTGATGCATCAACGGTGGTCGTCACTTCAGCATGACGGTGCGGAAACTACCCGCAGCTATCCATTCGGTTGAATAACCGCCTCGATGGCAGGCTGGGCTGTCTCACTTTTCGGTCGGTCCGGCCGATACGCGCAGCACCGCGGCATGCGTCATGACTGCCGTACGCCGCGGTGCTGCCGGATACTGACTGTTCGTCACACCGTCAACGACTGTCCCGTCCTCGGCGAACGAGCAAGCCGAGAACCAGTGAACCGAGAACCATCCCGGTCACCGCGCTCGAACCGGACCATCGGACATCGTCGGACATGCTGAAGATCCCGGTGTACCCAACCACGAACAGGATCGCGATGGCCGCCGCTCCGCCGGCAGCCACCACGCTCGAACGTCCAGCTCCGCGGCGTATCGCCACAGCGAGCGTCGCCGCCACGATAGCGACCGCATACACAACAGCGGCAGCGCCGAACGTCGACCACCCCGCGGAAGAGACAACGACCGGAACGGCAACTGCGACAACGACAACGAGGGCGATCACTCCGAGACCGGGGCCGCCGAAGAAGTCTTTCGTGCGCCGGTCCGCTCTGAGCAGTGCGTCGTTCATCAGATGTACTCCCAAATGATCCCACCGGCGCAGCTGACTGCGCCGAGCACGCCGAGCCTACGTACCAAGAACTTCGCGGCCCGGTCCCAACTGGTCAACTCGGCTTCGATGCTGGCCCAGAAACCGGTGGCAGTCAGTGACACGCCCAAGCAGGCTGCGACGACCCGCTTGATTTCGTCGACGATCCCGGCGCGGAGCAGCGGGTTGTTCTCCAGCGCCGCTGCGGACCGTTCGTAGGTGGTGCCATCCGCGAGGTACCCCACCACGCTGCCGTCGGTGCGATACTCCAGAGCCACTGTTCCTGTGAGGATTTGCTCGTTGCCGGCGGCGGCAAGCTGGTCGTTGAAGAGCACCAACTTCTCCGCGTCGATCTGCTCGACACGATCCTGATCCACTGGCTGCTCCTGCTCCTGCGCCTCGCCAGTAGTGGGACCGGGACCGACGCTGGGCTGAGCAGACGCGGGCACGGCGAAGATCGTCAATGCGATCGCCGCGACCAAACCGGATGACACAGCAACATTTTTCACGTGCACAGCTCACTCCAATTTCTGTCTTCCCGGTTCATGGGAGGGAAGTCGATTCGGGTACGGACCGGCCAGCAAGGTCGCGCCAAGATGCTGGGCCGGGTGGAACGGCGACACGGCACGCTCACGCGAGCATGCCCATCAGCTCCCACACGGGGCTGGAAGAAGACCGTCCCGACGTGTCCCAGGATCGAACTTCACACACCGAAGCGTATTGCTGTGGAACTTACCAAACGGAGTCGGACACTGCATGGCAACGTTTGGTGTGCCGTTTACTCGACGGTCAGCACAACCAGCAAGGCGCACTGTCCCGATTCGAGGTCGAGTAGCGACGCCGACAGCTCGACGGGTTCGTATCCGCCGTCGATGGTGAGAAACCGGACTGTCAGCGCAACGCTGTGACCCGGACCGGATGTGCGCAGCTCGTCGACTGCGCGTTGCGCCGCAGGAAGGTCCGCTGGATCGATGATCGGGTTGTCCGTCGTGTTGTCGGACATCCACGCGATGCGCGGGGCCGCAGGGCCGTGCCAGTACAGCAGGTTGAGCGTATCGGGGTCGGAGATGGCTCGGTACTGCCGCGGCGGTGTCAACGCCTGCGCGATCCGATCCCCGAGTGCCGATCGTCGGGGTCTCGACTGGGGTGGAGCATGGCCGATATCGACCGAGAGCCCTCGAAGGAACCGGACTTGCGCGCCATTCTCAGTCGACGACCCGGACTTCTCAGTGACCGAGTGCACAACGAAATGCACTTGCCGATCACCGTCCGGGCGGTGTTCGACCACTGTGTACCGATCGATGCTGCGTCCGGACTTACGAGCGAGCCCGGCCAGAGCCGCGGTGTTGTGATCTCCCATGTCGAACACACGCAATGCATCCGCGATCGGACGCCGCACCGGCACACCGAGATCGGCCCAGCTCGACGACATTCCCACTGCCTCACTACGATAGGCGAATCCTTCGGCCAAATCCCATACGAAGCACCATGACGGCGAAGGAACTGCCACGAGTTCTTCCTCTGGGTGAGTGCTCACCCACACCCCGTGCACACGGCTGAGAACGCTGTCGATGACTGGCACTGCTGTGATGCGTCTCGATCGCGAAATGCTCACGCTGACTGGGTCCTTCGCGCGGACCGATGCCCGTACAACCTCCAGCATGCGGTCCTGATTTCGAGTCACCACCGACTGCAGCGGTACACCGGATCGCACTTTGTCTCCGACCATCACCACCGACATCGCCCGCAGATCGACCACATCGACAAGCAACCAACTGCTCTTCCCCGCTGTCACCGTTCAACCATCGCACACACGGCCACGATGGGGGTGCATGCGTCAGTGCACGCACTGGGCTCGGACCTCTCGGGCGACGAAGGCGACGTCGTCGACGACATGGGTGTTCAGCCACATCTTGGCCGTGAGCAGGCCGGCGTTGCCGGAAGCGCACACCGCGGAGACGTTCATGGTAGGGCCGTGACAGTGGTGTTCCTGCATGAGTTGGGAGATCGGTGTCGAGGGCATCAGTTTCAGGTAGTCCCGCACCCGCCGTCCAGCCGCGGGTGTAGGCGTCGGTGATGGCCTCATTCGCAGCGGTGCGCGGCTGAACCGGCTCGCCGATCCGTCGGCACCGGCGCCGCCGTCGGGGATTTTCGCCAATCACCGGGCCGTTCGCCACCGAACCGCGGGATGCGCGCCGAGCGGAAACAGTGCAGCGTCGGTGGTGACCGCGACGGCGTCCTCACGGCAGGCGTTCCGTGTTCGTGAGACCAAGTTAATCAAGGGGTCACCGCGCGCAGCGCCCGCGCAACATGGTTTTTCTATCTTTGGGTCTCCCACGCGATCAGGAGGCCCACGTGACCAGCATTCCCGAGGCACCACAAGCCGATGCGGCGCCCGAATCGACACCCACACCGTCGACACCCCCTCCGGGGACGGTGCCGGTGTCGATCAAGCACCGCATCAGCCACTGGAACTCCGAGGACGTCGCGGCCTGGGAGGCCGGTGGAAAGGCGATCGCGAAGCGGAATCTGATCTGGTCCGTAGTCGCCGAGCACGTCGGCTTCTCCATCTGGTCGATCTGGTCGGTCATGGTGCTGTTCATGCCTGTGTCGGTGTACGGAATCGACGCCGCAGGAAAATTCTTCCTCGTCGCCGTTCCCACGCTCGTCGGCGCTGTGCTTCGTATCCCGTACACCTTCGCGACAGCGAAGTTCGGCGGTCGGAACTGGACGATCTTCAGCGCTCTCGTACTTCTGGTCCCGACGGTGCTGACCATGTACTTCATGCTGAACCCGGCGTCGTACACGACCTACATCGTCGTCGCGGCGTTCGCGGGCCTCGGCGGCGGCAACTTCGCATCGTCGATGACCAACATCAATGCGTTCTACCCGCAGCGTGAGAAGGGCTGGGCGCTCGGCCTGAACGCCGGCGGCGGCAACATCGGCGTTCCCGTCATTCAGCTGATCGGTCTGCTCGTGATCGCGACGATCGGCAACACGGCACCGGAGATCGTCTGCGCCGTCTACCTCGTCTTCATCGCGATCGCCGCAGTCGGCGCCGCACTGTTCATGGACAACCTCGACAACCAGAAGACCAACGGGCGCTCCATGATCGACGTCCTCAGGTTCTCGGACTCGTGGTGGATCGCGTTCCTCTACATCGGCACCTTCGGTTCGTTCATCGGTTTCAGCTTCGCGTTCGGCCAGGTGTTGCAGATCAACTTCCTCGCGGGATTGACCGACGGTGCACCGGCGACGGCCGCCCAGCAGGCGCAGGCGTCACTCCACGCAGCTCAGATCGCTTTCCTCGGTCCACTTCTCGGATCCATCTCCCGCCCGTTCGGCGGCAAGCTCGCGGACAAGATCGGTGGCGGCAAGATCACGCTGTACACCTTCGTGTCGATGGTGTTCGCCACCGGCATTCTGGTGGCCGCAAGCACCTGGGACGACAACACTGCGGGGGCAGCCAGCGGCACGATGATGGCGCTGTTCGTCGTCGGATTCATCCTGCTGTTCCTGCTGTCCGGTCTCGGCAACGGCTCGGTCTACAAGATGATTCCGGCGATTTTCGCCGCCAAATCAACCGAGCTGCAGGGCATGTCGACCGAGGAACAGCAGCACTGGTCCCGCCGGATGTCCGGAGCGCTCATCGGAATCGCAGGCGCCATCGGCGCCTTGGGCGGCGTCGGCATCAACCTGGTTCTGCGCGCGTCGTACTCCGGTGAGGCGAAGTCCGCGACCACGGCCTTCTGGGTGTTCCTCGCCTTCTACGTACTGTGCTGCGCGGTGACATACGCCGTCTACCTGCGCAGACCGCGTGTAATCGCCGACGAGGCCACCCAGTCCTCGGTGGAAGTCTGACGCCCTCCCCGTCTTTCAATGCTCTGCAGTAATTCTCGGAAGGAACCCCTGATGAAGAACGCGACGAAGAACGCGGTGGTCATCGGTCACGGCATGGTCGGACATCGCTTCGTCGAGGCATTGCGGTCTCGCGACGAGGCAGCGGAATGGAAAGTCACCGTCCTCTGCGAGGAGGCGCTGCCTGCCTACGACCGCGTCGGTCTGTCGTCGTACGTCGGGGCCTGGGATCACAAGGAACTGGCGCTCGCCGGCAACGACTACCCGGGCGACGCCGCGGTGGACATGCGGCTCGGTGTCCGCGCGGACAGCGTCGACCGCGAAGGTAGGACGGTTGCGACGTCGACCGGTGAGGTGATCGGTTACGACGCACTGGTGTTCGCGACTGGCTCCTACCCGTTCGTGCCGCCCATAATCGGACACGACCTGGACAAGTGCTTCGTCTACCGCACCCTGGACGATCTGGATCGCATTCGCGCCCGCGCCGACGCGGCGGGACCGGGCGCGGTCGGCGTGGTCGTCGGCGGTGGCCTCCTGGGGCTGGAGGCAGCCAATGCGCTGAAGAAGCTCGGAATGACTCCGCACGTCATCGAGTTCGCGCCGCGGTTGATGCCGCTGCAGGTCGATGAAGGCGGCGGCGCGCTCCTGGCGCGGCTGGTGACCGACCTGGGGCTCAACGTGCACACCGGCGTCGGGACGTCGTCCATCACCGAGAACGACAGCGCCGGGCTGACGGTCGAACTGTCCGACGACAGCACCATCGACGCAGCCCTGCTGGTCTTCTCCGCGGGCGTGCGTCCACAGGATCGTCTGGCACGGGAGAGCGGCCTCGACGTCGGGGAACGTGGCGGCATCCTTGTCGACGCCGGCTGCCGCACATCCGATTCGGCAGTGTTCGCCATCGGTGAGTGCGCCGCCGTCGACGGTCGCTGCTACGGACTGGTCGCACCGGGGTACTCGACGGCGGAGGTCGTCGCGGACAGGTTGCTCGGCGGCGCTGCCGAGTTCCCGGGCGCGGACATGTCCACCAAACTCAAATTGATGGGCGTGGATGTCGCCAGTTTCGGTGACGCCATGGCCGCAACGCCGGGTGCACTCGAGGTCGTCTTCAGCGATGCACCGAAGGGGACGTACGCCAAACTTGTCGTCTCCGACGATGCGAAGACGTTGCTCGGTGGAATTCTCGTCGGCGATGCCACCGCCTACTCGCTGCTGCGTCCGCTCGTCGGTCGTGAATTGCCGGGCGATCCAGGCTCGTTGATCTCACCCGTAGCGGAAAAAGTGGGCATCGGCGCACTTCCCGACGAGGCCGAGATCTGTTCGTGCAACGGTGTCACCAAAGGTGCGATCTGCGGCGCGATCGCGGACGGGGCGTGCGATGTCGCCTCGGTCAAGAACTGCACCACCGCCGGTACCACCTGCGGAGGCTGCCTGCCGTCCATCAAGCAACTGTTGGCGGCGTCCGGTGTCGTGATGTCGAAGGCACTGTGCGAGCACTTCGGTCAATCCCGCGCGGAACTGTTCGAGATCGTCCGCGCGACGAACACGCGCACGTTCTCGTCGCTGATCGCCAAGTACGGAACGGGAAGTGGCTGCGATATCTGCAAACCTGTCGTCGCGTCGATTCTGGCGTCCACTTCCTCGGACCACATTCTCGACGGCGAACAGGCGTCTCTGCAGGACACCAACGATCACTTCCTGGCGAACATCCAGAAGAACGGAACCTACTCGGTCGTACCGCGAATGCCGGGCGGCGAGTGCACCCCGGAGCAACTCATCGTCATCGGTGAGGTCGCCCGCGACTTCGGCCTCTACACCAAGGTCACCGGTGGCCAGCGCATCGATCTGTTCGGTGCACGCGTCGAGCAGTTGCCCGCCATCTGGAAGCGACTGGTCGACGCAGGCATGGAATCCGGCCAGGCGTACGGAAAATCGCTGCGGACGGTGAAGAGCTGCGTCGGGTCGAGCTGGTGCCGATACGGTGTCCAGGATTCGGTGGGAATGGCCGTCGATCTCGAAAACCGTTACCGCGGACTGCGGTCTCCGCACAAGATCAAGTTCGGAGTGTCCGGCTGTGCACGCGAGTGCGCCGAGGCCCGCGGGAAGGATGTCGGCGTCATCGCGACCGAACACGGCTGGAACCTGTACGTCGGTGGCAACGGCGGACAGTCTCCGAAGCACGCTCAGCTGCTGGCGTCGAACCTCGACGATGCGACGCTGGTCAGTTACATCGACAGGTACCTCATGTTCTACGTGCGGACAGCGGACCGGCTCCAGCGCACCGCGCCGTGGCTCGATTCTCTCGACGGTGGTCTCGACCATCTGAAGGCCGTCGTGTGCGAGGACAGCTTGGGCATCGGCGCCGAGTTGGAGGCCGACATGGAGCGCCACGTCGCGGGCTACAAGGACGAATGGGCAGGCGTACTCGAAGACGAGGAGAAGCTCGGCCGCTTCGTGTCGTTCGTCAACGCTCCCGCGGAGTCGGACCCGACCATCTCGTTCGACGACACCGGCCGGCGCAAGGTGCCGGTGTTGATGGGCATGCCGAAGATCGGCGCCTGAGCACCTCACGCGGGTCGGTTCCCGGGTCTGCACGCATGTGCACACCCGGGTAATCGGCCCTTAACGACGAAGAAACATCGGCACAGTGCAATTGCATCAGGAGGTCCGACACCATGACTGTCATCGATTCGCTCAGTACCACCACACCGGCCGCGGGCGGCACTCATTCGGCTCGTGAGTGGACACCGGCGTGCACCGTCGATTCCCTGGTACCCGGCAGGGGAGTAGCCGTGCTGTTGCGCGGAGGTACACAGGTAGCCCTGTTCCTGCTCGAGACGGGCGAGACCTACGCCGTCGGCAACGTCGACCCGTTCGGTCGTGCGGCCGTCATGTCCAGAGGACTCGTCGGCGATCGGGCCGGGGAGGCGACCGTCGCGTCGCCGCTGCTCAAGCAGGTTTTCTCGCTGGTCGACGGACGGTGCCTCGACGACGAGAGCGTCGGCCTCGGTTCCTTCGAGACCAGGACGGACGGCGGCGTCATCCACGTGCGGGGCGAATCGACGTGACGAGTGCAGCCGAGGCGGGAACGGAGTCGTGCGCTGCGACACCGATCTCGGGGGAGCCTCTGGCCGGATTCGCCGTCGGGATCACCGCGTCACGCCGGGCCGACGAGCTCGAGACACTGCTGCAACGACGAGGTGCGACGGTCATGCACGCACCCGCGATCCGAATCATCCCGCTGGCCGACGACGCCGAGTTGGAACGCGTCACCGAGGAAATCATTGCCGACCCTCCCGAGATAACCGTCGCCACCACGGGTATCGGTTTTCGAGGATGGATCGAGGCCGCGGAGGGGTGGGGCCGAGCGGAAGCGTTGAACGAGGCCCTCGCGGCGTCGAGAGTTCTTGCTCGCGGGCCCAAGGCGAAGGGCGCCATTCGAGCCGCCGACTTGCGAGAAGAGTGGAGCCCGGCGTCCGAATCCTCGGCGGAGGTGCTCGAACACCTGCTCGCCGAGGGTGTCGAGGGCACACGGATCGCGGTTCAGCTGCACGGTGCCACGACCGAATGGGAGCCGGTGCCCGATTTCTGCGAGGCGTTGCGCAATGCCGGCGCCGAGGTCGTGCCGGTTCCGGTGTACCGGTGGACGGCTCCCGACGACAGCTCACCGATGGACCGGATGATCGAGGCCGTCGTCCTGGGGGATCTCGACGCGATCAGCTTCACGAGCGCCCCGGCGGTGGTGTCGCTGTTGATGCGGGCGGACGAGAACGGTGTTCTGGACGCGTTGCTGCATTCTTTGCGGACGCGCGTTCTCGCCGTGTGCGTCGGACCGGTCACCGCGGCGCCGTTGGAACAATCGAACGTGCCGACGACGCAACCGACGCGGGCCCGGCTGGGATCGCTCGCGCGGCACATCGCCGAGGAACTACCGAGGCGTGTCGCTCCGATGAGCGCAGGCGGTCACTCGCTGAGTGTGCGGAGTCGATGCGTCGTCGTCGACGGTGTCGTTCGGGCGGTGTCTCCGGCAGGCATGGCGATCCTGAAGACGTTGGCTGCCACACCGGGCCGCGTCGTGTCCAGGGACGATCTGCTCGGCGCTCTCCCGGGAGGCGGCGACGACACCCATGCCGTCGAGACGGCCATGACGAGACTGAGATCCTCCCTCGGTGCGCCGAAAGTGATTCAGACAGTGGTCAAGCGGGGCTATCGACTCGCGATCGATCCGGTCGACACACTCCCCGATGCACCATCCGACACCGGCGTCGCTGCCGAGAGCGTCGGTGTAGCTGCATACCAGGAAGGAAGCAAGTACTGACATGAACGGTATTCGCTCTGCCGCAACACCTTCGCTGGTGTTGGTGGCCCATGGAACTCGCAATCCACGCGGCGTCGAAATGATCGCGACACTGGCCGAGGCCGTCGGCGCCGAGGTCGGACCGACCCGGGTGGCGTTCGTCGACGTGCTGGGGCCGTCCCCTGCCGAGGTGCTGCGCGAGCTGGAGGGTCCCGCTGTGGTGGTCCCGGCGTTTCTGGCGTCCGGGTATCACGTGCACACCGATGTTCCACGTGAGGTCGCCGCGAGCGAGCATCCGTGCACGACGGTGACGCCGGCACTCGGACCGGACCGTGTGTTCGCCCGAGTGATGGTGGACCGACTGCTCGCGGCGGGCTGGCGACCGGGTGATGCCATCGTGTTCGCTGCGGCCGGGTCGTCGGATCGGCGCGCCCTCGCCGAACATCGCCGCGCTGCACTGATGGTGGCCGAACTGACCGACGTGCCGGTCCGGATCGGCTATGTCGCGACCGCCAGCCCCACCGTTCCCGACGCCGTGGCGACACTACGGTCGTACGGCCACCAGCGGGTGTTCGTGGCGTCGTATCTGTTGGCACGAGGGCTCTTTCACGACCGACTGTCCGACGCCGGGAGCGACGGCGTGGCCGATCCTCTCGGGCTGCATCAGGGCATCGTGGACCTCGTCGTCGACCGATTCCGTAGCGGCTCCGCCGAGCTTGCGGCGCGGTCGAACGACTACTCGCGCGGGTCCGTGCGGTAGTTCACCGAGGCAGGAGCACCAGTTCGACGGGTACGTCGGGGTCGTGCTCCGGCGGGATCAACGCCACGGCGTCGCTGTCGATCAGAGTGCGCAGATGGGCGGTCCCGATGCCGGGGGAGACGCGCCAGCCAGTGCCGTCCCGCACAACGGGCACGATGCGTGTCGTCGACGCCTTGTCGGTCCCGCTCACGTACCCCAGCAGCGGAGGTCGGGGAGTTCGCGCTGTGAGAGCGTCGACGACGGCGGGTCCAGTCACCATGACCGTCGCGACGGCCGCGAACGGATTACCGGGCAGTCCGAGCACCACCGTACCGTCCGGTAGCACCGCCGTGATCTGCGAACCGCCCGGACGGACGCGCGTGCGGTGCACCACGACGTCCGCGTCCGCGTCGACGAGCGCGCTGCGCAGAGAATCGGCGGCTCCGCCTCCGGTCGCACCTACGACGACGACGAGATCGGCGTCGGTGGGGTCGGCGAGGAGATCGTCGAACGCCGTGGGCGAATCGTCGAGGTGTTCCGAGTCGGTCGTGGAGATGCCGCACGCAGCGAGATAGTTCGGCAAGACCGGCCCGATGGTGTCGCGGGTCTGCCCTGGTTGTAGCTCGCCGGGTCCCCGAATCTCGTTCCCGCTGAGAATTATTCGTGCTCGGACCGGTCCGCGTACTGCGATGTCCTCGATCTCGGCGCCGAGGGCGACGGACACGAGGGCGGCCCCGATGTCGGTTCCCGCCGGGGCGAGTACCGTTCCGGCGATCCAATCCTCGCCCGCACGCCGAGTGTCGTCGCGCACGGGTGCACCCTCGGCTCGATTCAAGTCGTCACCGGACACTCGCACGTCTTCGTCCCGTACCACCGAGTCCGCTCCCGCGGGAACGAGGGCACCGGTGGCGATGCGCATGGCTTCCCCGCGCCCCAGCGGCCGGTGGCCCGATGTGCCTGCCAATGCGATCTCGCTGCGAATCGTCCACGGCCCCGTCCCGCACACCGCGTATCCGTCCATCGCCGAGATGTCGACCGGCGGCAGAGGGGCCGACGCGATCACGGGCTCGCTCGAGGTCGCACCGAGAGCGTCACGGGTGGCCGTACGTCGGGTCGGAATGGGGCGCAGCCTGTTTCGGATCGTCTCGCGTGCCTCGTCGACGGTCGGTACGGGTCGAGCCGGCAAGTACTCGGCGAGGTGTCGCCGCGCCAGACTCAGATGCTCGGGAGTGTCGCAGTCGTCGACGCCGTCGATGCGGATCACGCGGTGATCCTGCGGAATCAACGCACGCATCGGCAGATCCCGCGTGTCCGGGAGATCGTCGATGCTGCGCCTGAGGGCTGCGGTGTTCCAGACACCGAAGAGGTACTGCGTGCGTCCGTCGCCGTCCGCCGCGAAGGTGGCGGCAGCAGCGTCCGACTCCGCCACAAGGCGATCGATCGCCGCGGCGTCGACGAACGGGAGATCCGCGGCCAGTATCAGAAGTGCGTTCGCGACACCGGTACCGACGCTGCGATCGCGGAGGGCGTCCAACCCCGCTGCGATCGCCGCGACCGGCCCGGACCCGGCGGGATTCTCGCGGGTTTGCACGATGTGCGGCGCCAACTCCGGTCGATGCGGTCCGACGACGACGACGGTGTCTGCTACCGCGGCCGCGTCGATCATTCTCTGCAGCATGCTGATTCGGCCGACGGTCAGGCCTGGTTTGTCGACGCCGTGCATCCTGCGTGCGGCGCCTCCCGCAAGGATGACCGCGTCGACACCGCTGATGCTCATGTCGGGAGCGGCACGTTCTGCAGCCGAACCTGCCCCCGGGCAATGGCCTTTCCGCTGTCCGTGGCGGTGATCGTGACCAGCCACAGTTGCTGAATTCGGCCTTGCTGCAGCGGCTCTGCGACGACGTCCACTCTGCCGCCCTTACTGGCGCGAAGGAAATCGGTACCGTTGTGCACACCGACGGCGAACTCGCCTCGATCCTTCACCGCTTCGCTCGCGCCGATGCTCGCAGCGGATTCGACTGCCGCGGTGTAGACCCCACCGTGCACGACGCCCCACGGAGTGTGATGGTCCTCCGACAGCTCGATGTGGCCGACCACCCGAGTTCCGGAGACCTCGTCGACGACCAGTCCGGCTGCCGCGACGAACGGGCTCGCCTTACCGAGTGCGTACTTGGCAGTCGGGCGAGGATCGAACGGTCCGAGGTTCATGCTTTCCGAGGTTAGTCGGCGCCGAACGCGAATCGAATTTCCCCCAGGCGCACCCGCCCGTCGACGGCGAGGACGCCTTCGCTCCGCAGGTTCTCCAACTGACGAGTCGCGAGGTGAGCTGCCGGTCTGCCGCTCACCGGCAGCACCCGATGCCACGGCAGGTCCGCAGAGTCGGTGCGCATGATCCACGCCACGATGCGCGGACTCGACAGGCCCGCTGCGGCAGCGATGTCCCCGTAGGTACTGACGCGTCCAGCAGGAATCGACGCGACGAGTTCGCGGACCCGTTCGACCTGCTCGTCGGTGATCGCTGCCATCTACAGGAGTCGACGCACCAGCTCGGCGACCTCTGCGGGCTTGGCCTGAGCCACCATGTGGTCGCAGTCGAACTCGACGACGGTCAGGTTGTCCCCGAGTCGATCGGACAACGCGGCCTTGAACTTGTCTCCGACGTACGGAGGTTGCACGCGCATCGCCTGCACCAGAATCGTCGGCACATCGGCAGGAGGAACCACGAGCGGCCGGGCGAGTTCACCCCACGACGAGACGATCGCCGGGGTCGAGATCCGCCAGGCGACACGCCCCTCGTCGGCGTCGACGAGGTGGTCCTCCACCTCCTGATCGAGCAAAGCCGGATCGACGTCGGCCCACGCGCCGTTCAGTTTCTCCGACTTGGCTTCCTCGGCGTCGGTGTAATCGGGGAACTTGGCCGTGAGCCCAGCCACTTCGAGGAGGTCGGACGGGTCCAGCTCGATCGCCGGATCGAGCAACAGCAACCCGCGCACCTTCTCGGGACGGGACTTCGCGAGGTGTACGGCAAGCGCACCACCGTAGGAGTGACCGACGACCACCACCGGGCCCCGAGCATGCGCGTCGAGCAGCTCGCTCAAGCCGTCGACCTGAACGTCGATGTCCCACGGCGGCGTCCACGGAGACCGGCCGTGGCCGACGAGATCGGGAGCCAGCACGCGAACATCGGCGAGATGCTGGTGGGCCAGGTGCGCCCAGCGTGCGCCGTGTCCCGTCATTCCGTGAACAGCGAGAACTTCGGGTCCGTCGGCGGGACCGTACGTGTAAGAGTTCAACTTCGGCACGGCTCAACTATGCCGTACCCGGTATTCTGCTGCTCGCTTCGACGGCTTCACTCGAGCTGCGGACGGCGCGGTGCAGGCGAGCACGGTGAGCTTCGATGCCGTCGAGAACGCAGTCCAGTGCGTACCTGAAGTGCTCCTCGGCACCGTTGTCCGCCGCGAAACGTTCCATCATGTCGGCCACCGCGCCCAGTCCGCGACCTCGTTCGTCCGCGGGCGGCAGGTTGCCGAGCATCGCACGATGATCGGGACCGGACATCATCCGGGCGTCCGCCAGTGCCACGTGCGAGACGCACATCGTGAACGCGACCGTGTACGCGGGCGCCGCAGCGTCGCCGAATCCGGCATCGATCAGCTTCGACACCGCAGCCTCCAGTATCGGTGCGATCGCCGGGGTCACCGGCCCGTGCAACAGGCTCCACTGCGCCACTCCAGGATGTCGCGCGAAGGCGTGACGCACGTTAAGCAGGAGCTCGGTGAGCCACGGCCGCCACGAAAGTTCCTCCGGTGGAACGGATACGGACGACGAGACACGGTCGACGACAGCCGCGCACAGCGCGGCCCTGTCTCCCGCGTGGTGGGCGATCACCGACAGTGACGTGTCCAGCGCTGTCGCCAGCTGCCTGCTCGTCCAGCCGTCGAGGCCGTGGACTCGCGTCAGAGCCACCGCTTCGCCGACGATCAGCTCCGCTGTCATCCCGGTTCGATAGGTGCGTTTGTTCTGCGAACGAGAGCCTTTACGTTCCGTTCCCGGCACTGGTACCTTTCCCTTCAGAATTAGATCAGTGATCCAATAGTAGACGGGTGCGCATGAATCCCCCCTCTGTTTCGCTTCTCGATTTTCTGCGGCCGGTCCGCGGTCGATTGGTCGCGGGCGCCGTACTGGCCGCACTCTCCGGCGCAGCCGCAGTGGTGCCCTTCGTTGCAGTCGCCGAGGCCGGCAGGTCACTGCTCGGCGCAGACCCCGACGCCGTGTGGTGGTGGACCCTCGTCGGCATCGGTGGTGCGGTAGCTCGAATCCTCCTCTACGGCGTCGCCACGGTGCTGTGTCACTACGCCGACGCGGATTTTCGGGCCATCACCCGTCGATCCATCGTCGAGGTACTCGCCGCTGCACCGCTCGGCTGGTTCGGCGACGCCGGGTCGTCCGAGGTGGACAAGGCAGTCTCCGACGACGTCAAGCGTATGCACGTCATCGTCGCTCACTCGGTCGCCGAGCTCGCGGGAACCGTCGTCACCCCCGTCGTCGCGTCGATCTACCTGTTTCTCGTCGACTGGCGAATGGCTGCTCTCGTCGTCGGATTCGTCGTGATCGCGTTCATTCTGGTCAGCCCGCCCATGCGCACGACATTTCGGAAGTACATGGGCGCCTACAACACTGCACTTGCCGACGCCGCCCGATCCACCGTGGAACTGGTCGACGGTATCGAGGTCGTCAAAGCGTACGGACGCGGAACAGAGGTGTTCTCGCGTTTCACGTCATCGGTCGATCGGTTGACCGACATCTGCCGGACGTGGATGAAGGGCACCGGTGGCCCGGTGACCGTGCTCACGGTGCTGTATTCGCCCGCTGTCCTGATCGTGTGGATTCTCGCCACCGGATCGGTGCTCGTCGCCTCGGACTCGCTCGAGCCGGTGGATCTGTTGCCGTTCCTCGCGGTGGGAGTGGGTCTGCCGGGGCCGTTCATGAACCTGACTCAGATCGCAGGGTCGATCAGCAGCGCGAGTGTCGCCGCGGCTCACGTCGGGACAGTCCTGGCCACACCGCCGCTGCCGCCGTCCGAACACCCGGCGTCACCCGTCGGGTCCTCGGTGGAATTCAGCGACGTGGTGTTCGCGTACGGGGACGGCCCCGACGCGCACGTGGCACTCCGCGCAGTGAACCTGGTGATGGAACCAGGTACCGTCACCGCGCTCGTCGGTCCGTCGGGGTCGGGGAAAACCACCGTGGCGCGGCTGGTCCCGAGGTTCTGGGACGTGTCCGGCGGAGCCGTCCGGATCGGGGGTGTCGATGTCCGGGACATCGATCAGGCACAACTCCTGTCCGACGTCGCTGTCGTCTTCCAGGACGCGCAGGTGCTCCGCGACACGGTGCGCGAGAACATTCGGCTTGCCCGTCCGGAGGCCGGTGACGATGCCGTCGAGGCTGCCGCACGTGCGGCCTACATCCACGACCGCATCACCGAACTGCCCGACGGCTACGACACCGTTCTCGGCTCGAGCGGGTCCGGGCTGTCCGGCGGTGAGCTGCAACGCATCACGATCGCCCGAGCTGTGTTGCAGGACGCGAAGATCCTGGTTCTCGACGAGGCGACCGCACATGCCGATCCTCACAGCGAAGCCAGAATTCAACGCGCATTGTCGACCCTGGTCGCCGGACGGACCGTGCTGGTGATCGCTCATCGACTCGAGACGATTCGCGACGCGGATTCGATCGTCGTACTGGAAGGCGGACGTGTAGTGGAACAAGGCACGCACGACGAGCTCGACGCTCTCGGCGGGCGCTACCGCCAGATGCGTGTTGCAGCAGGCGCACGATGATCGGCCGCACGGATGCGTTGCTGGACAGGCCGAGCGGGCTGCGTGGCCTGGTCGTCGGATACTCGATCGTCGGTGTCACCCAGGGGCTGGTGTTCGGCGCCCTCGTACCGATTCTCCGATCCCTGTTCGACGGGAAGGTCCCGGTCGGGTGGATCGTGATCGCCGCTGTCGGTGCCGCGGCGTCGGGGGCGGCACTGATCGTGACATCCAACGTGGGGTTCTACGTCGGTATCGACGCGATGACCGATGCGCTGATGAGAAAGATCGGAGCGCACGTGACCACTCTGCCGCTCGGATGGTTCACCGGTCCGCGTGCCGGGCAGGTCTCGGCGATCATGTCCACGTCTCTGCAGAACTTGATGAGCGTGCCGTCGGTGTTCCTGCAGCAACTGACCGTGGCGGTCACGACGCCTGCCACCGTGGTGATCGTCACCGCATTCGTCGACTGGCGGGTCGCGGCCGTGATGATCCTCCCGATACCGTTGCTGTACTTCTTCTTCCGTCGCATCAAGACCATCGTCGGCCCCGAACACGATCGCGAGGAGCGCATCCACACCGAGGTCTCCGAGCGTGTTCTCGAGTTCGCACGCCTGCAACCGGTGCTGCGAGCGTCGGGAAGGCTCACCGACGGCTGGGACGAGCTGAACCGGACCATCGACGCCTCGAGGGTGTCGACTCGGGCAAGTCTGGACCGGCAGAACGCTCCTCTCGCGAGGTTCGTCGCAACAGTGGGACTCACCTTGGTGCTCGTGCTCGTCGTGACGACCTACCTTGCGCTCGGCGGCGAGCTGCAGACCGCCGACGCGGTCGTCGTCATGCTTCTTGCCGTGAGGTTCGTCGAACCGCTGTCGCTGCTCGGCGCGTACGCATCGGGTCTGAGGCTCGCCGACACTGCCCTCGACAGTGTCACGGCCGTCCTCGACGCCGAGCCACTTCCCGAGCCTGCCTATCCGAAGGAGCCGAGTCCGGTCTCTGTCGGTGACTCCGCGGGTTCTGCGGTTGGCGTTTCGGTCGAATTCGACAGCGTCACATTCGGATACGACGAGCGCCCAGTGTTGCGTGAGGTCAGCTTTCGCTGCGAACCAGGCACGGTGACGGCGCTGGTCGGCCCGTCCGGTTCCGGAAAATCGACGCTCACCCGGCTGGTTGCGCGGTTCTGGGACACCGACGACGGCGCCGTCCGTATCGGCGGTGTCGACGTGCGAGACATGGCGTCGTCGTCGCTTGCGAGCATGATCGCAATGGTGTTCCAGAACGTGTATCTGTTCGACGCCACGATCCTCGAGAACGTGCGCCTGGGCAACCCGACCGCATCCGACGCGGAGATCCACGCTGCGGCCCGCGCGGCTCGGCTCGATTCGGTCGTCGCCGAATTGCCGGAAGGATGGAACACACGAGTAGGCGAAGGCGGCGCGTTGCTCTCCGGCGGTCAGCGGCAGCGCGTGTCCATAGCCCGTGCGCTGGTGAGAAACGCGCCCATCGTCCTCCTGGACGAAGCAACGGCCGCGCTCGACGCGGAGAACGAGGCAGCCGTGGGCGCAGCGATCCGAGAACTGTCGACGGGACGGACTGTCATCGTCATCGCGCACCGGCTCGAGACCGTCCGCGGTGCAGACCGAATCGTGGTACTCGGTGATGGAACGGTAGAGGACATCGGCACACACGACGAGCTCATCGGACGAGACGGCTTGTACTCCAGCTTCTTCCGCGATCGCACCGATGCGGCCGGATGGACCCTGAACAACAAGAAATCACAGAACGAGAAACCACGGAACGAGGAAGTGACAGTGACACAGCAGAAGCTCGGGATCGAGCAGGAGAACAACGGGTGAAGGTCTTTGCCGCACTCACCGCCGCGGTGATCGGAACTCTGTTCGTCGCAGGGTGTTCGTCGACCACCGACATCTCCGGCCAGGAGTCGACGCGAACTGTCGACCACTCCTACGGGACCACCGAAGTGCCCGTGCATCCGCAGCGCATCGTCGCGACCGACGAGTACGCGGCGATGAGTTTGCTGGCCGTGGGGGTGGTGCCTGCCGTCGTGTTCACCGGGTTCGGTTCCCCCATCGGCGATCGGCTGAGTGCGCAGGCGGGTTCGGAGGTCATCGAGGTACCCCCGACGGGCGCGCCTCCCACCGAGGACGTGCTTGCGCAGAATCCGGACCTCGTGGTCTCGAGTGACTACGGCGACGACACCCTGTACCGCGCGATCTCCGAGACCGTCCCGACAGTCCCGATGCCGTACGCGACGCCATGGCGGGAGTCGCTGGCGTTCACGGCCGGCGTGTTCGACCGTGACGACGACGCGGCGCGCCTCGAATCGGTTCTGGATTCCGACATCGACGCTCTGCGCAGTGATGTGGCTGCCCATCCGGTGTCGCTGTCGGTTCTGATGAACAGCTCCGACATCCTGGCCGTCGCGGCTCCCACGGCTCCGTCGTCGATTCTCGCTGCCGAGGTGGGTATCAGTGCACCACCGATGCAAGCAGACCCGTCGACCGGCGGAACGGGAGGCCCGTGGACGGCCCTGTCGCCCGAAGTGCTGCCGAGCCAGAACGCCGATATCGTGGCCGTGTTCGACGAGGGGGTCTACTCGGCGGAGAATGTCCGGCGGACACCGGGTTTCGCCGAGGCAACAGGGGACCGAGCCGTCGAGGTCAACGGTGACATGTGGTTCGCGGGTCACCCGTTCGCCGTGTACTGGTTGGTGCGCGATCTCCGCGCCCTGATCGACGGGAACGTCGGCGACGTCGGAAGCGAGGCGACGGCGCAGAGCCGCTACGACGACTTCGTCGCCGCCTCGAGGTGACCGCGGGTCCCGGCGAGCACTTCGGGGCGGGGACGACATGTCGGTGGCCCATGATCCAATCGAGCAATGAGTTCGGACAGTCGGAGCGGTACCCACCACGGGGGTAGGCACGCCGCTGCGGCCACCCTCGTGCGGGCACCGAAGGTCGCCGTACCGCCCCGGACGTGGACGGGTTCTGCGGCGCACATGCTCGCCGGGAGGACCGACGCCGTGTCCGCCGCGGTGGACGGCGCACCCGCCTGGCAGCCGTGGCAGGTGATCGGAGGTCCGGGTACTGGTAAGTCCTCCCTGGTCGCGGACTATGCGGTGTCGCGGATCGTCGCCGGTGACCCGGAAGCGGTCCTCGTGCTGACTCAGTCGAAGCGCGCGGCCACCGCGATGCGTCAGCAGATCACCGGGGGATTGTTCGCCGGTGAGCACGCCGTGCGCGCAACACGGGAGCCCCTGGTACGAACGGTACATTCCTACGCCTTCGCTGTGCTGCGCCTGCAGGCGGCCATTCACGGCAACCCGCCCCCTCGGCTGCTCACCGGCGCCGAACAGGACGCCGTCGTCCGCGAGATGCTGCGCGGCGACCTCGAGGACGGAGCCCAGGACTGGCCGGACCGATTGCGTCCCGCGCTCGGCATGGCGGGGTTCGTCACCGCGGTACGCGACCTCATGCTGCGTTCGGCAGAACGCGGGATCGGTCCGGAGGATCTGGTGAAACTGGGTCGTAAGCACGCGCGTCCGGAGTGGATGGCCGTCGGAAAGTTCGCCGCGCGGTACGAGCAAGCGATGCTGCTGCGCGGAGCCGTCGGAGTCGAGGCGGCAGGCGCGTCGGCACCCGGGCTGGACGCTGCCGAACTCATCGGCAGTGCACTGATGGCGTTCGCCACCGACCCCGATCTTCTTCATTCCGAGCGCGCCCGCATCAGACACCTCGTCGTCGACGATGCGCAGCATCTGGATCCGCAAGCCGCACAGCTGGTTCGGTTGATCGGTAGCCGCACGGAATCGACGGTGATCGCCGGAGACCCGGATCAATCGGTGTTCACCTTCCGCGGCGCCGACCCGTCCTTTCTGGCCGACCTCGCCGACGCCGGGTCCGAGCGACACGTGATGCTCGACCGAAATTTCCGCAGCGCACCCGCAGTCGCTGCTGTCACCGCGAGGATCAGCGGGCGTCTACCCGGCATCGGTCGGCACCGCGCCCCGGAGGCAGTGGCGTCCGCGCAGTACGGCGACGCCCGAGCGCTCGTGCAGGTGCTGCCGTCGGCCGCGAAGGAAGCGGCGCTGATCGCGGACACGATGCGGCGCGCGCACCTCGTCGACGGCATGCCGTGGTCCGCGATGGCCGTGGTCGTACGGT
This sequence comes from Rhodococcus sp. 114MFTsu3.1, assembly GCF_000383555.1. Lineage (NCBI taxonomy): Bacteria > Bacillati > Actinomycetota > Actinomycetes > Mycobacteriales > Nocardiaceae > Rhodococcus > Rhodococcus sp. 114MFTsu3.1. Next base: position 64,841 of record NZ_KB911552.1, on the reverse strand, counting down.
CCGTTCCCCGCGTCATCGCGCCGCTGCGCCGAGCCTTGCAGGCGGCGGGGGTCCCGATCCTGACGCCGGCGTCGGAACTTCCGCTGCATCGTCAGCACGGCGCCGTCGGTCTACTGCTCGTGGTGCGCGCCCTGGTGGACCCGACCTTCGACGGTGAGGACGCGCTCGCTCTGCTGTCGGGTCCGGTCGGCGGCGCGGATCCGGTGGCACTTCGACGCCTCCGCCGCGGTGTCCGGCGTGTGGAGCTGGCCTCGGGAGGGGAGCGGGATTCGGCAGAGCTGCTGCGGCAGGCCATCACCGGAGTTCGATCGCACTCCGGTAGCGACCCCGCCCCCGAGACGGACCGTTCTCGGTGGATGGCCCAGTTGTCCGACGTGGAGGCGGCTCCGCTGCGCCGCGTGCTCGGTGTGGTGCGCAAGGCCAACGCCGTCGCACGCCGCGGACGTGGAGTCGAGGACGTGCTGTGGGCTGCGTGGCAGGCCTCCGGGCTCGAGCGGCGGTGGTCGGCGGCGTCGGCTCGTGGAGGATCGGCCGGTGCTCAGGCGGACCGTGATCTCGATGCCGTCGTCGCCCTGTTCGACAGCGCAGCCGCATACGTCGATCGTCTGCCGCAGGCGCGGCTCGCCGGGTTCGTCGAATACATTTCGCAACAACAGATTCCGACGTCGAATGGCATGGCAGGTGCTGTCCCCAAGGATGCCGTGACCGTACTGAGCGCACACTCGGCAGCGGGCCGGGAGTGGAATCTCGTGGCTGTAGCCGGTGTGCAGGAGGGCTTGTGGCCAGGTCTCCGGGCTCGCGGCAGCTTGTTGGGAACGGAATCCCTCGTCGATCTCGCGTCCGGAGTCGCCGACGACGTGACGTCGGACGGAACGTTGTCCAAGACGGCGCCTCTGCTCGCGGACGAGAGACGGTTGTTTCTGGTCGCATGCAGTCGAGCGCGGTCGACTCTGCTGGTCACTGCAGTGGACTCCTCGACGGGTGACACCGATCTGGTTCGGTCGCGCTTTCTCGACGAACTTCGAGGTAACGAGGATGCGGACGAGCTGGAGCAGGTTCCCGAGGTGCCGCAGCCTGCGGCACGAGTACTCGCTCTGCCCATGTTGGTCGCCGAGCTCCGCAGAGTCGTGTGCGACGCCGATGTCGCCGAACACGACCCGCAGAAGCACGCCCGCGCCGCGCGGCAACTGGCCAGGCTGGCCGACGCTGGGGTGAAGGGCGCACACCCACGCGAGTGGTTCGGAGTTGCGGGTACCAGTACCGACGCTCCGCTGTGGACACTCGGTGACGGCCCGGTACCGCTGTCGCCGTCCACCGTGGAGCAGCTCACCACATGCCCGCTCCGGTGGATGCTGGACCGCCACGGCGGCAACGACGGCGCCAACACCCACGCGGTGACGGGAACTCTCGTGCACACTCTCGTTCAGGCGGTTGCCGGAAAGATGCCTCCGGAGCAGGTCCGGCGTGCTCTCGAAACAGCCTGGGATGCGGTGGATCTCGGCTCGCAGTGGTTCTCGCGTCACGAGTTGGATCGCACCGGAGCGATGCTGGACACCTTCGAGAGATGGCTCAGTGGAACCCGAGGTGAGCTCACCGAAGCAGGGGTGGAGGTAGCAGTCGACGGTGTGCTCCCGGCGCGGACCGACGACGAACCGTCCGTAGCGCTCCGTGGACGAATCGACAGGCTCGAGCACGACCCTGACGGTCGGCCGGTGATCATCGACGTCAAGACGGCCAAGACGGTCATGTCCAAGGAGGACGCGCGCTCTCACAATCAGTTGGCCACCTACCAGGTGGCGGCCGCGGCCGGCGCCATCGAAGGAGAGCCGGCGGGCGAGCCGGGCGGAGCACGGTTGGTCTTCGTCGCCAAGCCCCACAAACAGGACGGTGCGACGCAGCGTATCCAGGAAGCGCCGACGCCGGAGAAGTTGGCCGAGTGGCGCGACACGGTTCACGCCGCGGCGTCGGCGACGCAAGGCCCGTATTTCGAGGCATTCGTGAACGACGGGTGCAGGCATTGCCCGGTGAAGTCCAGTTGCCCGGCGCAGGAAACCGGAAGGCAGGTCACCGAAAGTTGAGTACGGTCACCAAAACCGGCACACGGCTCGAACGTTCCGTTCGCGACGCACGGATCGATCCGATCGAGTTGTCTCGGGCGCTGGGGCAGAAGCATCCGCCGACAGCAGAACAGGCGGCAGTGATCTCGGCCCCGCTCGGGCCGACGCTCGTCGTCGCAGGAGCGGGAGCGGGCAAGACCGAGACCATGGCTGCGCGCGTCGTCTGGATGGTCGCCAACGAATTCGTCGACCCCGACGCCGTGCTCGGCCTCACGTTCACACGAAAGGCCGCGCAGCAGCTCACTTCGCGAATCCGGGCCCGCCTCGCGCGGCTCGCCGGTTCCGACATCGTTCGAGAACTCGATCCCAGTCTCGCTCTGCGAGAACGAATTCTGAGCGGTGAGCCGGAAGTGAGTACGTACCACTCGTACGCGGGGCGGCTGTTGACCGAGCACGGACTCTTGCTCCCGATCGAGCCCTCGGCCACACTCCTGTCGGAGACCGAACTGTGGCAGTTGGCGCATCGGGTGGTGAGCACGTGGGACGGCGACCTGGACACCGAACGCAACCCCACGTCGATCACCGAGGCGGTTCTTGCGCTGTCGGGTCAGCTCGCCGAGCATCTGGTCGCGCCCGACGCCCTCCGCGGCGCGCACCTGGAGCTCGATCGACTGGTCCACACCCTCGGCCCCGGTCCCAAGCAACGAGGCGGTCCGGCGAAGGCCCTGCTGGACATCGTCGATGCGCAGCACGCACGTGTTGCGTTGTTGCCACTGGTCGAGCGGCTCGCCGAGACACTGCGTCGCGAGGGTGCGCTCGACTTCGGCAGTCAGATGTCGCTCGCGGCACGGGTCGCGGCCGAACACCAGGACGTGGGCAGGTCCGAACGGAGCAGGTTCCGGCTGGTGCTACTCGACGAGTATCAGGACACGGGCCATGCACAGCGAGTCCTGTTGTCCTCGTTGTTCGGTCGAGGATCCGATGCCACTCTGGCATTGACGGCGGTCGGTGATCCGATGCAGTCGATCTACGGATGGCGAGGTGCCTCGGCGGCCAACCTCCCGCGGTTCGCAACCGATTTCCCGCAGTCGAGCGGCGCACCCGCACCCAGGCTCGAACTACTGACCAGCTGGCGCAATCCTGCCGAAGCGCTCGAACTCGCGAATCGAATCACGACGCCGCTCCGTGAGGGGGCTGGGAGCGGAGCCGGCGGGAGCGACCCGGGGGCTGGGAGCGGAGCCGGCGGGAGCGACCCGGGGGCTGGGAGCGGAGCCGGCGGGAGCGACCCGGGGGCTGGGAGCGGAGCCGGCAGGAGCGACCCGGGGGCTGGGAGCGGAGCCGGCAGGAGCGACCCGGAGACTGGCGTGTCGGTACCGACGCTTCGGCCGCGGCCGGGGGTGGAGCCCGGTGACGTGAGGATTGCGTTGTCGGCGACGGTGCTCGACGAGCGCGAGTGGGTCGCGGACAGCATCGCCGGGGAGTATCGATCGGCGCTCGCCGAGGATCGGTTGCCTCCGACGGCGGCGGTGTTGGTGCGTAGGAACGCCGACGCCGAACCGATAGCCGATGCACTACGCGCCCGGGGTCTTCCGGTCGAGGTGGTCGGACTCGGTGGCTTGCTGCACGTCCCGGAGGTCGCCGACGTCATCGCGATGCTCCGACTGGTCGCGGACCCGATGGCGGGAAGTGCGGCCATGCGTGTCCTCACCGGTTCGCGTTGGCAGATCGGTGCCGCCGACCTTCGTGCTCTGTCGCGGCGTATGCGGGAACTGGGAATTCGCTCCGGCCACGGAACACCGGGCCGAGTCGACGATGTGGCGGCGCTCGATGCCGCGCTCGAAAGTTCGCTACCGGGTGAGCATTCGGAGGACGCCGGATTGGCGGACGCCATCGCCGACCCCGGTCCGGAGGAGCGCTATTCGGAGAGCGGATTCGCGAGGATTTCCGCGCTCGCCGCCGAGGTGCATGCACTACGGGATCGAATCGGTCAGCCTCTGACGGAGCTCGTGGCCGACATCGAGCGGTCGATGGGCATCGGAATCGAAGCCCAGGCTCGTACGCCGATGTCCGCCGTCGGAGTGGTCGGCCGCGAGCACCTCGACGAATTCGCGGTTGTGGTGGCCGATTACGCCGACAATCCCAGCGCGACGGTCACCGGTTTCCTTGCCTTTCTCGCCGCCGCGGAGACCGTCGAGGACGGACTTGCACCAGGGGAGATCGAGGTGGCGCCGCACCGAGTGCAGGTACTCACCGTGCATTCGGCGAAGGGCCTCGAATGGGAGGTCGTCGCTGTCCCTCACGTGTCCAAGGGTGTTTTTCCGTCGTCGACGGCTGCATCGACCTGGCTCGGCGCGATGGCGGAGCTTCCGCCGACACTGCGCGGAGACAGATCGGTCGCCGACGACAGCGGTCGGATGTCCGAGGGAGTCCCCCTTCTGGAACTCGACGACGTGCACAACCGTAAGGACCTCGCCGACGCCATCGACCGGCACAAGGACGCGCTGGCACGTCGCCGGTTGGCCGAGGACCGCCGCCTGTTCTACGTAGCGCTCACCAGGACGGAACGGGTCCTGTTCGTCTCGGGTCACCACTGGGACGAGACGAGCAGCAAACCGCGCGGACCGTCCGACTTCCTCAGTGAGGTGCGGGCCGTCCTCGACGACGGCTCCGATCGCGGCCGCCCTGTCGGCGTCGTCGATCATTGGGACGCCGCGCCCGAGGACGGATCGGAGAATCCGCTTGCGGCCCAGCCTCATTCTGCCCTGTGGCCGCGAGATCCGCTGGGGCTGCGCCGCGACGCCGTGGAGCGTGGAGTGAGGGCGGTCCTGAGCGTGGACACGTCGCAGCCTTCCGGGCACGACGACGAATCCGATCCGGAGAACTGGGCTGCCGACGTCGATGCTCTGCTCGCCGAACGAGAGGAGCGTATGCACACCAGGGTGGATGTGGAGTTGCCGCAGAACCTCTCGGTGAGTCAGCTCGTCGATCTAGCCGCAGATCCCGACGCGTTGGCGTCGCGACTTCGTCGACCGTTGCCGTTTCCTCCCAACCCTCTGGCGCGTCGAGGCACAGCGTTCCACGCCTGGATCGAGCGACGCTTCGGGGCGACGAGGTTGTTGGATCTCGACGAGCTACCGGGTTCGGCGGACACGGGTGCCTCCGCCGATGTCGATCTCGAGACGTTGCAGCAGGCCTTCCTCGACTCCGACTGGTCGCTTCGTAGTCCGATCGAGGTCGAGGTCCCGTTCGAGACGTCCGTTGCCGGGACGGTACTTCGGGGCCGGATCGATGCGGTGTTCGCCGATTCGGACGGTGGATGGACCGTCATCGACTGGAAGACGGGTCAGGAGCCGACTGTCGCCGAGGAGAAGTCGGTGGTCATGCAGCTCGCTGCGTATCGCATCGCGTGGGCCGAACTGATGTCCGCGTCGACTGCGGAGCCCGTTCCTCTGGATAGTGTGCGTGCAGCGTTCCATTACGTGCGCAGCGGCCGGACCATCGCTCCGAACGACCTGCCCGACGCCGGGCAACTCGCGACCCTCATCGACGGCACCCGGGACATCGAGTTCGGCGAGAGATCGTGAGCGTCAGGACAGTCGTCGTACCTTCAGGGCTTCGGTCACCAGTGGAATCTGGAGCGGAAGACGGGCCAGCACAGCGGCTTTGACGACGGGGGAGGTCTTGGGGTTGCTCACGAACCTGCGCGCCATGTCGATGTTCGCGGGAAACACCGCGACGAAGAGCGCTGCAGCGAGCCCGCCACCGAGGCGCCGTGTCGCCGGAACGGCCACTGCACCGGCCACGGCGAGCTCGGCGATTCCCGACACCTGCGTGTACGTGCGCGCCTTGCCCGGAAGAGCGCGGGGTACCTGCATGTCGAAGAACTGGGGGGTGACGAAGTGGAGGACCCCCGCGCCGCCCAGAAGAACGGCGAGTCGTGCGGCCGCGGCGTGACTCGTGCGCTGTGTCATGGCTACACCGTGCCACAAGCTGCGACGACAGTGGTCGACGCGTCGGCACGAGCGAAATCGCGGATTGGGGTTAGGCTGCCAGCCGGACCGTTGCGGTGAACGAACGGGCTGCGACGAGTGCAGATGCGACGAGAGCAGAGAAGGAAACGTGGCTGGTAGATTGCGTGCCCGCTTGAGTGCGGGCGACACGCTGACCGACAAGCCGGACTTCGCGTTGGTGGGTGTTCTGCGGGTCCCGGAGTTGCAGAGCAGCCCGTGGCGCGCGATCTATCGGCGCATCCTCATCGCGCTCGCGGCCTTGCTGCTGGCCGCGGTGATCGTGTACCTGGACCGCGACGGGTATCGGGACGCTCAGGACAACGAACTGTCCTTCCTCGATGCGCTCTACTACGCGACGGTCTCGTTGTCCACGACCGGATACGGCGACATCACCCCGATCGCGCCGTCGGCCCGCCTCGTCAACATTCTGGTGATCACACCACTTCGAATCTTCTTCCTCATCTTGTTGGTCGGCACGACGCTCGCGGTTCTCACGGAGCGTTCCCGGCAGGCATTCAAAATTCAGCGATGGAGGCGCAGCGTGCGCAATCACACCGTGGTCATCGGTTTCGGAACGAAGGGCCGCACCGCGGTCGACGCCATGCTCGGGGACGGTGTTCCCGCGTCGGAGATCGTCGTCGTGGACACGGACCAGACGGTCCTCGATTCCGCGTCCAACATGGGGTTGGTCACGGTGCACGGTTCCGCAACCAAGTCGGACGTGTTGCGATTGACCGGCGCACAGCACGCCGCAGCGATCATCGTCGCCACCAACCGCGACGACACCGCGGTGCTGGTGACGCTCACCGCGCGCGAGATCGCGCCGAAGGCCAAGATCGTCGCGTCGGTACGAGAGGCCGAGAACACTCACCTGGTTCGGCAGTCGGGTGCGGACTCGGTGGTGGTGTCCTCGGAGACCGCAGGACGTCTGCTCGGCATCGCTACCTCGACGCCGAGCGTGGTGGAGATGATCGAGGATCTCCTGACGCCGGAGGCAGGATTCGCTGTCGCCGAGCGCGAAGTCGAGCGCGACGAGGTGGGCGGGTCGCCGCGGCACCTCACCGACATCGTGTTGGGCGTCGTACGCGGAGGCAAGCTGTACCGCGTCGGATCGCCCGAGGTCGACGCCGTCGAGGCATCGGATCGTCTCCTCTACATCCGCCGCGTAGGGGAGTGAACGCGCGGACGATCCAGTCCACGCGGTCGGACGAGCGTCCGAGCGGGCGCAGTAGGGTTCAGTGGTGCCACGATTCGAACTCGCTTCTCCACCGTTGTTGTCCCGCTCGCCACTCGATCGAGCCGAGGAACTTCGAAAGAACACCGACGCGCTGCGCAGCGGCTGGCCGACGGCGAAGGTACTGCAGGTCGATCACCGAGGAAGGCTCCGGGTCGAGGGCGATTCTCTGGTGTACGTCGATGCGACGGACCTCGGTTCGGAACCCGCGCTGGACGCCGTGTTTCTCGGCATCGACGACGGACGTCATCTGTGGGCGCAGCGCGTCGGGGCTCTGACCGGCGAGCTGGGGGACCTTCGGACCATCGGTGAGCGTCTGGACGCGACCCAGCTGTCGATCCTGACGAGCGCGCTCGCGATCCTGAACTGGCATGCGAGTGCAAGCTTCAGTGCGCTCGACGGCGCAGCGACGACTCCGTCGGCGGCCGGGTGGTCGCGTGTCAGCACGTCCAACGGCCACGAGGAGTTTCCCCGCACGGACCCCGCGGTCATCTGCCTCGTGCACGACGGAGCGGACAAGGTCCTCCTGGCCCGGGCTCCGGCGTGGCCGGAGCGTCGATTCTCGGTCCTCGCGGGCTTCGTCGAAGCGGGCGAATCGCTCGAGACCTGCGTCCTACGGGAGATCCGCGAGGAAGTCGGCATCACCGTCTCCGACATCACGTACCTCGGCAGTCAGCCGTGGCCGTTTCCGCGGTCGGTGATGATCGGGTTCTCCGCCGTCGCCGATCCCGAGGTTCCGCTGAACTTCGTGGACGGTGAGATCGCCGAGGCGCACTGGTTCGACCGCAGCGAGGTCCGAGCGGCTCTCGAAGTCGGCGACTGGGCCGCCGACTCCGACTCACGGCTTCTGTTGCCGGGCTCGATCTCGATCGCCCGGGGCATGCTCGAAGCGTGGGCGGGCTCCGCCGGTTAGGTTGCGCAGCGTCGTTACCGCGTCCGACCCGCCACGCGTGGCATCAGAGTCCGAGTGCGCTCTTGACGGCGGCGAGTGACGGGTTGGTCGCGGTCGAGCCGTCGGCGTACAGAACGGTCGGGACGACGTGGTTGCCGCCGTTGACGCTGCCGACGAACTCGGCGGACTTCGGATCTTCCTCGATGTCGATCTCGGCGTACGCGATGCCGGCTTCGTCGAGCTGGGTCTTCAGACGCCTGCAGTAACCGCACCACGTCGTGGAGTAGACGGTCAGTGCCGCGGGGGACTCGGGTGCTGAGTTCTCGGTGGTAGTCACGAGACGATTCAACACCGATGCCGAATGTGTTGTTCCGTCGGTCGAGTGAGCACCGGCGGAGTCCGAGGCGGCAGACGGGATGACGGGTGTGTCGGCACCCCCTGACAAGATGGAGACCATGTCTGTGGATTCGATGACCGCCGGGTTGGATCCCGAACAGTCGGCCGCGGTGTCGGCCCCACGAGGCCCCGTCTGCGTTCTCGCCGGTGCCGGTACCGGCAAGACGAGGACCATCACGAGGCGCATCGCACACCTCGTCGACGCCGGTCACGTGTCGGCCGGGCAAGTCCTCGCAGTGACCTTCACGGCGAGGGCCGCGGGGGAGATGCGCGGCCGGTTGAGAGAACTGGGTGTCGGTGGTGAGGGCCCGTCCGTGCAGGCCCGCACGTTCCACGCTGCTGCGCTGAGGCAGCTGAAGTACTTCTGGCCTCAGGTGGTCGGGGACACGGGCTGGCAGCTTCTGGATCGGAAGTTCGCCCTGGTGAGCCAGTCGGCGCACCGCGCCGGAGTGTCCACGTCGACGGACTCCGTGCGCGATCTGGCCGGTGAGATCGAATGGGCGAAGGGCTCGTTGATCGCACCCGAGGACTACCCGGCAGTGGCCGCGCGGCTGCGCCGGGAGGTGCCGATGGATGCTGCGAAGGTCGCCTCGGTCTACGCCGGGTACGAGGATTTGAAGTCGCACGGCGGCGACGGAATGCTGCTGGATTTCGACGACCTGCTGCTGCACACCGCTGCTGCGCTCGAGGAGCATTCTGCCGTCGCCGACGAGTTCCGTGAGCGGTACCGCTGCTTCGTGGTGGACGAGTATCAGGACGTGACGCCTCTGCAGCAGCGTGTGCTCGATGCCTGGCTCGGTGAGCGTGACGACCTGACGGTCGTCGGTGATGCGAATCAGACGATCTACTCGTTCACCGGCGCGACCCCGCGATACCTACTGGATTTCTCGCGACGCTTTCCCGACGCCACCGTCGTGCGTCTCGAGCGTGACTACCGATCGACTCCCGAGGTGGTGTCGCTCGCCAACCGGGTGATCGGTGCAGCGCGCGGGCGGATCGCCGGGACCCGGCTGCAGTTGATCGGGCAACGCCCGGCAGGCCCAGAACCGGAGTTCTTCGAGTACGACGACGAGCCGGCCGAGGCCGACGGTGTCGCTCGGGCGATCAAGAGGTTGATCGGCAAGGGTGTCGCGCCCGCGGAGATCGCGGTGCTCTACCGCATCAACGCGCAATCGGAGGCGCACGAGCAGGCTCTGACGGAGTTGCAGATTCCGTACCAGGTCCGTGGCGGCGAAGGGTTCTTCAACAGACCTGAAGTGCGGCAGGGTATTTCGGCGCTTCGCAGCGCCGCCGGTAGGGACGATCTGCCGGACGAGTCCAAGTACGGCGACGGCCTGCCGTCGCTGGTGCGAGCTGTACTGGCGCCGCTCGGTTTGACGTCGACGGAGCCGACGGGTGCGCAGGCGCGGGAGAAGTGGGCGTCGCTCGGCGGGCTGGTACAGGTCACCGAAGAATTGTTGGCGCAGGATCCGGCGCTGGATCTGGATCGTCTGCTCGGTGAACTGGCGGCCCGCGCCGAGGCGCGGCATCCACCGGTCGTCCAGGGTGTGACGTTGGCGTCGCTGCATGCAGCGAAGGGTCTCGAGTGGGACGCTGTCTTCATCGTCGGACTCGCCGACGGCACGCTGCCCATTTCGCATGCGCTCGGCAGCGACCCGAGTGCCAACAACGACGCCGCGATCGAAGAGGAACGGCGGCTGCTGTACGTCGGCGTCACTCGTGCGCGCGAGCATCTGCATCTGTCCTGGGCGCTCGCGCGCAACGAGGGCGGTCGCAAATCCAGGCGTCGGTCGCGTTTTCTCAACGGGTTGATTCCCGAGGATTCACCCGCATCACGCATCGCCACTCCGACGACCAAGAAGTCCGGACCCAAGTGCAGGTTGTGCGGCAAACCGTTGATCGGAACGGCGGCGACCATGCTCGGTCGCTGCGAAAGTCACCCGACGGACGTCGATGTTGCTCTGCTCGATGCGTTGAAGGCATGGAGGTTGGACAAATCGCGGGAGCTGAAAGTGCCTGCCTACGTTGTCTTCAGCGATACGACGCTCACGGCCATCGCGGAGCAGCAACCACAGGACGACCGCGGTCTCGTGGCCATTCCCGGGATCGGCGCGAAGAAGTTGGAACGTTTCGGTGAGGACGTCCTGACCGTCGTGCGGGAATCATCGACCAACTGATGTAAAGCCGCAGGTAGAAAATAACTTGTGCAGTTTCGACCAACAGGTTTAGTCTGTTTTCACCGCTCGCGGGAGACCGCGTGCCACAGACATTGTCCGCATATCGATTCGGAAGTAGGAGGTGGAGAACATGAAGATTTTCAATTCGATCGTCACGAGCGCTGTCGCACCCGCGACCGACGCACGGCTGATGCACGTCCTCGGTAACTCCGCTCACTTCTCTTCCGCGTCGACGGGCGCGGCAGTGCGCGTCGCCGGAGCGCATCAGCTCGCGGCCGACGCAGCCTGCGCACCAGCAGCAGTCGTTCCAGCCGCTGCAGCGGCCGAAGCTTCTGCCGCCCAGTGGTTCGCCGCCAAGGCGTCCCCCGCAGCCCGCCGTCGCCGTACGGCAGTGGTGTCCGTGGTCGAAAGTCGATATCGAGAGAAATCTCGGTAGAGCTTTCGACTTGCCTTACAGGCCACGGACCCGCATACGCGGACCGTGGCCTTTTTCGTTCGATGAGTCCCCTCGAATTCGAACTTCTCGGCCCGACCGGTTCGCTCAGATACCGAACAACCGTAAACACGCCGCACGAAAAGTAGAGGAGACCGACGTGTCAACCGCCACGATCCGGACGACATGCCGATACGAACGATCCGAACATGCTGCAACCGAGCGATACTCGGCCACGCACCTCGGCGACCAGGCGACCCCGGCCAGCGAGACCTCCTCGTTGGACACCCAGAATGCCGGCACCCTCGGCGACGAAGTGCCGTGCCGTGTGGCCGATCCGGATCTCTGGTTCGCCGAGACACCGGGAGAATTGGAGCGAGCAAAGGCGCTGTGCGCCGAATGTCCCATTCGGCGCACGTGTTTGAGTGCCGCACTCGACCGTGCCGAGCCATGGGGAGTATGGGGAGGTGAGATTCTCGATCAGGGAGTCGTCATCGCCCGCAAGCGCCCGCGTGGACGGCCGCGGAAGCAGCAGGTCGCGTGACCTGGATGCGATCCGGTGTTCGCCGTATCCATTGCACACCACGGGCGTATCCGCCCCGTTCTCGGACGAGACCGATCAGGTCTCGTCCGAGAACCCAGGCATCCACTCCGTCAGGATGGCCATGTACGGCGCGTAGGCATCCAATTGCGCGCAGATGCCCACGAGTCCGCCCAGCACCCTGAAGATCATGACCTGCTCGGCAGGCATGTTGAGCGCCCGCGCGGTCTTGAACTGCGCACTGTCGAATTCCGTTGCCGTACCAGCAGCTTTCTGCAGCCACGACCTGGTGAAGTGAAAAGAGTCGGTCCTGATCGGATCGGTGAACGGACGTAGGTAATCGGCAATCTCCCTCGCCGTCACCGTTCTACCTGGAATCACGAAACCACTGGCCGTACACAGTTCGACCAGTTCGTCGAACTTTTCTTCCCGCGCCAGCCTGACCATCCGGCCCAACACCGGCGGGAGGCCGTCGGGCATCGGTGCGGTGGCCCCGAAGTCGATCACACCGAGACGCCCGTCGGGCAGCATCATGAAGTTGCCGGGGTGCGGATCGGCGTGCAGCAGGCCCGCGAGTGCGGGCGCAGCGAACGCGAAAAGCACCAGAAGCTCACCCGCGGCATTGCGCTGCTCCACGGAACCGTCGGCGATGATCGACGACAACGAAGTACCGCTCATCCATTCGGTGACCAGCACCTTGGGTGCACTCGCCACCACGCGGGGCACAGCGAACCGGCTGTCACCGTCGAACGTCGACGCGAACACACGTTGGCTCGCCGCCTCGATCCGATAGTCCAGTTCGTCCTCCGTACGGGCGATCAACTCGTCGAGGACTGGTTTGACGTCGGCCCCGGTGAAGATCGCACTGAAGGTGTTGGCAAACCGCGACATCGTCTTCAGGTCGGCACGGAGCGCGTCGTCTGCACCCGGATACTGCACCTTCACAGCGACGTCTCGGCCGTCGGACCATACTGCACGGTGCACCTGCCCGATGCTCGCCGACGCGATCGGGGTGTCGTCGAACGAAGCGAACCGTGACCGCCAGGCGGTGCCCAGCTGCCTGTCCAGTACCCGGTGCACCTTCGCGGCGGGAAGCGGCGGAGCGTCTGCCTGCAGCTTGGTGAGAGCCTCGCGGTACGGTTCGGCGAACTCCTCCGGCACGGCGGCTTCCATCACGGACAACGCTTGCCCGAATTTCATTGCACCGCCCTTGAGCTCGCCCAGTACCGAGAACAACTGCTCGGCAGCTTTGGCGGCAAGATCGGAGTCGATCTCCTGGCGGTTCCCCCCGGCCAACTTCTTTCCGAAACCGACTGCAGCCCGACCGGCGATACCGATCGGGATGCGCGCGAGTTTGGCTGTCCGGGCCGAACCCCGGCGTGGAATGTCTGGCACGCCTCCATCATGTCGGACGGGACGACATTCTGCCGAGACTGCAGGCCACAGCGCCTGTGTTCGCGTCGTTCGTCACACGGCACAATCGCAGTGCGGATGACGAGTCCACCGACGCCGTTCGATGACGTGCGAGCCGAGGTCGATCTCGACGGTCGTGTCGATCAACGACGGTCGACGGTCGCGGACGAACTGGTGTATCTGTCCGAGAACGACCGCCGCGGCTGCCAGGACGGTGGGTTTGTCCGCATGCCCGACGCTGCCGAGGAGCTGCGCGGAGATGTGCGGCCACTGTGGGTCGAGGCCGCCTCTGGTCAGGTCGGCGCACCGGAGACAACTCGTCGTCCCCGGAATGACGAACGGACCGACCACGCCCGTGCCGTCGCGCAACCGAACCTGCACGTGCGGTGTTCTGGCGCGAACCAGCTCGGTCACGAGATGTGGATCAGGGGCCAGGTCGTCCGTGAGTACCGCGACATCGCCGGCCGTGATGGCGGAGCCCGCGACTTTGCCCGCCCCCGACGAGGAACGCCGGACCGTGATCGAGGACGACGTCGGGAGGACCGCGACGACAGCGTCGGCCAGCGGCCCGCGTCCGACGACGTGTACCACGGTCTGCGTCGTTCCCTCGGGAACGTGAGGCCGCGAACGCCCTTCGACCAACAGTTCTGCCTCGACGAGCTCGGCCAGCAGTGTGGACATCGCATTGGCGGACATCCCGACGGTGCCCGCGTACCAGATCGTGTGGGCTCTCGAATGAACTCCGTCGAGCCGACGCAGTAGATCGACGAGGACGTCGTACTCGACACCCGGCGGAGGCGTGACGACGAACGACCGATCCGGATTCCACCCGAGTCGGATCGTGCCGTCTCGTTGCGAGAACACCGGTACGTCGAGCCTGGGCCGCCGCAGCATCGGAACCGGCTGGGCAGAGTGGGGTGATTCCTGGGCGGACATGGACGCAGAGTTGCACACGACGCATCCCCGTCGACGGCGTCGAGGACGGGTTATCCACAGGCCGTCGGACGCCTCACCAGCGCGATCGAGACAAAACGAGGGATGCGCCGAAAATTTCGGCACACCCCTCGTCGACCGTGAATTCGGGATCAGCCGGTGCTGCCGGCGTCCCCGTCCTTCTCGTCCGCGTCCTTCTTGTCCCCGTCGTCCGTGTCCGTCTCGTCCGACTTGTTCTTGGCTGCTCGTTCCTGAGCCTCCATGGCCTCGAGCTGAGCGATGGGGTCGTCGAAGGAGCTGGACCCTCCGCCGATGACGCCGTCGACGAACCCGGCCGGGTCGTCAAGATCGGACGACACCGGCAGGAGGTCCGGGTGGGCCCAGACGCCGTCGCGTCCCTCGATCCCTGCGGCGGTGGTGAGTCGACGCCACAGATCGCCTGCTTCGCGAACCTTGCGCGGACGAAGTTCGAGGCCCACGAGCGTCGCGAACGTCTGCTCGGCCGGTCCACCGGATGCACGTCGGCGACGAATGGTTTCCGCGAGCGCCACGGCGCCGGGCAGCCTTTCCCCGAGGGCTTCGGAGACGACCGTCTCCACCCAGCCTTCGACGAGGGCGAGCAGAGTCTCGAGTCGTTCGAGCGCCTGCTTCTGTTCGGGAGTCGTCTGCGGCTCGAACGCGCCCTGCTGCAGAATCTCCTCGATCTTCGACGGATCGGTCAGCGACGCCGGGTCGAGGCCCGACGCGGCTTCCTCGATGGCCGAGAAGTCCATCCTGATACCGCGTGCGTACTCCTCGACCGTCGCCAGCACGCGCTGACGAAGCCACGGAACGTGGCTGTACAGGCGCTGGTGCGCAGCTTCGCGGGCTGCGAGGAACACCAGAACTTCACGTTCGGGTTGTTCCAACCCCTCGGTGAACGCCGTGATGGACTCGGGGAGAAGCGCGGACACTCCGTTCGGTCCGAGGGGAATTCCGATGTCGGTCGACGTCAGAACCTCCTTGGACAGCTGCCCCAACGCCTGGCCGAGCTGGGAACCGAACGCCATGCCGCCCATCTGCGTGAGCATCCCCATCATCGGTCCCGCCATCTGCTGCGCTTCGGCAGGCAGACCGGCAGTCCACATTCCGGAAATCTGCTCGGCCACCGGATCGCACAGCCTCTTCCAGGTGTCGATCGTGTTCTCCAACCAGTCGACCGGAGTCCACGCCGACGTCTTGGACGCACCAGCGGGAAGAGTCGTCGCGCCGTCGAGCCACAGTTCCGCGAGATGAGCGGCCTCGGAGACCGCGTCGGCCTTGCCCTTGCCGACGGGAGTGAAGTCCCCGATCTGCTGGCGTGCCAACTGCTTGGCCAGGTCGTAGTTGACCGGGCCCGCAGCGGAGCCACCGGCACCGGGCGTACCCATGCCGCTCAACATCTGCCCGAACTGGGTGAGCATCTGCCCCAGGGCCGCAGGATCGAAACCCTCGGTGCCGAAGCCGAAACCGCCGGGATTACCGCCGGAGCCCTCGCCACCGCTCTGATCCTTCTTCTTGTCCGGATCCTCGTCGGAGCCCTGAAAACCGAAATTGCTCATAAGTCAACGGTACAAGGCGAGGGCGCGAACAGCACCGCTGGTGATCACGCTTACGGCGAACGCTGTGAGTGGAGCCTGCGGAATGAACCAGGAGGCTGTGAGTGGAGCCTGCGGAATGAACCAGGAGGCTGTGAGTGGAGCCTGCGGAATGAACCGGTGGGCTGTGAGTGGAGCCTGCGGAATGAACCGGTGGGCTGTGAGTGGAGCCTGCGGAATGAACCGGTGGGCTGTGAGTGGAGCCTGCGGAATGAACGGGGAGGCTGTGAGTGGAGCCTGCGGAATGAACGTGGTGGGTTCTGACGGGGGTCTCACATCGTCGTCACAGTCGGCGGATCTATGTTTGTCGGGTGAATCGTCGGATTGCCACTCTTGTCGCCGCCCTCGTACCGGTTGTCGTGCTCGGTGTGGTCGGTACCGTCGTGACGGTTCCGTTCGCTGCGCTCGGACCGGGACCGACGTACAACACCCTCGGTGATGCGGACGGGGTTCCTGTCGTGCAGATCGACGGGACGGATGTCGATCCCACCACCGGGCATCTGAACATGACGACGGTGGCGGTGCGTGATCAGCTGAACATCTTCGAAGCGCTCGGTTACTGGGCGAGTGGACGGCAAGGGCTCGTCCCGCGCGAGGAGGTGTATCCGCCGAACAAGACGAAAGAAGAGGTCCAGGAAGGCAATCAGGCCGATTTCGAACAGTCCGAGAACAGTGCTCAGCTCGCGGCGCTGCACCATCTGGGACTGCCCGTTGTTCTCGTCGTCGGTTCGGTGGCGCCCGACGGTCCGGCCGCAGGCCTGTTGAACGAAGGTGAGCGGCTCGTGTCGGTGGCGGGGGAGCCCGTCGCTTCGGTCAGCGCTGTGCGTGAGTCGGTCAGTGCTCGCTCACCGGGGGAGTCCGTCGACATCGTCGTGGAGAAGGACGGTGCCACCCGGACCGAGTCGGTGGTGCTCGGTTCCCGTCCCGACGATGCGGAGTCCGGCTACCTCGGGGTCACACCTGCCGAGGAGCCCGACGTTCCGTTCACGGTCACGTTCAACCTGGCCGACGTCGGCGGGCCCTCGGCCGGTCTGATGTTCAGCCTGGCCGTCGTCGACAAGTTGAGTCCCGGCGAGCTGAGCAACGGCGATTTCGTCGCCGGGACCGGCACCATCGATTCGGCCGGAGCAGTCGGGCCGATCGGCGGCATTCCGTACAAGCTGATCGCTGCGCGTGAGGCCGGGGCGACGACGTTTTTGGTGCCGTCGCAGAACTGCGACGAGGCGTCGCAGAACGTTCCTGCCGGACTTCGTCTGGTCAAGGTCGACTCGCTCGACGGAGCCATCGACTCGCTCGATGCCCTCGGCCGCGGGGAAGACGCGCCCAGCTGCTGACGAACCGAGGTCAGTCGTCCTCGACGAGGTCGAATGTCGCGTGCAGGGCGGCGACGATGCCGGGTGCAAGGCCCTCGTAGAGCAGGAGCTCCACCGGGGCGAACGGATCCGCGTCCTCGTCGGGCTGCAACTGCAGAAGGGTCAGGGACGGACCGTCCTTGAGCACGGCTGCGATGAGCCTGCCGTCCTTGCGGTCGGGATGCGCATGGGCGGCGGCGCGGGCGGCGTCGTCGGCCGCGTCTCGGTCGGCGAGAAGTGGGACCAGTGCGTCGTCGAGTGCCGACTCCGCGGTGGGAGGCAGGACGACGATCTCCTGCACCAGTGCGCACCCGACGACACCGTCCGGCCACGTCGTGGTGGCCAGGAATTCGTCGAGCGCGGGCGATCCGCCGGTGATGTCCTCGGGTAGCGAGTGCTGCTGGATCGGGGTGAGCAACGCACCGTCGGCGAGGTCGTCGAGCAGTCCGGGTTCGGCGGCCGCCAGAAGTTCGGTGGGAACCAGCGCGAACAGCTGGGGGACCTGACCCCAGCCTTCACCGTCCACGAAGTCGGCGACCTCGCGCGCGCACCGCCCGAGAGCGGCACCGAGGGCATCGTTGTCGGCGTTGGGTTCCACGCCGTCACGGAACAGGTCGTCGCTGAAATCGCTCACCCGCCCATCTTCCCATTCCGCTGTTCGGCCGTCGCCGACCCATGGTCCGCGCGCGCAGGACGAAGGGGTGTCAGCGGCCGGTGCCGCCGTTCCGTACAGTGGTTCCCAAATCGGACAGGCGACGCACTCGGTGCGCCGTCGAACCCCATCAGCGATACCTAGGTGTATCGCCCGAAGTTGGAGTGTGGCACGTGGGCATGAGGGCCCCAACCGGTCTACCGTCGCTGTCGCGGCGCGGACGGATTCTACTTGTTCTGGCTTTGGTCCTCGCAGCGTTGCTGCTTGTCGGCCCTCGCCTCATCGACACCTACACGAACTGGCTTTGGTTCGGGGAGGTCGGCTTTCGGCAGGTCTTCACGACCACGCTGCTGACGCGCGTCGTTCTGTTCCTGGTCGTCGGATTGTTCGTCGGCGCGGTGGTCTTCGCGTCGCTGCTGCTCGCGTACCGCAATCGGCCGGTGTTCGTTCCGGTCGCCGGTCCGAACGATCCGGTCGCCCGCTATCGCACCACGGTGATGAGCCGTCTGCGCCTGTTCGGTATCGGAATACCGTTGGCGTTCGGCATCATCTCGGGACTGATCGCGCAGACCAACTGGGTGACGGTCCAGTTGTTCCTCAACGGTGGCGAATTCGGAATCACCGACCCACAGTTCAACTTGGACTACGGCTTCTACTCGTTCGATCTGCCGTTCTACCGATTCATCCTGAACTGGCTGTTCGTCGCGACGCTGATCGCATTCTTCGCAAACCTGCTCACGCAGTACGTCTTCGGCGGAATCCGGCTGGCGGGTCGTGAGGGCGCTCTGACCCGCGCGGCGCGCATCCAGCTCGCGGTGCTCGCCGGATCGTTCGTGTTGTTCAAGGCGATCGCGTACTGGCTGGACCGGTACTCGCTGCTGTCCAGCGGACGCAAGGAACCCATCTTCACCGGTGCCGGCTTCACCGACATCAACGCGGTGCTTCCTGCCAAGCTGATCCTGCTCGCCATCGCGTTGATCTGTGCCGCAGCCTTTTTCGCCGCGATCTTCCTCCGTGATCTGCGTGTTCCCGCTCTCGCGACGGCACTCCTGGTGTTGTCCTCCATTCTCGTCGGCGCGGTCTTCCCGCTGCTGATGGAGCAGTTCTCGGTCCGACCGAACGCGGCCGAGAAGGAGCGTACGTACATCGAGCGCAACATCGCCGCGACGCGTGACGCGTACGGCATCGGGGACGATCAGGTGGAGTACCAGCCGTACTCGGGAGAAGGCTCGCAGAATCCCCGCGAGAGCGACGCGGACATCACGACCATCGCCAACACTCGTCTTCTGGATCCGAACGTGCTGTCTCGCACGTTCACCCAGCAGCAGCAGCTGAAGAACTTCTTCGGCTTCCCGTCGACCCTGGACGTCGACCGTTACGAGATCGACGGCCAGCTCCAGGACTACATCGTCGCCGCCCGTGAGCTGTCGCCGGAGTCCCTGACCGGTAACCAGACCGACTGGATCAACCGCCACACGGTCTACACCCATGGAAACGGCTTCGTCGCCGCGCCGGCCAATCGCGTCAACGCGGCCGTCGAGGATCCGACAGCAGAGGGTGCCACCAGCAACAGCGGCTACCCGATCTACACCGTCAGCGACATCGCCTCGCAGGGCCAGGATCAGGTCATCCCGGTCGATCAACCTCGCATCTACTACGGCGAGGTGATCGCCCAGGCCGACCCGGACTACGCCATCGTCGGCGCGACGGGCGCCGGTGACCGTGAATACGACACGGACGATTCCAACTACACCTACACCGGTGCGGGCGGCGTCTCGGTCGGCAACTGGTTCAACCGTCTCGCCTTCGCGGCGAAGTATGCCGAGCGCAACATTCTGTTCTCGGGCGCCATCGGTGACGACTCCAAGATCATCTTCAACCGCGATCCTCGGGACCGCGTCCAGAAGGTGGCCCCGTGGTTGACGACCGACACGGACTCCTACCCGGCGGTCGTGGACGGCAAGATCGTCTGGATCGTCGACGGTTACACCACGTTGGAGAACTTCCCGTACGCGCAGCGGGCGTCGCTGGACGGTCTGACCGCGGACAGCATCGAGCCCACGACCGGCAGGCCGCTCCCGCGCGAGGAAGTGTCCTACATCAGGAACTCGGTCAAGGCCACCGTCGACGCATACGACGGCACCGTGACGCTCTACCAGGTCGACGACACCGACCCGGTGTTGAAAGCGTGGATGGGTGTGTTCCCGGATTCGGTTCAGCCGGAGTCGGATATTTCGCCGGAGCTTCGGTCGCACTTCCGCTACCCGGAGGATCTGTTCAAGATCCAGCGCGAGATGCTGGCCAAGTATCACGTCGACAACCCCAGTGAGTTCTTCACCAACAACGCGTTCTGGTCGGTTCCCAGTGATCCGACGGTGGACGGCGGAACGGACTTGAATCAGCCTCCGTACTACGTGCTGATCGGTGATCCGGAGACCGGTGAACCGTCGTTCCGTCTGACCAGTGCGATGGTCGGGTTCAACCGTGAACTTCTCTCCGCGTACATCTCGGTGCGTTCGGATCCGGAGAACTACGGAAAGTTCACGGTGCTGCAGCTACCGACCAACACGCAGACGCAGGGTCCACAGCAGGCGCAGAACTCGATGACATCGGATTCGCGCGTGGCCTCGGATCGGACGCTTCTTCAGCAGTCCAACACGATTCAGTACGGCAACCTGCTGACCCTGCCCATCGCGAACGGCGGCATTCTGTACGTCGAACCGCTGTACACCGAACGGAACACGGCTTCGACGTCGACGTTCCCACAGTTGACCAGGGTTCTCGTCAGCTACCGCGAGCCAGGTTCGGGAGGCGGCGTCCGCGTCGGGTACGCCGCAACGTTGTCCGAGGCCTTGGACCAGGTCTTCGGATCGGGTACAGGTACCGCGGCGACGGCACCGGGAGGTGACGCCGCGGATCCGCAGTCGACGGCGGAAGCGCCCGACACAGCGAACGGCACCGAGCAGGGAACGGCGCCGGCACCGGCGACCACGCCGCCGGCGACCGGTGGTCAGCCATCGGCCGCGGAGGTGCAGCGTCTGAACTCTGCTCTGGCCGACGTCAGGTCTGCGCAGCAGAGCGGCGACCTGGGTCGTCTGGGTGACGCGTTCGATGCCCTTCAGCAGGCCATCGACGCGTACAACGCCAACTGACCGTGCACTGATCCGGCAGCCGCACACACGAAGGCGCCCGCATCGCTTCTCTTCCTGAAGCGGTGCGGGCGCCTTCGTATATCAGCAGGTCAAGCCTGCGGACGGATTCAGCGTCCGATCGACGCGAGAACCGGGTTGGTGCTGACGAGCTGCTCGAACTGAGCGCTCAGGCCGTACTGGTCTGCAATGCCCTTTGCGGCGTCGAAGCCCTGCTTGGCTGCTGCGGTTGCCTGATCGACAGCCTGCTGCGCCGGTGCCTGGAACTCGGGCGCGACCGGAAGTGCCGGTGCTGCGGGAGCAGCGGGTGCCTCTTCGACAGCGGGTGCGGCCGGTGCAGCGGGGGCTGCCTCGGGCTCCGGGGTGGATGCACCGGTGGTGAGGTTCTGGCCGCAGACCGGCCATGCGCCGACGCCCTGGCTCTGCAGCGTGTTCTCGGCAACGCGAATCTGCTCTGCCTTCGAGGCGTTGTGCGGCGATCCGGTGCCGCCGTTGGCGGTCCAGGTGCTCTGCGAGAACTGCAGGCCGCCGTAGTAGCCGTTTCCGGTGTTGATGTTCCAGTTGCCGCCGCTCTCGCACTGTGCGACGCCGTCCCAGTTGTGCTCGGCTGCGCTGGCGGTGCCCACGGAAAGGCCGAGGGGAATCGCAACGACGGCGCCGGTAACGGCGGCCCATCCGAGTGCACGCTTGCCGAAATGAGTTTCCTTGGTCATGCGGGGTGAATCCTCTCCGCGCTTGCCTGCGCAACCCAGCCAGGGGACGACGATCGTTCGTGGTCGTCTCCGGGCACCGTGTACGAGAGGCCGGCGGGAGGACTCGGTGCGCGGCGTCGTACGTGTTGCGGCTCTGCCCCCGTGCGTATCGGGGAACCGTTCCCCGCGGGGCAGAGCGATGCAGCGGCGGGGGCGGTACTGACCCTGCGTTGTAGGGCCGACCGTGAAGGTAGTCGAGGATCGTCGTGACGTCACACAAAGAATTCGGGAACCCCCTGTCCATCATGTGAGACGGGTATTGGTGAAACTGCAGGTGGGACGGCCCCGGAATGTATTCGAGTCCCGTTCGTTACATAGCTGTTATGTGGGATGTCTCACGCAGTTTCTGTGGTCCAGCGCACTGGTTTCGGCTGTTGTTTCCGGTATTTCGCATGTCGAACGACGCAACGGTGTACTTGTCGACGGCTGTGCACGCGATTTGCATCCGGCGGACACCTTCGGGTAACTTCATCTCTTGCAACGCGGGGTGGAGCAGCTCGGTAGCTCGCTGGGCTCATAACCCAGAGGTCGCAGGTTCAAATCCTGTCCCCGCTACCAACGCAAGAACCCGGCACCGTTCGACGGTGCCGGGTTCTTTGCTGTGTGCCCGAGGTGAGCGCCCTTTCGCTCGCATGCAGTCCACTCGGCCGGCCTTCGGCGGCGTTCCGGTAGTTTGTCAGGACATAAAGACTTAATGGTTCGCGACAGGAGACGGCAATGGCAGATGTGAACGAGGAACAGGCACGGTGGGCCGCTGTGCATGCGCGAGTCGTGGAGCAGGAGAAGCTGATCGGCTTCGAGCGCTTCGACTACGACGATGCCTGGGCTGTCGGATCTACCTTGGTTGCCGCAGCCCGAGACACAGGGTTGCCGATAGTCGTATCGATCGTGTTCGGCGAGCAGCGGGTTTTTCACGCGGCCGTCGCCGGCAGCACGGCCGTGAACGACGACTGGGTCGGCTACAAGATCAACACCGTTCGCCGACACAATCTTTCGTCGTACGGGGTAGGCAGTCAGTATCGATCGGAAGGTCGGGACTTCGACGCCGAATCGCGGTACGACAACAGCCGATACGCAGCAGCAGGCGGAGCTGTTCCCATTCGAGTAGCGGGGTCACTCATCGGCGTCATCGGGATTTCGGGCCTGCCGGAAGCCGACGACCATCAGATGGTCGTCGACGCCCTTGCTTCGCATCGATCGCGCGCGATTCCAGCCGAACTGCGGGTCGGCAACTAGCTCGAGGAATCCGATTCCGTGCTCGCTGCGGACGATTCATCCGTCTCGTCCGCGGTGAGGTCGACGGTATCGACCCCCTCGAGAGCCGTGAGCTCCTGTTCGGCCTCGGCGATGAGTCCCTTGGCTTCGTCCTTGATCTTCTTCGCCCACTCGGACATCGTTGCCCTCACTTCCATCGAATATCGATTCCTGCAGTCCTCTCAGTCTATGAGTGTCGGTTCCGGCCCCGAGCGGGCAGCGTCGGACTCGTCCATCCGACAGTGACCCTGCAGTCCGTTTCGGGCATCACGAGCCCGCGGCCTCCCGAGCTTCGTCGGCCCGCCGTCGGAGGTAATCGCGCTCGGGTATCGACCCGGCAGTCGCGCACGCGCGCTCGAAACAGGTCGCTGCGTCCGACGATGCACCGAGGCGGCTGAGTACGTCGCCGCGAGCAGCGTGATACGGCGAGTAGGCCTGCAGGGCGGGTTCGTCGGCCAACGCGTCGAGCTCCATCAGCCCAGCGACCGGCCCGTCGCGCACCGCAATTGCGGCTGCTCGGTTCACAGCGACGACGGGAGACGGGGCGAGCGACATCAACACGCCGTACAGTTCCACGATCTGCGCCCAATCGGTGGCCTCCCACGTTTCCGACTCCACGTGGAGGGCTGAAATCGCGGCCTGTACCGAGTAGGGGCCGGCGGCTCCGCCCGTCAGCGCCCGTACGGTCAGGTCGGCTCCCTCGTCGATCATCTCCCGATCCCACCGGGCCCGGTCCTGCTGGTCGAGCATCACGAGCGTTCCGTCGCCGTCCACTCGTGCCGCAGAGCGCGCGTGAACCGACAACATGAGCGCCAGCAATCCCGTCACCTCCCGTTCGCGGGGCAGCAGGGCCTGCAGGATACGGGCGAGCCGAATTGCCTCGTCGGCAAGATCGACACGGACCAGGTCGTCACCGCTCGACGCCGCGTACCCCTCGGTGAAAATCGAATACACGACCTGCAGCACCACCGTCAGTCTGGCGGGCAGCTCGTCGGGGCCGGGTATTCGAAACGGAACCCGGGCCTCTCGGATCTTCTTCTTGGCCCGTGAGATTCGCTGACCCGCAGTCGATGACGGGATCATGAAAGCCCGGGCCACCTCGGCGGTCGTGAGCTGCGCGAGGCAACGCAACGTGAGCGCAACTCGGTCGTCGACGTTCAGTGCTGGATGCGCGCACATGAAGAACATCTGCAGCCGTTCATCGGGCACGTCGTCGTCGAAGGCGCCGGCCGCGAGCGACTCGGTTCGCTGCCCGATACCCGCGCGATCCTGCTCGATCTGAAGTATCGCCAGCTTGGTCGAGAGCGTCCGATCTCTGCGGAGGCGATCGACCGCCCGGCGCCTGGCCGTGGTCAACAGCCAGGCGCCGGGTTTCGTGGGCACTCCGTCGATCGGCCAACGCTGCAACGCAACCTCGATCGCTTCCGAGGTGACTTCCTCGGCCAGGTCGATGTCGCCGTAGCGGTGCACCATCGACGCCAGAAGTCGCCCGTGCTCCTCCCTGAAGACGTCCGAGAGGGAGGCGCGTACGTCGTCGGACACCGGCGTGACGCCGTCAGTACTCGGCGACAGGACGGACGACGACGGAGCCCCCGCCCTTGGAACCGGGGCACCGTGCGGCCCAGTCCAACGCGGCGTCGAGGTCGGGGACATCGATGATCTCGAAGCCCCCCAGAACCTCGCGGGTCTCCGCATACGGTCCGTCGGTGATGCTGCGTTCTCCGGACGAATCGACCTGCACGGTCGTCGCCGTCGTGAGGTCGGCCAGTGCGTGACCGGTGACCCATACGCCTGCGTCCTGCATCTCCTTGCCGTACTGCACCCAGTCCGACGGAGTGCATCCGTTGTCGAAATCGGCACGCGGTGCGTTGATCAGCAGCATGTACTTCATGGTGTCCTCCATCGAATTGCTCTTCTGTCTGCGTACATGATGACGACGAACGGGATACGCCGTCTTCGACACGACCCGAAGAAGTTTTTCGGTGGACACCCGATTCTTCCGTCGATACGCGACGTGGCCCCGCGAACCTCACGGTCCACGGGGCCACGTCGTCACAGCTACATCACTTCAGTTCGGCGGATGTCTTTCCGAGAACACGACGGGCGACGATCAACTGCTGAATCTGCTGGGTGCCTTCGAAGATGTCGAGAATCTTCGCGTCACGGCTCCACTTCTCGAGCAGAAGGCGCTCGGAGTAGCCGTAGCTGCCTGCCAGTTCGACGGCCTTGAGCGTGATGTCGGTGGCCGAGCGGCCGGCCTTCGCTTTGGCCATCGACGCCTGCAGCGAGTTCGGCTCCTTGTTGTCGGCCATCCACGCGGCCCGCAGCGCGAGCAGATGAGACGCCTCCCAATCGGCCTCGAGACGCAGGAACTCGGCTGCCGCGGCATGCTGACTGTAGGCGGGAGTGGTGTACGAGATCTCCACGCCGGCCTCGTCGAGGATGGAGCGCAGTTCTTCGAGGGCGGCACGAGCCACACCGATGGCCATACCTGCGACGAGCGGGCGAGTGTTGTCGAACGTCTGCATGACGCCCGCAAAACCCTTCTCGGTGTTCACCTCGGCGGAACCGAGGAGGTTGTCCTTCGGGATTCGGCAATCCTCGAGCAGGAGAGCGGCGGTGTCCGACGCCTTGATACCGAGCTTGTGCTCGAGCCGAGCAACACTCAGGCCCGGTGCGTCACGCGGTACGACGAAGGACTTGATCGCCGCGCGGCCCTTGGAACGGTCGACACTCGCCCACACCACGATGTGCGTCGAGCGTTCACCGGCGGTGACGTAGATCTTCTCGCCGTTGAGGACCCACTCGTCTCCGTCGAGCACCGCAGTCGTCGTCACGGCAGCGGAGTCCGAGCCGAAGCTCGGTTCGGTGATGGCCATCGATGCCCACACCTTGCCGAAGCGTTCGAGCTGCTCGTCGGTGGACACGGCCGCGATGGCGGAGTTGCCGAGGCCCTGGTACGGAATGGACAGTGTCAAACCGACATCGCCCCAGCAGGTTTCGATGACGTTGACCAACGCAGCCATGTTGCCGCCGTTGGCATTGGCGGTCTTGCTGGGCTTCGGAGCGCTCTCGCTGTCCTTTTCCCGGCCACCAGCGGCGCCGCCGACCTCGGTACCGGCGTCGGACATTCCCTCCACCATGGATGCCATGGTGTCGAGTTCGACGGGGTACTCGTGCTCGGCGAGGTCGTACTTGCGAGAGATCGGGCGGAAGATCTCGGCCGCAACCTGGTGAGCCTGATTCGCCTGTGCCCGAAGCTTCTTGGGAAGTTCTAGATTGATCATGAGTTCAGTCCTTGACCGATGAGTTGCCTACGAGGATGGGGGCGAATCAGATGAGGACGATGCCCTCGGTGACACCGACAGCGCGGAGATCGCGGTACCAGCGTTCGACCGGATGTTCCTTGGTGAATCCGTGTCCACCGAGCAACTGCACACCGTCGGAACCGATCTGCATGCCCTTCTCGGCGGCGAGGCGGCGGGCGAGTGCTGCTTCACGTGCGAACGACTTGCCCTGCTCGGCTCGCGATGCGCCGCGAAGAGTGACCAAGCGCAGCCCGTCCAGCTCGATCGCGATGTTGGCGACCATGAACGCAACCGCCTGGCGGTTGCTGATCGGCTCGCCGAACGCCTCGCGCTCGTTCACGTACGGAATCACGTAGTCGAGGACGGCCTGGCCTGCGCCGACTGCGAGAGCGGACCAGCCGAGCCGGGCAAGGCTGATGGCGTCGGCGTAGTCGAGTGCGCGCTGATCTGCGTCTCCATCACCGAGCAGTGCGGATTCCGGAACCGCGACGTCGGTCAGTACGAGTCGACCCAGGCCGGCGGCACGCAGCCCCATGCTCGGATCGGCTTCGACGACGAGACCCTTGGTGTCGGACTCGACGATGAAGAACGCAGGCCTGCCTTCGAGTTCGGCGGCAACGACGAACAGTTCGGAGCTACCCGCCGCAGGCACGACGCTCTTGACGCCGTTGAGCTTGAATCCGCTGGGGGAGCGCACGGCCTTGGTCTGCAGAGCGAACGGGTCGAACAGTGCACGCGGCTCGTTGACCACGACGGCCGCACCCGGGACCTTCTCACCGACGAACGCGGGCAGGTAGGTCTTCTGCTGCGCGTCGGTGCCCCACTGCGTCAACGCGACCGCGACACCGCTCGGCGCGAGGATGGGAAGCGCGAGTCCGAGGTCGCCGTGGGCAAGCGCTTCCGCCACCAATGCGTTGGTGACGGCGCCACGCTCGGTGGCCGCGCCGTCGAGTTCTTCGGGAACGTTGATGAAGGTGATGCCGAGTTCAGCAGAGCGACGAACGAGATCCTCGGGCGACGATGCTGCCGCATCTGCGTCGTGCGCTGCGGGTCGGAGGATCTCCTCGGCGAACTCCTTGACGGTCTCGACGATCATGCGCTGCTCGTCGTCCGGAGTGAGGTCGAAGTAGTCGAGGTTCTTGACCGCGGCGTCCTCGAGGCGTTTCGGCTTGTCGCCTCCGGTGACCTTCGCGAACGTGCGGTTGGCGGCGCCGAGGGTCTTGAAACCCGTCTTGGTGCTCTCGTACGTCACGCGGTCGATGGTCTGGCGAAGGTTGTACTTCTCCGCGAGGTCGGACCCGGTGATTGCCGTGAGCACACGCATGGCGGTGCCGATGGCGTCTCGCTTGAACGGGTTGAGGCCAACTGCGGATGTATCGCGAGGCGCCTTGCGCTTCGTCTCGATGACACTGTCTTGCTTGCTCATGATCACCAGCTGTTTCTCGGCGTCGGGCTCGGACGGGATCTATCTTACTCCCGGGTAAGTTAGCTGTCTACTCCCGAGTAAGAAGTTGGCCCTTCGCGCACGTCACACCCGTTGTGGGAGCATTCGAGCATGCCTGTCATCGCTTCGATCTTCGCTGCCGTCGCCGCCGCGCTGCACGTGGTCATCTTCTTCATGGAATCCGTCGCGTGGACCAAGCCCGCCGTCTGGCGCAGATTCGGAGTCGCCAGTCAGGCCGACGCCGATGTGGTCCGCCCGATGGCCTTCAATCAGGGCTTCTACAACCTGTTTCTGGCAGTGGGAATCGTGGTGGGCCTGTTCCTCGGAGGCGACGCCGGGGACGCGATCGTCGTGTTCTCGTGCCTCAGCATCGTCGGTGCCGCATTCGTGCTGGCCACCGGCGGGCGGAAGTACTTCCGCCCGGCCGTGATCCAGGGCATCACCCCGTTGTTGGCATTGCTGTTCGCAGCTTTCCTGTGAGTGGAAATGTCGCGACTTCTGGTCGCTCCGCAGGCTCCGCCCCTGGCCCTGGCCTCGATTTCCACTCACGTGCGGCGGAGCCGCGTCAGAACCTCGTCGTGCAGAAGGGCGTTGGTGGCCACTGCGCTTCCGCCGTGCGGGCCTGCGGCGCCATCGAGTGAGGAGAAGCGCCCACCTGCTTCCCGAACCAGGATGTCCAGGGGTGCCAGGTCCCACAGCGACACCTCGGGTTCGGTCGCGATGTCGAGGGTGCCCTCGGCGAGGAGGCAGTAGGAGAAGAAGTCGCCGTACCCGCGAACCCGCCACACCTCGTCCGTCAGGTCGACGAATCGATCTCGCAGCCCACGCTCCTTCCAGCCGGACAGGCTCGCGAAACTCAAACTGGCAGAGCTCAGTTCGCGAACCGACGATACTGTGATGGAACGAGGTTCGCCGCCGTCGTAGGACGTCCACGCGCCCCCGTCCTTGGACGCCCACCAGCGCCGGTTCAGCAACGGAGCACTGATCACGCCCACCACCGGAATGCCGTCTTCGAGCAACGCGACGAGCGTGGCCCAGATCGGCACACCTCGCACGAAGTTCTTGGTTCCGTCGATCGGGTCGACGACCCATTGGCGCCCGTCGAAGACAGCGTCGCCACCGAACTCTTCGCCCAGGACGGAATCGTCCGGCCGCTCGTCCTGGAGGATGGACCTCACCTTGTTCTCGACGGCGAGGTCGGCGTCGCTGACCGGGCTCAGGTCGGGTTTGTCGTCGACCACCAGGTCGAGAGCGAGAAAACGATCCCGCGTGATGACGTCGGCCCGGTCGGCGATGGACAGTGCGAGCTGCAGGTCAGCGGCAGAAAAAGTCACGCGTCAAACACTAATGCCCGGGGTGTCGGTGGCACCGTCACCCCGGGCGCTGTGCACGTCAGGCGGTGACTTCGTTCAACTTCCCGGTCGCGACGTCGAAGACGAATCCGCGCACCGAGTCGTGCTTCGTCACGAACGGGCTCTGCTCGATCCGCGCGAGCGACTGCCGCACGTCGGCGTCGAGGTCGGGGAACGCTTCGGCTGCCCAGTTGGGCTTGATGCCGATCTCGTCCTGGATGCCGTTCTTGAATTCGTCGTCGGTGAACGTCAGCATTCCGCAGTCGGTGTGGTGAATCAGAATGATCTCCTTGGTCCCGAGCAGACGCTGACTGATGGCGAGCGACCGAATCTCGTCGTCGGTGACGACGCCACCTGCGTTGCGGATGACGTGCGCCTCGCCTTCGTTCAATCCGAGAATGCGGTAGACGTCGAGACGCGCGTCCATGCATGCCACCACCGCAACGTTCTTCGACGGTGGAAGCGGGAGCGGTCCGGTGAACTGTGCCGCGTACGCCTCGTTGTTCTTCAGGTACTCGTCGGTGACCGACATCGATTCTCCTCCAGAAATTTCTGCGTGGGGTGGGGCTGCGCAGATGGCGCCGACTGTGGGCACCCCTGCGGTTGGGGTGAACCGTGGTCAGCGACAGAGACTGGCGCCGGTCCTGCAGAAATCGACGTGGAGGCGCGCAACCAACAGCAGGGGGTGCGCGGCATGGTCGCATGCGTATGTGTCGATGCCGAGAAAACTAACAGGAGATCGACGTTCGGGCCAGGGCTCGCGATCCACAGCCGTGCCTGCTCACGCCCTTGAAGGGCCCGTCGGCACCGTAGAAATCCTGCTCGTCGGGCAGCGTTGGTCGGGCGAGCGCGCCGCGGCCGGTAAACTTCGATCTCGTGCATCCTGACGTCTCCGCGGACCTGAACGAACTCGACATCACCCTCACGACGATCGAGTCGGTTCTCGACGTCGAGGAACTACGTCGCCGGATCGACGAGCTCGAACATCAGGCTGCGTCGCCGGACCTGTGGAACGACCAGGAACACGCTCAGCAGGTCACCAGTCAGCTCTCGCACGCGCAGGCCGAACTCCGCCGCGTCGAGGAACTGCGGGGGCGCCTCGACGATCTGCCGGTGCTCTACGAGCTGGCCGAAGGAGAAGAAGGCGACGCAGCAGCGTCGGCGACGGCCGATGCCGACGCCGAGCGGGCATCGCTGCGCGAGGACATCGCCGCGGCCGAGGTGCGCACGCTTCTCTCCGGTGAGTACGACCAACGTGACGCGCTCGTCAACATTCGTTCCGGTGCAGGCGGCATCGACGCCGCGGACTGGGCCGAGATGCTCATGCGCATGTACATCCGCTGGGCGGAGAAGCACGGCTACGGCGTCGAGGTCTACGACACGTCCTACGCCGAAGAGGCCGGAATCAAGAGCGCTACCTTCGCGGTGAAGGCTCCGTACACCTACGGCACGCTGTCGGTCGAGCAGGGCACCCACCGCCTCGTCAGAATCAGCCCGTTCGACAACCAGGGACGACGGCAGACCTCGTTCGCCGAGGTCGAGGTGCTTCCGGTCGTCGAGACGACCGATCACATCGAGATTCCCGAGGGTGACATCCGAGTCGACGTCTATCGGTCCAGCGGTCCGGGCGGACAGTCCGTCAACACCACGGACTCGGCCGTGCGTCTGACGCACATTCCCACAGGAATCGTCGTGACGTGTCAGAACGAGAAGTCGCAGCTGCAGAACAAGGTGTCCGCGATGCGGGTCCTCCAGGCCAAGCTGCTCGAGGTCAAGCGCAAGGAAGAGCGCGCCGAGATGGACGCCCTCAAGGGCGACGGCGGAAGTTCCTGGGGTAACCAGATGCGCTCCTACGTGCTGCATCCGTACCAGATGGTCAAGGATCTGCGCACCGAGTACGAGGTCAACAACCCCTCCACCGTGCTCGACGGCGACATCGATGGTTTCCTGGAAGCAGGAATTCGATGGCGTATGCGGGGGGACGAGTAGACACACGATGAACACAGCACTGTCGTTCTCGGTAACACCGGAGGTCCAACTCAACGGCCTCGGAATTGTGCTGTACATCCTCGGAGGACTCCTGGTCGCGCGTCTCATCACGTGGACAGGTACGCGGATCACCTCACGCATCGACTCCAACTATCAACACAGCGATGCCCTGGTGCGGTCCGAGGCAGCAAAGCATCGGCACGCACTCGCTCAGGTGATCACCTGGGTCGCTGTCACTCTCGTCTACATCCTGGTGACCATCGAGGTGCTCAGGAGGCTCGGCTTCGGCGTCGGTGGCCTCGTCGCTCCCGCGACGGTGATCGGTGCGGCACTGGGTTTCGGTGCGCAGCGGGTCGTGCAGGACATCCTGGCCGGATTCTTCATCATCACCGAACGGCAGTACGGGTTCGGTGATGTCGTGCAGATCGCCGTCAACGGCTCGGCAGAGGACGCGGAAGGCACCGTCGAGGACGTGACGCTGCGCGTCACCCGCGTTCGGAGCGTCGACGGGGAAGTCATCACTGTCCCCAACGGCCAGATCGTCAAAGCCATCAATCTCTCCAAGGACTGGGCACGCGCCGTCGTGGACGTGCCGATCCCGTCCATCGCGGACTTGAACCGGGTCAACGAGATCCTCCGCCGCGTGGGACACACGGCATTCGAGGACCGCCGTCTGCGGCCGCTGCTGCTGGACGAACCGACCGTCATGGGGGTCGAATCCATCGAGGTCGACCAGGTCAACGTGCGGCTCGTGGCTCGGACTCTTCCCGGCAAGCAGTTCCAGGTCGGCCGGGAACTACGTGTTCGGGTGGCAGCAGCGCTGCAGCCCGAGGGCATCAGCGTCAGCCCGGACGTGTCGACCGCAGGAGTCGCACCGGACGGCGCCCGCCGGGATCGCGAGGAGGAGCTGTGACCGAACCTCGACCGGACACGGACACCGACGCGCAGCCGCGTAACTGGAGAAGCTGGAGAATTCCGAACCGCATTCGTGGCGTGCGGACGTCGACGCTGTTCTTCGGTGTCTGCTTCGTACTGACCGGACTGCTGTACGTACAGGTGGACGAGGTCGTCACCGCGCAGCGAGAAGACGTTCAAGGACCGACGGCGGTCGACCCGGGGAGCTACCCGACGCAGGCGCCGCAACAGACGTACCAGCCGACGTACACGTCAACTCCTTCTCCGACCACCACGGTCGATCCGTCCGCCACCGACGAGCAGTCCGGCGCGCCCGGGGTGTCAGGTGACCCCGGATCGCCCACAGGGCAGACCGGTACGTCGGCAACGCAGGATCCGACGTACCTGCCGGGGCTGACGGTGCCGCCGCAACTGCGGTCCCTGCTACCCCCTGCTCCGCAGGCCCCGACGGCCACCGGATCTCCCTAGGATTCCTCAGGCAACACACATGTCGAGCCGAGTCGGTTACCGGTAGGTAAGGGCTACACTGGCGACCCGTGATCAGCACCTCGAATGTCTCCAAGTCCTACAAGACATCCACCAGGCCGGCGTTGGACGACGTCACGGTGTCGGTGGACAAGGGCGACTTCGTGTTTCTCATCGGACCGTCGGGATCCGGGAAGTCGACGTTCATGCGCCTTCTCCTGAAGGAGGAGACACCCACCTCCGGCGACATCCACGTCGCGGACTTCCACGTGAACCGGTTGTCCTCGCGGCGCGTGCCGAAGCTCAGACAGAGCATGGGGTGCGTGTTCCAGGACTTCCGTCTGTTGCAGCAGAAGACGGTCGTGGAGAACGTGGCCTTCGCGCTCGAGGTCATCGGCAAGCCGCGATCGATGATCAAGCGGACGGTGCCCGAGGTCCTGGATCTGGTCGGGCTCGGCGGCAAGTCGGATCGACTGCCCACGGAGCTGTCCGGTGGTGAGCAACAGCGCGTCGCCATCGCCCGGGCCTTCGTGAACCGCCCACTGGTGCTGCTGGCCGACGAACCGACGGGAAACCTCGATCCGGACACGAGCCAGGACATCATGATGCTGCTCGAGCGGATCAACAGGACCGGAACGACGGTGCTGATGGCGACCCACGACAACCACATCGTCGACTCGATGCGTCGGCGGGTCATCGAACTGGACAACGGCAGAGTGGTGCGTGACGAGGCCCGAGGGGTCTACGGCGTCGGTAGGTAGTACGCCGCCGCACTTCTGCCGCCACGACTACAGACATCGACGACTACAGACATCGACGACTGCAGACACCACCGAAGGGCCCGGATTCCCCGATGCGCGCAAGTTTCATTTTCAGCGAAGTCCTGACCGGACTTCGCCGCAACATCACCATGACCATCGCCATGATTCTGACGACGGCCATTTCGCTCGGCCTGTTCGGAGGCGGACTGCTCGTGGTGCAGATGGCGGGCAAGACGCAGCAGATCTTCCTGGACCGCGTCGAAGTACAGATCTTCCTCACCGACGACATCTCGGCGACCGATCCGGACTGCGCGGAATCCACGTGCTCCACGTTGCGCAGCGAACTCGAGCAGACACCGTCCGTGGTGTCGGTTCAGTACCTCAACCGCGACGACGCAGTCAAAGATGCGACCGAGCGCGTGTTCAAGGATCAACCGGAACTCGCGGAGCTGGTCAGCCCGGACAGCTTCCCGGCCTCTTTCAAGGTCAAGCTCAGTGATCCCGAACGCTTCGGCGTCATCAACGACAACTTCGCCGGTCAGCCGGGAGTGCAGAGCGTGCTCAACCAGCGAGACCTGGTCGAGCGTCTGTTCAGTGTGCTCAACGGTGTACGCAACGCAGCATTCGCCATCGCGATCGTTCAAGCCGTGGCCGCGGTTCTGTTGATCGCGAACATGGTTCAGATCGCGGCGTTCACCCGCCGCACCGAGGTGGGAATCATGCGACTCGTCGGTGCAACCAGGTGGTACACCCAGCTGCCCTTCCTGCTCGAAGCCGTGGTGGCTGCGCTGATCGGATCCGGGCTCGCGATTGCGGGGCTGTTCACCGCGAAGAACCTCTTCATCGACGACGTGTTGTCGGAGGTGTACGACGCCAACATTCTCGCCCGAATCTCCAACAGCGACGTTCTGCTCGTCTCTCCGTTCCTGGCGCTCGTCGGCATCGGTATGGCGTCGGTCACCGCGTACATCACGTTGCGGTTGTACGTCCGCGAGTAGGTTCCCGATTCGGCCGAGTCCATCCGGAAGAAAAGTGCTTGCGACACGGTTCTATGCTGGAGCGGACAGCGCAGAGAGCGCGTACGCACGGACGAACAGCGCTCGAGAAAGGGCCCTGAAGTGAAAGAGAAGGGCCGCAAGGCCATTGCGACGAACCGCAAGGCGCGCCACCACTACTCGATTCTCGACGTCTACGAGGCCGGTATCGCGCTCGTGGGCACCGAGGTGAAGAGCCTGCGTGAAGGCAAAGCGTCGCTTGCGGACTCGTTCGCGACGGTCGACGACGGCGAGATCTGGTTGCGCGGGCTGCACATCCCCGAGTACACGCAGGGGAGTTGGACCAACCATGCGCCCAGACGCACCCGAAAACTGTTGCTGCACAAGCGCGAGATCGAGCGACTCGTCGGGAAGACGAAAGAAGGGTCGCTGACCCTCGTACCGTTGTCGATGTACTTTTCCGACGGCAAGGTCAAGGTCGAACTTGCCCTCGCGAAGGGTAAGCAGGACTACGACAAGCGCCAGGACCTGGCCCGTCGCACCGCCGAGCGTGAAGTGACCAGGGAACTCGGCCGCCGCATCAAGGGTATGCGGTGAGGGGGTATGCGGTGAGGGGCGAGCGGTGAGGGGTTCGCGCTGACCGCGATCCTGCTCGCACTCGTCGCCGCGGTGGGATACGGCGTCAGCGATTTCGTCGGGGGTGTGGCGTCCCGTCGGGTGGCGGCCCTGCGAGTGGTGATCGTCTCCTACCCGTTCTCGTTGGTGATCGTGCTGATCGTGGCGCCGTTCGTCGGGGGCCAGATCTCTTTGGTGCCCATTCTGTGGGGCTTGGCGTCGGGAGTGGCAGGTGGCCTGGCCGTCTGGTGGTTCTACCTCGCGCTCGCGTCAGGCCCGATGGCGGTCGTGTCTCCGCTGACCGCCGTGCTGGTGGCGGGCATACCCGTCGTCGCCGGATTCGCGATCGGGGAGCGTCCGGGTGCGCTCGCATTCGTGGGTATCGCATTGGCGTTGATCGCGGTTCTCCTCGTCAGCAAGGAGTCTCCCGACGACACGACGGGTGAAGTAGCCGGTGGTCGCGAGATGAAATTCACCCCGACGGTGGCGTGGTTGACCGTCGGATCGGGTGTCACGTTCGCGCTCGCGTTCATCTGCCTCCATCAGATCGGCGACGGATCGGGATTGTGGCCGCTGGCGGCATCTCGCGCGTCGGCGACGGCGGTGGTGTGGTGTGTTGCGCTCGCCTCCGGTCATTTCGCGCTGCCGCACGGCAGTGTGCTGAAGCTCGCTGCGTTCGTCGGCATTCTCGACGTCGTGGCGAACGCCGCCCTGCTCTACGCGTACCAGGGTGGGTTGCTGTCCTTGGTCAGTGTCATCGCATCGCTGTATCCCGCGGCGACCGTGCTCCTGGCGATGGTCATGCTCGGCGAGCGTGTCGGCAGACTGCAGCAGGTTGGGATGGTCGTCGCTCTCGGCGCGGTGGGTCTGATCGCCCTGGGTTGATCGGCCGACGTCGACGGGCCAGGTGAGATCGGGTTGAGATACCCCCGCGGGGGTATCGATAGACGATGAACGCCAACAGCAGCCCCGATGCCCGCCGTGTCCTCGTCACCGGAGCGACCGGTTACCTCGGCGGCAGGCTCGCTCCGCGACTTCTGGACGCGGGATTCACGGTTCGGGTGTTGGCCCGCACCCCCGACAAGCTCCAGGGAGTGCCGTGGGCGGACGACGTCGAGATCGCCCAGGGAGATCTGGGTGACCGCGATTCGCTGAAGAAGGCGTTCGCCGACGTCGATGTCGTCTACTACCTCGTGCACTCGATGGGTTCCGGCGGCGGCGACTTCAAGAAGACCGAGCGTGAGAGCGCCGAGAACGTCGCTGCGGTCGCCGCGGAGGCCGGAGTGTCGAGGATCGTCTATCTCGGCGGGCTGCACCCCCAGTCGGGGGAGCTTTCCGAGCACCTGGAATCGCGCGCCGAGGTCGGCACGATTCTGTGCGAGTCCGAAGTGCCGACCTTCGTCCTCCAGGCCGGAGTGGTCATCGGTGCGGGATCGGCGTCGTTCGAGATGATTCGCCACCTCACCAACAGGCTGCCGGTCATGACGACACCGCGCTGGGTCCACAACAAGATTCAGCCGATCGCAGTGCGCGACATCTTGCACTACCTCCTCGGAGCTGCGGACGCGGACCTTCCCGAGAGCAGGACCTACGACGTCGGCGGCCCGGACGTGATGGAGTACGGCGAGATGATGAACATCTACGCGGACGTTGCAGGGCTCCGTAAGCGCCAGATGGTGGTACTGCCGGTTCTCACCCCGCGGCTGGCCGGCCATTGGATCGGTCTGGTGACCCCGATTCCGAGGGGACTGGCGATGCCGCTCATCGAATCACTGCAGTTCGACGCGGTGGCCCACGAAACCGATATCGACGCCGTCGTCGAACGACCGGAGGGTGGTCTGACGCCGTACCGCGATGCGGTTCGGCTGGCTCTACGCACCATCGACGACGGCGAGTCGGAGTCGACGTGGACGTCGACCGTGTCGGCCCCGTCGGATCCTCTTCCTTCCGACCCCGATTGGGCGGGAGAAACCGTCTTCACCGACGTGCGCAGCGTCTACCTCGGGAGCGGGGCCGACGAGATCCGCAGCCGTGTGGGCAAGGCCGTAGCAGCAGGCAGCGCCGAGAACTGGCAGATCGAGCGCGGTGCGTCGGACGGCGGTGCGCCGGACGGCAGTGATTCGGACGGCAGTGATTCGGACGGTGACATCAGGCTACGTTCCACTGCTACGTTGCCCGGGAACGCGTGGATGCAGTATTCGGTGGTGTCTGCAGGCGGGGGAACGCGGCTCGAGCAACGCATCGACTTCTTTCCTCGCGGCCTCGCAGGCCGCGCCTTCTGGTACGGATCGCTGCCCGCCCGCAAGGTGATCGCAGGGCGTCAGTTGCAACGCGTCGTTGCCCTGGTCGACCGCGCATAGTGACGCGCGCCGTATATCGGGATGATTCTGTCCGGGGGACGCGTTACACTGACAAGCCCCGGCAGAGTGCTGGGGACGTACGGGGCTGAACGGTTTCGACTCTGTATGTTGAGTCAGGGGAAGCGTGTCGGTGCAGGCGAGAGACCACCGTAAGCGTCATCGCAAACATATAAGCGCCGATTCCAATCAGCGCGACTACGCACTCGCTGCCTAAGTAGCGACTGCGTGTCTGTCAGTCCGGGTTCGCCCTCGACCCGGGTACTGGCATCAGCTAGAGGGCTTACCGATTCACTCGGCCACGGAGTGATGAGGAACATCAAACAGTGGCTGGGATCGTCATCCTGGCTTGTTTGCGAGATCAGGAGATCCAAGTAGAGGCATAGCAGACTGCACACGGAGAAGCCCTGGTGATACAGCGGAGGACCCGGGTTCGATTCCCGGCAGCTCCACCGAGACCGGGTCGGAAAGCACACGCT
Source organism: Rhodococcus sp. 114MFTsu3.1 (assembly GCF_000383555.1). NCBI lineage: Bacteria > Bacillati > Actinomycetota > Actinomycetes > Mycobacteriales > Nocardiaceae > Rhodococcus > Rhodococcus sp. 114MFTsu3.1. Next base: position 27,300 of record NZ_KB911552.1, on the reverse strand, counting down.
TTCCGACCCGGTTTTTTCTTGCCCGAAGCCTGTAATTCACCTCACAATCGCCTGGCATCGCAAGAATCCAACCCGTGGCAGCGATGGTGTCGAATAGTGATCATGAGCAAGATCGCCACGCCGAAGTTGTGGTCCGGCCCCAGTCCGCGCGGCACTGTCCGCGCCGTCGTCCTCGTCCTGCACGGAGGCAAAGTGGACAGCCACGCGCCCAGTAGGCCCTGGCATCTGTCGGGACTGCGCATGTGGCAGTTCACGTGGGCGCTGCGGCGTGCCGGCCGAGCCGATGGCGTAGCAGTACACCAACTGCAGTACCGGTTCCGCGGATGGAACGGTGTCGAACGCAGCCCCGTTCGTGACGCCCGGTGGGCGTTGCTACGGATTCGAGACGAGCACCCCGGTGTGCCGGTGGTGGTCGTCGGGCACTCGATGGGCGGGCGGACGGCAGCCGCCGTCGGCCACGATCCGGGGGTCCTGGGCCTCGTGGCGCTCGCGCCGTGGTGGCCCGACGGCGACGAGCTGGCGAACATCCAGTCCGACCGGTCGGTGCGGGTCCTCCACGGGCGCGACGACAGTTGGACGGATCCGCGAAAGTCGTCGGCTGAAGTCGAGTCCGCACGCAGGCGGGGTGTCGATGCGACGTTCGTGGACATGGACGGCGGTCACTTCATGATTCGAAAGTCCCGCACATGGGTAGAGAGAACGACGAAATTCGCGATGGACATCATCGCGCGTGTCCCCTCTGAAGAAAACGGAGTGTCGTCGTGACGCGTCGGCGTGTGGCGGTCGTAGGTAGTGGTGTCGCGGGTTTGACTGCGGCGTACGTGTTGTCGAAGTCCGCGCACGTGACTCTGTACGAGGCCGACGACAGGCTCGGCGGTCATGCCGATACACATGATGTCGACGGTGTGGGCGTCGACACCGGCTTCATCGTCCACAACGACCGGACGTATCCGACTCTGCTCCGTCTCTTCGCCGAGTTGAACGTGCCCACGCAGGAATCCGACATGAGCATGTCGATTCGGTGCGACGGTTGTGGCCTCGAATACTCCGGTGGCCAGGGGGTCCGAGGGATTCTTCCATCGGTACGGACGTTCGCCCGCCCTCGGTATCTGAAGATGCTGCGCGAAATCACGCGATTCCACCGGACCGCGACGGAGTTGCTGCGAGAGACCGACAGCACTGTCTCCGACGAAACTCTGGCCGATTTCCTCGGTCGCACGCGCTTCTCCGAATACTTCACCGCGCATTTCATGGCTCCACTCGTCTCGGCGGTGTGGTCGTGTGATCCGGGCACGGCCCTGAACTATCCGGCGCGATATCTGTTCACCTTTCTCGAACACCACGGCATGCTCAGCGTGACGGGCTCTCCGGTCTGGCGCACGGTGACCGGCGGCTCGGCGCGCTACGTCGAGCGCGTCGCCGCGCACATCGACGAGATCCGCACGAGTACAGCGGTACACGCGGTGTACCGACACGTCGACGGAGTCGACATCCGCGATTCTCGCGACGTGCTGGAACGCTACGACGCCGTCGTCATCGCGGTACATCCCCACCAGGCGCTGAAGATGCTCGCCGACCCCACCGCGCTCGAGCACTCGGTGCTCGGGTCGATGCCGTACTCCATCAATCACACTCAGCTCCACACCGACGAGGCGGTACTTCCGGCGACGCCGAGGGCGCGGGCGTCGTGGAACTACCGAATTCCGGAATGCGGCGCGCAGCCGGACAGCGTTCTCGTCAGCTACGACATGACGAGACTGCAGAGGCTGGCAGGCTCGCAGCGATTCCTGGTGACACTCGGTGGATCTCACGTCGTCGACCCGTCGACCGTTCTCGACGAGATGACGTACGAGCACCCGCAGTACACGCCCGCGTCGCTCGAAGCTCAACGCAGGCTCCCGGAATTGAACACCGACACTGTGGCTTTCGCGGGTGCGTACCACGGTTGGGGCTTTCACGAGGACGGTGCGGAATCAGGTCGGGTGGCTGCCGAACGTGTGGGCGGGCAGTGGACGTGACGCACGCCAACGCCATCTTCTCGACGACCATCGTGCACGTGCGCACGGCGCCGATACGAAACAAGTTTCGCTACCGCAGTTACAGTTGGTTCGTCGACCTCGACCGTCTGCCCGCGTTTCCGCGGTGGATCCGGCCACTCGCGACGTTCCACGCGAGCGATCACATCGGTGACCCCTCGAAGTCCATCCGGCAGAACATCGACGCGTTTCTGGCGGACCAGGGCATCGACCTCGGCGGCGGACGGATCACGATGCTCGCCAGCGCCCGAGTGCTCGGACACACGTTCAACCCGCTCAGCGTCTTCTGGTGTCACGACCGGGAGGACAGGCTCGTGTGCGTCGTCGCTGAAGTCCACAACACCTACGGTGAGCGATACGCCTATCTGCTGCACACCGACGACGTGGGCGCGGCGCGAGCACGTAAAGAGTTCTACGTCTCTCCGTTCAACGATGTCAGTGGCGAATACCGGATGAAACTACCCGAGCCGGGCTCGACGCTGGCGCTCTCCATCGTTCTCGAACGCGAAGGCGCACCGCCCTTTGTGGCGAGCGTGACCGGGCACCGAAGGCCTGCCACCACTCGATCGGTGCTGGCATCGGCAGTTTCGGTTCCGCTCGCGCCCGCGCGTGTGGTGGCACAGATTCGCTGGCAAGGAATTCGGCTGTGGGCGAGGGGTCTACCGATCGTTCCACGTCCGAAAGCACCCGCTGTACGAAAGGCAACACGATGACAACCGTCGTTCGATCGAAGTCCGACGTGGACACACACAATTGGCCAGGCATCGCTTTCGTGCCGGCAGGGACGAAGGCAAAGGTCGCCGCGCCGGTCGCCGACTTCCTGTTTCGCCGCGCAGTGGGAACGCTGCCACTTCGGGCTCGCTTCGCCGACGGCAGCGTGATCGGTGGCGGCGGCCCCGAATCCCCGGTGATGCATATCGTGCGGCCCGCCGACTTCGCTGCGCGAGTAGGCCAGAGCGGACTCATCGGGTTCGGTGAGGCGTACATGGCAGGGGACTGGGACGCGGAAGACCTGACCGCGGTACTCGAAGTGTTCGCCACTCGGATGGCAACGTTGATTCCGAGATCGCTGCAGCGTCTCCGCGGCCTGTACGTGCCGAAACCCCCACGTGCGGAGCGGAACACGACCGACAACACTCGCTCCAACATCTCGCGACACTACGACCTGTCCAACGACCTGTTCGAACTGTTCCTCGACGAGACCATGACCTACTCGAGCGCGCTGTTCGCGTCCGGGGGCACCCGTGAGGACGGCGAACCGCTCGCGGAAGCGCAGCGACGCAAGATCGACAGGTTGCTCGACCGCGCCCGCGTCGGAGAAGGAAGCCGCGTACTGGAAATCGGCACGGGCTGGGGTGAACTGGCCATCCGTGCGGCGGCGCGGGGGGCGACGGTGCGCTCGGTGACGTTGTCCACCGAGCAGCAGGAACTCGCCTGCAAGCGTATCGCCGACGCCGGGTACTCGGAACGGGTCCAGGTCGACCTACTCGATTACCGCATGGTCGACGGCGAATACGACGCGGTGGTGTCGGTCGAGATGATCGAGGCGGTCGGACACGAATACTGGGGTACGTACTTTCGGACCATCGACAGGGTTCTCGCGCCCGGTGGGAGAGTGGCGATCCAGGCGATCACGATGCCGCACGATCGGATGCTGGCCACCCGGAACACCTACACCTGGGTGCACAAGTACATCTTCCCCGGTGGGTTCCTGCCATCGCTGCGCGCGATCGACGAGGTCACCGAGAGTCACACGACTCTCCGTGTGCGCGAGCGATTGTCGATGGGCGACCATTACGCACGGACCCTGCGGAGGTGGGACGAGGAGTTCACCGCCCGCCGCGCCGAGACGTCGGAGTTGGGGTTCGATCGGACATTCGACCGAATGTGGCACTTCTATCTGTGCTACTCGGAAGCGGGCTTCCGCTCCGGGTATCTCGATGTGCAGCAGATCGTTCTGGACCGTAGGGGAGACAGATGAGCACCGCTGGAGTTGCACCGCGTATCGCGGAGTTGGTGGCGCCCTATGTCGGAGGGAATCTGCCGGTGCGCTTGCACGCATGGGACGGCAGTGTCGCCGGGACCGTCGGCGCCCCCGACGTACACCTGAAGTCGCCGAACGTTCTGCGGCGACTGCTGTGGAACCCGGGGGAGTTGGGTGCGGCGCAGTCCTACGTACTGGACGAACTCGACGTCGACGGTGACCTCGGAGCTGCCCTCGCCCACGTGTGGAGCGAAGTTCGAGCGAGGAAGCTGTCGGCCGTTCGTCCGTCACCCGCGGCGCTGCTGAAGCTCGCCAAGTTGGCCCGTGAACTCGGAGTGTTCGGTCGTCCTCTCGCCCCGCCTGCGTCGCAGGCGGTCGTCAAGGGCAGGCTGCATTCGCTGGTGCGGGACCGCGCCGCGATCAGCCACCACTACGACCTGTCGAACGACTTCTACGAACTGGTGCTCGATTCCCACATGGCGTACTCGTCGGGGTACTGGACGTCCACCGCACCCACGTACACCCTCGACGACGCACAGACGGACAAGCTCGACCTCGTGTGCCGCAAGATCGGCCTGGACACCGCTCCCGGTCAGCGGTTCCTCGACGTGGGCTGCGGTTGGGGTTCGTTGAGTCTGCACGCGGCACAGGAATACGGCGCCCACGTCGTCGGCGTCACGATCTCGCGTGAGCAGAAGGCGTTCATCGACAAGCGAATTGCCGACCGAGGACTACAGGACCGCGTCGAGATCAGGATCCAGGACTACCGCGAGATCCCCGACGGTCCGTTCGACGCGGTCGCGTCCATCGAGATGGGCGAGCACGTGGGTGAGTCGAACTACCCCACGTACACCGCTGCGTTGCACCGCAACGTGCGGCCGGGCGGGCGGGTGTTGATCCAGCAGATGTCCCGCAAAGAAGGTGACAATCCGGGCGGAGGTGCGTTCATCGAGCAGTTCATCGCTCCGGACATGTACATGCGTCCCGTCGGTCGGACCGTCGCGATGATCGAGGAAGCCGGACTCGAAGTGCGCGACGTCCATGCGATGCGTGAGCACTACGTGCGAACGGTGGACGTGTGGACCGAGCGATTCGAGGCGCGCTGGGACGACGTCGTCGAGCTCGTCGGAGAGGAGGTCGCACGCGTCTGGCGGCTGTATCTCGTCGGCGGAGGCATGGCGTTCCGCGAGGGCCGAATGGGCGTCGACCAGATACTGTCGGTGCGCCCCGGACCCGACGGGCAGGTCGACTTCGATCCCGTTCGACCTGTCTGGGTAGGTACCGAACCGTGAATGCATTCGATCGGTCCGAGTTCCTGACAGTGTCCGGCTCCGCGCTGCTCGCCACCGCCGTTCTGATGATCGTCACCGCACTCGTCGGCAGCAGGATCGGGCGGCACAGCGTCGTCGACGTGACGTGGGGGGGAGGTTTCGTCCTCATCGCGCTCGTGTCGGGCGTGGTCGGAACCGGGGAGGGATGGCGCCGGCTGCTGGTGACGGTCATCGTCGCGGTATGGGGACTGCGCTTGGCGTGGCACGTGTTTCGCCGGTCGATCGGCAGCGGCGAGGACCCGCGGTACGAGGAGTTGCTGTCGAAGGCCACGGGAAACCGTACTCTCTACGCCCTCCGGAAGATCTACCTGACGCAGGGGGTGGCCCTGTGGTTCGTCTCGCTGCCCATCCAGGTCTCCGCCGTCGCGCAGTCCTCCGTGCCGGTGACGGTCGTTCTCGGCGTGCTGCTGTGGGCTGCCGGCCTGACATTCGAAGCCCTCGGTGACGCGCAGCTGAGAGCGTTCAAGGCGGACCCGTCGAACAAGGGCAGGATCATGGACCGCGGTCTGTGGTCGTGGACGCGGCACCCCAACTACTTCGGTGACGCCTGTGTGTGGTGGGGGATCTTCCTCGTCGCGGCGTCGGCGTGGCCCGGGGTGCTCACGGTCCTCTCACCCGTTGCGATGACCTATTTCCTCGTGTTCGCGACGGGTGCGCGTCTGCTGGAACGCTCCATGGAACGACGCCCGGGATACGCCGACTACCAGCGTCGCACGAGTTACTTCCTGCCTCGCCCTCCGAAATCACCCCGCACTTCCTAGCCGCGCCCCGCCGCGTTCTCGGTCAGCGATTAGAGTCGAACTGGCCGGCACAGGGTGAGAACAAGGAGGCGCATCGTGGCGCACGAACGAGCTGGAACAATTGCCCTTCCCGAGGACCTCGTGGATGTCGCGCAGTTGATCACCGCCTACTACTCGCGGACGCCCGACGTGTCGGATCCCGGGCAACAGGTCGTGTTCGGAACCTCGGGACACCGGGGTTCCAGCCTCGACTCGGCGTTCAACGAACGCCACATCCTGGCGACAACTCAGGCGATCGTCGAATATCGTGCGTCCCAAGGGATCACGGGTCCGCTGTTCATCGGGCGCGACACCCACGCACTGTCCGAGCCTGCCTGGACCACGGCGCTCGAAGTGTTGGCCGCCAACGATGTCACCGTGCTGGTCGACTCCGGGGACCGCTACACACCTACTCCGGCTGTCAGTCACGCGATTCTGCGGTACAACGCGTCGGGACCGGAACGCCGCGCCGACGGAATCGTCGTGACCCCGTCTCACAACCCACCGCGTGACGGCGGCTTCAAGTACAACCCTCCCCACGGCGGGCCCGCCGACAGTGACGCCACGTCGGTCATCGCAGACCGCGCCAACGAACTTCTGCGCGCCGACCTCGCCGGGGTGCGGCGGGTGTCCCTCGACACCGCGATGCGCACCACCGTCGAACGCTACGACTACCTCGGCACGTACGTCGACGACCTGCCCAGCGTCGTGGACCTCGACGCGGTTCGCGCCGCGGGCGTTCGGATCGGTGCAGATCCGCTCGGCGGCGCGAGCGTCGACTACTGGGACGCGATCGCCGAGCGCCACAACCTCGACCTCACCGTGGTGAATCCACTCGTGGACTCCACCTTCCGTTTCATGACTCTCGACACCGACGGCAAGATCAGGATGGACTGCTCGTCACCGAACGCGATGGCGTCGTTGATCGCAGCTCGGACGTCGTACGACATCGCCACCGGCAACGACGCGGACTCGGACCGGCACGGCATCGTCACGCCCGACGGTGGACTGATGAATCCCAACCACTACCTGGCCGTGGCGATCGACTACCTGTTCACGCATCGTTCGGGATGGTCGCCGACCGCGCGTGTCGGTAAGACTCTGGTCTCGTCGTCCATGATCGATCGGGTGGTTGCCGGACTGGGTCGGCAGTTACTGGAGGTTCCCGTCGGTTTCAAATGGTTCGTACCCGGACTGCTCGACGGCGACCTCGGTTTCGGCGGAGAGGAGAGCGCAGGTGCGTCCTTCCTGCGCACCGACGGCCGCGTCTGGACGACCGACAAGGACGGCATCATCTTGGCGCTCCTCGCGTCGGAGATCACTGCGGTCACCGGAAAGACACCGTCCGAACGCTATTCGGAGTTCACCGCCGAGTACGGCGACCCGTCGTACGCTCGTGTGGATGCACCGGCCACCCGTGAGCAGAAGGCGGTCCTCGGCAAGCTGTCTCCCGAGCAGGTGACCGCAACCGAACTCGCAGGTGAAAAGATCACCGCCACCATGACGACGGCGCCCGGCAACGACGCTGCCATCGGAGGGCTGAAGGTCACCACCGAGAATGCGTGGTTCGCGGCACGGCCCTCCGGCACCGAGGACGTCTACAAGATCTACGCCGAATCGTTCCGAGGAGCCGATCACCTCGCTCAGGTTCAGGCAGCGGCAAAGGAATTGGTGTCCCAGGCACTGAACGAGTCGTGACGGAAGACAATCGGCAGGAAAGCAATCGCACACCGGTCTCGTCCGAGATCTGGGTACTGATCGCGGCAAGCTTCGTCATCGCACTCGGGTTCGGCATCGTCTCGCCTGCGCTCCCGCAGTTCGCGACCGAGTTCGGAGTCGGCGTGTTCGCCGCGTCCGCTGTCATCAGTACCTTCGCGCTGATGCGTCTTCTGTTCGCCCCCGCAAGCGGGACGCTGGTGCAGAAACTGGGGGAGCGCCCGATCTACCTGTCCGGTCTGTTGATCGTCGCGCTGTCCACCGGTGCGTGTGCGTTCGCCCAGACCTACTGGCAGCTCCTCGTGTTCCGTGGGCTCGGTGGCATCGGATCCACGATGTTCTCGGTGTCCGCACTCGGACTGTTGATCCGGATGAGCCCACCACAGAGCCGTGGACGGATCTCGGGCCTCTACGCCACGAGTTTTCTGCTCGGATCGATCGGTGGTCCGTTGCTGGGCGGAGCCGTCGTCGGGCTCGGTCTCCGTGCGCCGTTTCTCATCTACGCGGTGGCGCTCGTGATCGCCGCGGCCGTCGTGTTCTTCGCGCTCGGCGACGTCGAGGAAGAGAAAGCGAGTGCGGATTCGTCGGTCCCCGTTCTCACCCTCCGGGCGGCGTGGGCGGTGCCCGCCTACCGAGCGGCACTGGCGTCCAACTTCGCGACGGGCTGGGTGATCTTCGGCGTGCGAGTGGCCTTGATTCCGCTCTTCGTCATCGAGGTACTCCAGCGGTCCGCGGCGGTCGCGGCAGTGTCGTTGGCCGTCTTCGCGGTCGGTAATGCGATAGTGCTCACCACCGCGGGGCGTCAATCGGACCTCCGCGGGCGCAAACCCTTCGTCGTGGCAGGTCTGGTCGTCGCAGGCGTCGGGACAGCGGGGATAGGGCTCACCGACGACATCGCGCTGTTCATGGCGTTCTCGGTTCTCGCGGGCGTCGGATCCGGTCTGATGACACCGGCGCAGCAGGCGTCCATCGCGGATGTCATCGGGTCCAAAGCGCGCGGTGGACCGGTGCTCTCCACCTTCCAGATGTCCGCGGACGTGGGTGCGATCCTCGGCCCGGTGGTCGCAGCCAAGATCGTCGAGGGGGCGTCGTACGGCACCGCTTTCGTGGCATCCGGCGTGATTCTGCTCGCGGCAGCCGCATGGTGGATCACCGTCCCCGAGCCGGGAGGTAGGAAGAGCGCCGCAGCCCCGTCCACGTGAGGCTTTCGTATCATGTGCACGTGAGTCAAAAGAGAACATCCGGGGCAAAGTACACACCTCAGCCGACGTCCAACACCTTCACTTACGTGCTTGCGGGCGTCGCACTTGTCGTGGTTGTCGCCGTGATCGTGGTGGCCATCCTCTGGCAGCGAGGTGGCGACGAGCCACGCAACGACGGATACGGCTCGGTCCGCAACGCCGAGGTCGTCTCGACCGTATCCGACGACGGTGTGGTCGAACTCGGTGTTCCGGGTGCGCCGCGCACCGTCGACATCTTCGAGGACCCGATGTGCCCGTTCTGCGGCGAACTCGAGGTGAAGCACGGCCAGGAACTGGCACAGAAGATCGACGAGGGAACCATCGCGGTTCGCTATCACATGGTCGTTCTGCCCCAACTGAATCAGTTGTCCGCGAGCGGCGACTACTCCAGTCGGGCGGTGGCTGCGTCGCGCTGCGTTGCCGAATCGTCCGACGCGATCGTGTACTCCGCGTTCCACGCAGAATTGTTCTCGACAGAGTTCCAACCGGAAGAGAACGGTGAGACCGACCACTCGAACGCCGAACTGGCGGAGATGGCCACGCGTAATGGTGCGAGCACTTCCGTAGCAGACTGCATCACCAGTGGAAGCGCCGCAGACGTAGCCTCTGCCGACGCGGAAACCGCCCGGGCTGCATTGGCTGCGGCAGGAGCCGCCGGCACCCCCGGCGTTCTCGTCGACGGGCAACTCGTCGACGCACTGCGTGAGTCGTCATGGGTCGAATCCATCGGCTGACACCCGCGCTTCGCCGGTGACGCGCTCTGAGCTGCTGATTTGTTCCCGTCAACGACAATGGTGTAACTTCGTTCGAGCAACCGCAAGGTAACGCGGAAGCGAAGTACGGGGCTATGGCGCAGCTGGTAGCGCACCACACTGGCAGTGTGGGGGTCAGGGGTTCGAGTCCCCTTAGCTCCACAAAGAGGAGAGTCACCACCATGGTGACTCTCCTTTTTTGTGTAAGTACTCCGGTCGGTCGCGGCGTTCCTAATGCGCCGCGTCGAAGGCTTGCTCCACGTCCGTCGGAATTCGACCGCGAGTGGAAATCGCGTAACCGTTCGACTTCGCCCATTCCCGAATCGCCTTGGTCTGATTCGCGTCGCGTTTGGAGTTCACCGAAACGGATCCGCCGGACTTCTTCGCGCGCTTTCCGCCCACCCGCAACGAATGCTCGATGTAGTAATCGAGCTTCCGGTGAAATTCCTTGGCGTTCTTGTCGCTGAGGTCGATTTCGTAACCGACACCGTTCACCGAAAAAGTTATGTGCTCGCCGCCGGATTCGATCGGCTTGTCATCGATATCGTCCACCAGTTGGACGAAGACTTTCTTGGCCATATGAAAAGTTCTCCAATGAAGTTCAGGTGCGTCTGCATCACACTCAACGCGACTATACGACCGACCGGGCAATTTATCCATGCACGACGAATTGTCGTCTGCCGCTGTTCGGAGCGGACGTGACGTTCGGTCACTTGGAGTGACCGAACGGTTCATTCGGTCTCGGATGGTTGCTTTTGCGAGCTCGTTTTGTGTGTCACCGAAAGGAATATGAAGTGTGCGGAGGTTTTGGAGTGAACGGCAACGGTTGAGTCACGGCATGCTCACGATTTGCTTCCGAAAGGCTGATTGCTCGTCGATGTGCGTGATGCTGCTGCTTCACTTGGGGCTCAAGTGTCCACTGATTCCTGTGGGAACGACCGAGGGCTCGTGTGGCCTGGTGGCTGTCGGAGTGAGAGGGGAGCGGTGCGCCGGGCTCAGGCCGCGGTGCGCTCACAACCGTCGATGAACAAAACTGGTGTGCTCGCGTTTCTGTCGATCGGACTGCTGTCCGCTGCGGTGATCGCTCCCGCGGCGGCGAGTGCCGATCCGGCCTCCGACTCGACCGGGAACGAACTCTCCGGCAAGACGGTCTTCCTGGACCCGGGTCATCAAGGGACGGGCCACTCGGAGGATCTCACGCGTCAGGTCGACGATGGACGCGGCGGAACCAAGGACTGCCAGACGACGGGCATGACGTCGCTCGGTGGAGTGCCGGAGCACACGATCAACTGGAACGTCTCGCAGCTCGTGAAGTCGAGTCTGGAGAGCCTCGGTGCGACGGTGGTGACTTCGCGGGCGGACGACACCGGTTGGGGCGGCTGCGTCGACGAGAGGGCGGAGGCCGCCACGCGATCGGGGGCCGACGTGGCCGTCAGCATTCATGCGGACTCCACGTCCACAGGCCCGGACGAGAACAAGCACGGCTTCCACCTCATCGTTCCCACCTTGCCGATCCCCGATACAGCGGCCGACGCGGCACAATCGGCGGGTGGGCGACAGGCAACGTCACTGATGCGCGACGCCTACGAACGTGCCGGTTTCACTCCTGCCAACTACGCCGGTGTGACAGACGGTGTTCAGGAACGCGCCGACGTCGCAGGCCCTGCGCTGACGGGTGTACCGCTGGTGTTCGTCGAGATGGGCAACGGATCCAACCCGTCGGATGCGGACACATTGGAGACCACCGACGGTCAACTGAAGCACGCGATCGCGCTGTCCACCGGGATCATCGACTATCTGCTCGGGCCGGACACCGAAGTCGCTCCCGACCAGAACGCAGCCGAGACGGTGCCGTCGGTGCCGACTGTTCCCTCCGCTGCCGATTCGACCGCGGGAAACTCGCTGTCGCGGTTGCTGTCCGAGCTCGCTCCCTACGTCGACGCCGGTGGCGGTGAGGCGGACGTTCGGGCCGTCGCCGATGTCGCGCAAGGTCTGCTCCGTCAGATCCTGACTCGATGACCGAACGCGGCACCGAGTAATCTCGCTGCGTGGCCGAGGCAGACCGAACGATTCCCGTTGTCCTCGTCTCGGGCTTCCTGGGTTCCGGCAAGACGACGCTGCTCAATCACCTACTTCGGCACAATCGCGGAATTCGCATCGGCGTGGTCGTCAACGACTTCGGGTCGATCAACATCGACTCGATGATGGTTGCCGGACAGGTGGACTCGATGGTGTCGCTGGGCAACGGTTGCCTGTGTTGCGCCGTCGACGTGGACGAACTGGACGCGATGTTCGACGTCCTGGCGGGTAGCAAATCCGCGCTCGACGTGATCGTCGTCGAAGCCAGCGGTCTCGCCGAGCCCCGAAATCTCATACGAATGGTTCTGGCGAGCGACAATCCGCGGGTGTCGTACGGCGGTCTCGTCGGGGTGGTCGATGCCGTCGAATTCGCCTCTACCCGAGCCGAACACCCCGAACTCGACCAGCACGTGCAATTGGCCGACCTGGTGGTGCTCAACAAAGCGGACGTACCGTCGCCCGACGCACTGTCGGACATCGAATCCCTCGTCCGCGGCATCGTCACCGACACGCCTGTTCTGACGACCGACCACGGCCGAGTCGACGCCGAACTGCTCTTCGACGTCCCCGAGCGTGTGCAGGATCCCACGCAGGCGCGTCAGATGTCGTTCGACGAGATTCTCTTCGACCACGACCACGACCACGACAGCCATGGCGAACAGGACGACCATGCACATCATCTGCACGCGAAGTACTCCACGACGAGCTTCGAGAGCGACGAGCCGTTCGATCCTCGACGGTTCGTCGACATGTTGGAGAACCCGGCAGGCGACGTCTACCGCATCAAGGGCTTCGTTCACTTCGACGTACCCGGCTACCGCGAGCGCTACGAGGTGAACACCGTCGGCCGGCACATCACGATGACGCCGACGGAGTGGGGCGACGACACCACGAGAATTACCCGGCTCGTTCTGATCGGCACCGACCTCGACGAGGAACTGGCCGAGATTCGGCTACTGGATTGCGTCCGGCGGCCCGGTGACCTCGCCGACGAGTCCGCGATGCTTCCGGTTCACCGGTACGTCCGGTCCGGTTAGAGGCCGACCCATTCCGACGTGCCCGACGCGAAGTGCTGTCGCTTCCAGATGGGTACCTCTGCTTTGATCCGTTCGACGAGCAGCGCACACGTTGCGAACGCCTCGGCGCGGTGGGGCGACGCGACGGCGGCCACGAGGGCGACGTCGCCGATCGACAGGTCACCGACGCGATGCACGGCTGCGACCGGCAGGCCGGATTCTTCCGCCACTTCCACGCAACACGTACGAAGGAACCGTTCCGCCTCGGGGTGGGCCTGGTACTCGAGGGCCGACACCGATTGTCCGCCGTCGTGGTTGCGCACGACGCCGGAGAACAACACGACGGCACCGTGCGTCGGACCGGCGACGGCACTTTCCACCGCCGAGGTGTCGATGGGATCGGCGGATATCGCGGCGAGCAGGTCGGTCATGGGGTGTTCACGTCACTTTCCGAATCGGCGTGGAGTCCGTCTCCAGCAACCTGGGCGAGTAGATGGTCGACGATCGGATCCAGCACCGCCAGGCCGTCTTTCACGCCTCCCGGTGATCCGGGGAGATTGACGACGACGGTGCGGCCCGCCACCCCGGACAGTCCGCGGCTGAGCGTCGCATGCGGCGTGACCTTCGTTCCCCGGAGCCGGATGGCGTCGGATATCCCCGGAAGTTCGCGGTCCAGAACGGCCTTGGTCGCCTCGGGGGTCGCATCGGTCGGGGAGACACCGGTGCCACCGGTGCTGACGACGAGGGCGGGGCCGTCGGTGAGAGCGTCGCGCAGGCCTGCCGCGATCTCTGCGTCGGCGTAGACGAGTGGGCCGCGTACGGTGAATCCTCTGTCGAGAAGCCACGCTACGATGCGGGGCCCGGTCGTGTCCTCACGGGTTCCGTTCGCACCACCGGTAGAGGCGACCAGAACGGCGGCTGTTCGGCCCGCCGGAGATGTTTCTGTCACGGACGTAGGCCCAGCGGAGACGGTGTCCTCACGCGACCACGACCCTCGTTTGCCGCCTTCTTTGCGCACCAACCGAATACCGTTCATCGTCGCCGACGGGTCGACGGCCTTGACCATGTCGTGCAACGTGAGCCCGGCCACGGCGACGGCCGTCAGCGCTTCCATCTCCACTCCGGTCGGACCTGTGGTCTTCGCGGTGGCCTCCACCGTGATCGTGGTGTCGGTGAAACCGAACACGATGTCGACCTTAGACAACGCGAGTTGGTGGCAGAGCGGGATGAGTTCCGACGTCTTCTTCGCTCCGGAGATTCCGGCGATCCGTGCGGTCGCGAGCACGTCGGCTTTCGGCATGCCATCGGCACGCACCAACGCGATCACCTCCGCCGTGGTGGCCAGTTCGCCTGCAGCGACGGCGATTCGAGTGGTGTCCTGTTTGGCGGAGACGTCGACCATGCGCGCCCGACCCTCGGAGTCGAGGTGGGAGAAATTGGACGTGGTCACAGCGGGATCACCTGAACCTTCTCACCGGCTTCGAGGGCCGTCGTGTCTTCGGGAACGTCGACGAGTACGTCGGCCCACGCCATCGCTGCGACGAGGTGTGACCCTGGCCCGGCGACCAACGAGACACCGTCGTCGCCGAGTCGCGCCCGGAGCATCTGTCGCTTGCCGCGGATCGACGTGATCGAGTGCGCCAGCGGGACCGGCCGCGGCTCGATCCGATCCAGGCCTGCCGCCTCTCGCACGATGTTGCGCGCGAAGACCAGAAAGGACACGACCGTGCTCACCGGATTGCCCGGAAAGTCGAGCACGGGCGTTCCCTCGATGGTCGCGACGCCCTGTGGACCACCGGGCTGCATGCGCACGGAGCCGAAACGCCCACCCAGCGGACCCACTACATCCTTCACGACCTCGAAGTCACCCATCGACACGCCGCCGGACGTGATCACGAGTTCGGCTTCGCGGGCAGCGTCGAACAATATTTTCTCGAACTCGCCCCGGTCGTCCGAGCTTCGGCGGACGGAGACGACGTCGGCGCCGTTTGCCCGCAGGTGAGCCGCCAGCGTGAGCCCGTTGGAATCGAAGATCTCGCCGGGACGCAGGGTGCTGCCGGCGTCGACCAGTTCGGCCCCGGTGGTGATGACCGCGACCGTGGGTCGAGAAACCACGGCGACGCTGTCGAGGCCGACCGCGGCGAGCACCGCGATGTGGCGCGGTTCGAGGACCTGCCCGGCCCGCACCAGGATCGTGCCCGCGGTGATGTCGCTGCCCTGCTCACGGATGTAGTCACCCGGTTGCCTCGACACGGTGACGGTCACGGCATCACCAGTGGGCGTTGACCGTTCGGTGTTCTCGACGGGGACGACGGCGTCCGCGCCGACGGGCACGGGCGCGCCCGTCATGATCTTGACTGCCGACCCCGACTCGATCCGGACGATCTCCGACGGACCCGCGGCAACGACACCGTCGACCCGCAGCGTGACCGGAACCGCCGCGACGTCCGATGCGAGAACGGCATATCCGTCCATCTGCGAATTGCGGAACAACGGGAGGTCGACGGGGGAGACGACGTCGGCGTGGACGACGCGACCGAGAGCGTCGGCCACCGACACGGACAGAGGCGTTCTGGTGCGCAGCGGGCGCAACAGTTCTTCGACGACTGCGAGGTGTTCCTCCACCGACGCCGCGCTCGGACGGTGCGCCCGCCCGCCGCCATCCGGTGATCCATCATGCCCAGCACTGCTCATTCCACGATCCTGCTCATTCCACGATCCTATGCGCGCTCCGTCGCGCGAATGTTCGGTGGATCGCACGAAGAATCGGGCGGACGGCATACTGGAGGATGGACAGTCGGACACCGAACATTCGAAGGAGGGTCATGACAGTCGGCAATGCAGTGGGTACCGGTGCCGTCGGGCTCGGAATCCCTTCGATCGGCCGGGCGAGGACCGACACCGTCGAGGACCGGCCGGACGTTCCCGTCCTCGTCGACAGATTCGGACGCGTCGCTCGTGACCTCAGAGTGTCCATCACCGAGAAGTGCTCGCTGCGGTGCACGTACTGCATGCCGGAATCCGGCCTGCCCGCCATCGAGGCTCGAAATCTGCTGACGGCAAGCGAGATCGCCCGCGTGGTCGGTGTCGCCACCTCGCACCTCGGCGTCGAGGAAGTCCGCTTCACCGGGGGAGAACCCTTGATGCGTGCGGATCTGGCGGAAATTCTCCAGCTCTGTTCGGACGCCGCGCCGGGCGTGCCGCTGGCGATGACCACCAACGCCGTCGGTCTCGAACACCGTGTCGACTCCTTGGTGGCCGCGGGTCTCGGACGGGTGAACGTCTCGCTCGACACCATCGACCGGCACCACTTCGCGGAGCTCACTCGGCGTGATCGGCTCCCCTCGGTCCTGGCGGGTGTGCGCGCGGCCAGGCGCGCCGGTCTCGACCCGGTGAAGATCAACGCAGTCCTGATGCCGGAAACGTTGCACGGCGCAGCCGACCTGCTGCAATGGTGCCTCGACGAGGGCGTCGCACTGCGTTTCATCGAACAGATGCCCCTGGACGCGGACCAGGAATGGGCGCGCGCGAACATGCTCGACGCACAGCACCTGCTCGACGTGCTGTCGGCCCGGTTCGAACTGACGGAAATCGGTCGCGCAGACCCGTCGGCTCCCGCGGAGGAATGGGCGGTAGGCGGAACATCCGCCACCGTCGGAATCATCGCGTCCGTCACCAGGTCGTTCTGCTCGGATTGCGACCGAACGCGGTTGACCGCCGAAGGCACCGTTCGGTCGTGTCTGTTCAGTGACGAGGAAACCGACCTTCGCGCAGCATTGCGCGGCGGCGCCACCGATGACGAGATCGCACGGCTGTGGCGCGGCGCGATGTGGAACAAGTGGGCCGGCCACGGCATCGACGCCGCCGATTTCGTACCGCCTGCACGGAGCATGGGAGCAATCGGTGGTTGAGGTCAGGTACTTCGCCGGCGCAGCCGACGCTGCCGGATGCGCGCACGAAACGTTCGATCTTCCCGCCGGAAGCACACTTGCAGCTCTCAAAGCTGCTGTGCAACAAAGACATGGAAGCTCGGTGGTCGACGTGCTGCGAGTCTCGGCGTTTCTCGTCGGCGACGACCTGACCCGTGATGCGGGCACGACGCTCGGCGACAGGGTCGATGTCCTGCCGCCGTTCGCCGGCGGTTAGCGTCCTTCAGTTCTCGGTGGTCCACCAGTCGTCGAACGGAGTGACCGGAACGGCGCGCTTGTGCCTGGTGTCGAGGAACATCCGCTCCAACTTCTCGGCGACCTCGTCGGACACATCCTTGCCCTCGAGATAATCGTCGATCTGGGCGTACGTGACGCCGAGTGCTTCCTCGTCCGGGAGCGCAGGACGGTCGTCTTCCAAGTCCGCCGTCGGCACTTTCTTCCACGTGCTCTCCGGTGCGCGCAGTTCACGTAGCAATGCCGCACCCTGGCGCTTGCTGAGGCCGGTGAGCGGGGTGATGTCGACACCGCCGTCTCCGAACTTGGTGAAAAATCCGGTTATTGCCTCGGCTGCGTGATCGGTTCCCACGACGACGTAGCCCAACTGCCCGGCGAGCGCGTACTGCGCGACCATGCGCTGGCGCGCTTTGATGTTGCCGCGCACGAAGTCTCGGACCTCGGACGTGCCCAGTGCCTCGGCTGCGGAAGCCGCCGAGGCGTCGGACGCCTCCTTGATGTTGACGGTGACCGTCCGGTCCGGACCGATGAAGGTCAGTGCCGTCGTCGCGTCGTCCTCGTCGGCCTGGACTCCGTACGGCAGACGCACCGCGACGAACTCTGCCTCGGCGCCTTCGCTGCGTAGTTCGGCCGCGGCACGCTGGCAGAGCGCGCCCGTGAGGGTGCTGTCCTGACCACCGCTGATGCCGAGCACGAATCCCTTCGCGGGGCTCGAGCGCAGATAGGCCTTCAAGAAATCGACGCGGCGTGTGATCTCCGCCGCGGGGTCGATCGACGACTGGACCGCCAGTTCACGCAGGATGCGGGTCCGAAGTTCCGAGCGTAGTAGTGACATTCGGCCATTCTAGGGGCGGCGAGCGAACTTTCGCCGGTCAGCGGGTGGCTCGGCGCACCAGGTCTTCCCAGCCGTCGGCGAGCCGTTCTATCGGCATACCCAGATCGCGGAACTGATGCATGACCAGTGTCGCTTCGAGTGGGGTCAGCAGGTTGTAGGCCAGCAGTTCCAGATCGCCGCCGACGCCTGCGCTGCGCAGAAGTGTCAGCACATGGGTGTAGTTCACCATGTGAGCAGGTGCGGAGTACCGCACCAGGGCCGAGTTCTCGGCCGCGCGCATGACCTCGCCCTGAACCTCCACCAGTTGCAGCCGAGCGCGGCCGAAGGCGACGAGCCTGTCGATCGGGTCGGCACCCGGGCCCAACGGCGGGGGACCGAACAGGAACGACTGCTGGAGCTCTTTCTCCGTGTGATCGAGCAGAGATTGCATCAGGCCGGATCGACTCCCGAACCGACGGAACACTGTGCCCTTGCCCACACCCGCCTTGGCGGCGAGGCCGTCCATGGTCACGGCGTCGGCGCCGACCGTCGCGACCAGTTCCGATGCCGCGTCCAGCAGGAGCCGCCGGTTACGCGCGGCGTCGCACCGCTCGGTCTCCTCGCCGGCTATGGGCAGCATGAAATCGGTCACAAGGGACAGTCTACCTGCTCGGGAATGGAAGTGGACCGCGGTCCGTTTGAGTGGTAAGAATTGGGTCGAACACCGGCTGCACACTCGAACTCGAAGGAATTACTCATGTCTGATGCACACGTTCTCGTTCTCGTTGGAAGTCTCCGCGCGGATTCGGTCAACAAGCAGATTGCCGATACCGCGGCGTCGCTGACCCCTGAGGGCTCCTCGGCCGTGGTCTACGACGGTCTTGCCGATGTGCCGTTCTACAACGAGGACATCGACGTCGACGGCAAAGTTCCCAGCTCCGCACTCGCGCTGCGTGCAGCGGCGGAGAAGGCCACCGCGTTTCTGCTCGTCACGCCCGAATACAACGGCACCATTCCTGCAGTTCTGAAGAACGCCATCGACTGGCTCTCCCGTCCGTACGGCGCCGGTGCGGTGTCGAAGAAGCCGGTCGCCGTCATCAGCGCGTCGCCGAGTGGTAACGGTGCCAAGTGGGCGCACGACGATGCACGCAAGGCCGTCGGCATCGCGGGCGGCAAGGTGCTCGAGGACGTCGAGCTCACCATCGGCGGAACCATCGACAAGTTCGGAACTGCTCACCCGCGCGAGAACGCCGAGGTCTCCGCCGAGATCGGCGCCGTCGTTGCGGAGTTGGTCAAGGCATCCGACGAGCTCGTCGCCGCCTGATTACGGTAACGGGAATCGTTTTCATGTAGAGTTTTCGTATGAAAGTACGAAACTCACTGAAATCGCTGAAGAACAAGCCGGGCGCCCAGGTCGTTCGCCGTCACGGCAAGGTGTTCGTGATCAACAAGAAGGAACCGCGGTTCAAGGCGCGCCAACGCTGACGGATCGACGGCGCATCAGCGCCTACGGGCGGTCGGAAGAGGCCCTCGGAGTCGACAAGACTCCGAGGGCCTTTCTCGTGTGCGAACCGGACTGTTTCACCCTTCGCGTGCGGCGTGTCGGCTTGCTGTTCTCGGTCACCACGAGTTCGTGTCTTCGATGTGACGCATGACATGAAAGCGTGTCGCACGCGACACGCCGCAGCGACCGAACGATTTGCTCGTCGGCAAGACTGTGACCAGCGAATACCAACGATGTTGTTCGCAACATCTCGTGTTGTAGGCATATGTCGGACACAAGGTGTAGTGTCTGAGCAGTCGAGAGGACACAACGCAGGAAGCCCCGAAAACGGGCTCGAAGCACGGTGAATCGTCTCGAAACTGCTCTGACCCGGGTTGCCGCTCGGCGTCGGAATCGTCGGCCGAGGTCGGTACGGAAAAGGGGAACATCATGAGCATCACCGTCTACACCAAGCCCGCCTGCGTTCAGTGCAATGCCACCTACCGCGCTCTCGACAAAGAGGGCATCGAGTACAACGTCGTCGACATCTCGCAGGATGCCGAGGCTCGTGATTACGTGATGGCGCTCGGCTACCTCCAGGCTCCCGTCGTCGTCGCCGGTGAAGACCACTGGTCCGGATTCCGTCCCGACCGCATCAAGGCACTCACGGCGAGTGTTGCTTGAACTCAGGATGCTCCGGACGTAGGAGGAGATGAGCAGGTGTGAATTTCGCTCCCGCTCCGCCGTCGACGCATCCGATCGTCTACTTCTCCAGCGCATCCGAGAACACGCATCGGTTCGTCACGAAGCTCGCGCTTCCGGCAAGTCGCATCCCGCTCAAGAACCCCGAGGACTTCTCGGTGGACCAGCCCTACGTGTTGATCGTGCCCACGTACGGCGGGGGGATGACGTTCGAGGGCCGCGATACCAGCTACGTCCCCAAGCAAGTCATCAAATTTCTCAACCGCAAGCACAATCGGTCGCTGATCCGAGCGGTCATCGCGGCCGGCAACACCAATTTCGGTGATTCGTTCTGCTTTGCAGGCGATGTCATTTCGCAAAAGTGCGCAGTTCCGTATCTCTACCGATTCGAACTGATGGGCACTCCCGAAGACGTACATCGAGTCCGCGAGGGTCTCGAGGACTTCTGGGAGCGCGAATCCCGCCGCGCGGCGCAGGTCCACTAGCGCAGCGCACACAACACACGACATGTAGAAGGAACTGGAGCGAAGCCGTGGCACCGACCATCACCGAGGTAGCACCCGTCAACGCCGCTCGATCGGACAGCGATCTGGATTATCACGCGTTGAACGCGATGCTGAATCTGTACGGTCCCAACGGCGAGATCCAGTTCGAGAAGGACCGCGAGGCGGCCAACCAGTACTTCCTGCAGCACGTCAACCAGAACACTGTCTTCTTCCACGATCTGGACGAGAAGCTCGACTACCTCGTCGAGGAGAACTACTACGAGCCCGAGGTACTGGACCAGTACTCGCGCGAGTTCGTGAAGTTCCTGATCAACCACGCCTACTCGAAGAAGTTCCGTTTCCCGACGTTCCTCGGCGCGTTCAAGTACTACACGTCCTACACGCTCAAGACGTTCGACGGTAAGCGTTACCTCGAACGCTTCGAGGACCGCGTCTGCATGGTCGCTCTGACCCTCGCGGCCGGTGACGAAAGGCTCGCGACGGATCTGGTCGACGAGATCATCGCCGGACGGTTCCAGCCCGCCACCCCGACGTTTCTCAACTCGGGCAAGAAGCAGCGCGGCGAGCCCGTCTCCTGCTTCCTGCTGCGCATCGAGGACAACATGGAGTCCATCGGGCGCTCCATCAACTCTGCCTTGCAGCTGTCCAAGCGCGGTGGCGGTGTTGCCCTGCTGCTCAGTAACATTCGTGAGGCAGGCGCCCCGATCAAGCGGATCGAGAACCAGAGCTCGGGCGTCATTCCCATCATGAAGCTCCTCGAGGACTCGTTCTCCTACGCCAACCAGCTCGGTGCCCGTCAGGGTGCGGGAGCGGTGTACCTCCACGCGCACCACCCCGACGTCTACAAGTTCCTCGACACCAAGCGCGAGAACGCGGACGAGAAGATCCGCATCAAGACACTCTCGCTCGGAATCGTCATTCCGGACATCACGTTCGAGCTGGCGAAGAAGAACGAGGAGATGTACCTGTTCTCCCCGTACGACGTCGAGCGCATCTACGGCGTCCCGTTCGCGGACATCAACGTCACCGAGAAGTACTACGAGATGGTGGACGACAAGCGAATTCGCAAGACCAAGATCAAGGCGCGCGAATTCTTCCAGACACTCGCCGAGCTCCAGTTCGAATCCGGTTACCCGTACATCATGTTCGAGGACACCGTGAACCGAGCGAACCCGGTGAAGGGCAAGATCACCCACTCCAACCTCTGCTCGGAGATCCTGCAGGTCTCGACGCCGTCGCTGTTCAACGACGACCTGTCCTACAGTCACGTCGGCAAGGACATCTCCTGCAACCTCGGCTCGCTGAACATCGCCAAGACGATGGACTCGCCGGACTTCGGCAAAACCATCGCCGTCGCGATCCGTGGATTGACCGCCGTGTCCGATCAGACCCACATCTACTCGGTGCCGTCGATCGAGCAGGGCAACAACGACTCTCACGCCATCGGCCTCGGCCAGATGAACCTGCACGGATACCTCGCGCGTGAGCGCATCCACTACGGTTCCGTCGAAGGCGTCGACTTCACGAACATCTACTTCTACACCGTGCTGTTCCACGCCATCCAGGCGTCGAACCAGCTCGCGAAGGACCGCGGAACCTACTTCAAGGGGTTCCCGGAATCCAAGTACGCCTCGGGTGAGTTCTTCGACAAGTACACCGACCGGGTGTGGGAGCCCAGTACCGCTCGGGTGGCGTCTCTGTTCGCGGAAGCCGACGTGCACATCCCCACGCAGGCCGACTGGTCCGCGCTGAAGGAGTCGGTGCAGCAGTACGGCATCTACAACCAGAACCTGCAGGCCGTTCCGCCGACCGGATCGATCTCCTACATCAACAACTCGACGTCCTCGATCCACCCCGTCGCGTCCAAGATCGAGATCCGCAAGGAAGGCAAGATCGGTCGGGTCTACTACCCGGCGCCCTACCTGACCAACGACAACCTGGACTACTACCAGGATGCCTACGAAATCGGGTACGAGAAGATCATCGACACCTACGCCGCGGCAACGCAGCACGTCGATCAAGGCCTGTCACTGACGCTGTTCTTCAAGGACACCGCCACCACGCGTGACATCAACAAAGCGCAGATCTACGCATGGCGCAAGGGAATCAAGACGCTGTACTACATCCGGCTGCGTCAGATGGCACTCGAAGGCACCGAGGTGGAGGGCTGCGTTTCGTGCATGCTGTAGGCCGAGGCCGCTGAACTTCACCCGATTCGAACCCAGAGGACACCATGACTGCTGCACCGCACTCGCCCGCGGACGGGGCGAAGATCAAGCTCATCGACCGCGTCTCCGCCATCAACTGGAACCGCGTCCAGGACGACAAGGACGCTGAGGTCTGGGAGCGGCTGACCAGTAATTTCTGGCTGCCGGAGAAGGTCCCCGTCTCCAACGACATCCCGTCGTGGGGCACGCTCAACGCCGTCGAGAAGCAGCTGACGATGCGTGTGTTCACCGGATTGACGTTGCTGGACACCATCCAGGGCACCGTCGGCGCAGTCAGTCTGATCCCCGACGCCGTCACCCCGCACGAGGAAGCCGTCTACACGAACATCGCGTTCATGGAGTCGGTCCATGCCAAGAGTTACAGCTCGATCTTCTCGACGCTGAGCTCGACGCGTGACATCGACGACGCGTTCCGCTGGTCGGAGGAGAACCCGAACCTGCAACGCAAAGCCGAGATCGTCCTCGACTACTACAAGGGCGACGACCCGCTCAAGCGCAAGGTCGCGTCGACGCTTCTCGAATCGTTCCTCTTCTATTCGGGCTTCTACCTGCCGATGTACTGGTCCTCACGGGCGAAGCTGACCAACACGGCCGACCTCATTCGCCTGATCATCCGCGACGAGGCCGTGCACGGCTACTACATCGGGTACAAGTACCAGAAGGGCCTCGAAAAGGTCACCGAAGCCGAGCGCGAAGACCTCAAGAACTACACGTTCGAGTTGTTGTTCGAGTTGTACGACAACGAGGTCGAGTACACGCAGGACCTCTACGACGAGATCGGTCTGACCGAGGACGTCAAGAAGTTCCTGCGCTACAACGCGAACAAGGCTCTCAACAACCTCGGATACGAAGGCCTGTTCCCCAAGGACGAGACCGACGTCAACCCGGCGATCCTGTCCGCACTCTCCCCGAATGCCGACGAGAACCACGACTTCTTCTCCGGTTCCGGGTCGTCCTACGTCATCGGCAAAGCAGTCAACACCGAAGACGAGGACTGGGACTTCTGATCCTGTTCGACAGCGCAGGCCCTCCGGCTACGAGCCGGGGGGCCTGCCCTGCTTCCGCATCGTTTCCGCGTCCTTCGGCATCCGTCCTTGCTCGGTCAGAGCGCGACGCAACAGAAACTCGATCTGCGCATTCGTGCTCCTGAGCTCGTCGGAGGCCCAGCGGGCAAGCGCGTCGTGCACCGCAGGGTCGAGTCTGAGCAGAAGCTTCTTGCGTTCGACGGGCATCGGATTACTGGTAGAGCGATCCGGTGTTCACCACGGGCTGTGTGTCGCGGTCACTGCACAGCACGACGAGCAAGTTGGACACCATCGTGGCCTTCCGTTCCTCGTCCAACTCGACGACGTGCTTGTCCTCGAGCTTCGCGAGCGCCATCTCGACCATGCCCACCGCGCCTTCGACAATCTGCTGACGTGCAGCGATGACAGCACCTGCTTGCTGACGACGCAGCATCGCCTGCGCGATCTCCGGGGCGTACGCAAGTCGATTGATCCGCGTCTCGATCACCTCGACGCCCGCCGATCGAACCCGTGCGTGCACTTCCTCGCTCATCGCGCCGGTGATTTCGTCGGCGTTCTCGCGCAGCGACATTCGACCCTCGGCATCGTACGGGTAGCTACCGGCGATATGCCGGACCGCCGACTCGGTCTGCACCGCGACGAACTCCTCGTAGTCGTCGACCTGGAACGACGCGAGCGCGGTGTCCGCCACCTGCCACACCACGATCGCCGAGATCTCGATCGGGTTGCCGTCTGCGTCGTTGACCTTCGACTGTCCCGTCTCGTGATTGCGAATTCGCGTCGAAATGGCCTTGCGGTACGTCAACGGATTTGTCCAGCGCAAGCCGGGCGTGCGGAGCGTTCCGCTGTACGAACTTCCCAAGAGCTGAAGCACGCGAGCCTGATTCGGCTGCACCAACGTCAAACCCGCAAGAACGGGAAGCGACACGACGAACAACACAGCGCCGACGACAGCCAGCGGGACAACGGTGAACACGAGGCCGAGTACGAACGCCGCAATACCTCCCAGGAAAAGAACGAGCCCGACCCCGAGCATCGACCACCCCGGCAGATCCCACCCCGGCCGTTCGGCAATCGTCGTCGTCGGAGCACCCGTCGGTTTCTCGGCAACAGTCGATGGTCCAGTCACAATGGCCTCCCTCTCAGTAGTGATACTAAAGTGATATCACATTCCGCGCCGCCGTCGCACCGAACGTGACGTTTGGTCACTTGGAGTGACCGAACGTCACGTTCGGTCAGTCAGACTGACCGAACGTCACGTTCGGTCCCGAAAGGGGGTGGGGGAGGAGGCGGCTCAGCGCCGGAACCAGGCTTCGGCGTTGTCGCCGAGAGCGTGGTGGATGCGCAGACGCGAGGTGTCGGCGAGGTTGTCGGGGAGTTCGGCGGGGTCGAACCATGCGACGGCGAGGTTTTCGTCGTCGGCGACGTGTGCGTGTCCGCCGGTGTGGTGGGCGAGGAAGGTGATGTCCAGGTACTGGGCGACGTCACCGTTGGGGTAGGTGATCGGCTCGGTGACGTCGACGCCGGTGAGGCGGACGAGTTCGGCGTCGATGCCGGCTTCCTCGCGGATTTCGCGGAGGGCGGCCGGTCCGGGTTCTTCGCCGGGTTCGAGGATGCCGGAGACGACGGCCCATTTTCCGTTGTCCCGCCGCTGGGTCAGGAGAACCTTGCCGTCGGAGATCACGACGGCGCTGACGCCGGACAGCCAGAGCGGTGACGTGCCGACCTTGTCGCGGAGAGCGAGGACGAATTCGGGGATCGGCATGTCAGGACACGTACGCGTTCAGGGAGTTGGTGACGTCCGCGAGGATCGTGCGGGCGGCGACCAGTCCGCTGCCCGACCACACGGTGTCGTTGACCACGAAGATGCGTCCGTCCTTCGCCGAGCCCAGGTCCTCCCACGCCTCTCCGGTCATGACCGAGGTGCCGTAGTCCTCCCCGGCGTCGCCGTCGAAGCGGACGTAGACGATGTCGCCTTCGGCGGCGGCGACGTCTTCGGCCGATCCGGTGGCGGTGGCGTCGACCTGCGTCGGAGGCCTTTGCACGCCGATCTCCGCGAGAACGGAGCTCGCGAACGTCGAGGGTGCGTCGGTGGAGAAGGAGTCCGGGAGGAACCGCACGACCGACGCCTGCGTCTGCTGGGCGTTGACGTCCCGGCCGACCTGCTCGGCGTCCGCCGTGAAGCGGGCCAGTTCGTCGAACGCGGTCCCGCCCCGCCCCAGTGCAGCGGCCGATTGCAGGAATGCGCCCTTCCATCCCTGGTCGGTGCTGGTGAAGACGGTCGGCGCGATGTCGCCGAGTGCCTCGTACATGTCCGGTCCCAGCGAATCCGCTCCGATGATCAGGTCGGGGGAGAGGCCTGCAATGGCGTCGATGTCCGGTGAGCCCACGGCCCCGACCGACGGGATCTGCGTGATTCCGGTGCCCAGGTACAGCTCCTGATCGCCGTCGCCGCGGAAGTCGGGATCGAGCGGAGCTGCGCCGACGACGCGTTCCCAGACACCGAGCGCGCAGGTGGCGTCCAGTGATGCCGCGTCCAGTACGACGACGCGCATCGGGTCCGCCGGCACGTCCGTGATGCCCTCGCTGTGACCGACCGGGCGGGTGTCACCGTCGATGCCCGTCGGATCCAGGGGTGCAGGAGCCGGGCACAGCCCGACGGTGTCGCGGTCGTTGCCGACGACGCCGGCTCCGGCGATGTTGGTGGTGCTCCGAACGATGGTCGACGCGTTGTCCTCGGAGGACGCGGTGTCCGAACATCCGGATGCGAGCGTCAGTGCTGTCACCACGATCGCAAGGGCAGCGGTGCGCGCCTGAGACGTCTTGGTCAACTCGGATGTTCCTTACGGGAGTCGGGATGCCGTCATACCCTATCGAAGAAGATCGACCGCTCCTCGAATCGCCGGTCTCGCTGGTCGTTCGACGCCGCCCAGCTGGTGCGGGAGCCGAATACGACACACGGTAGGACCGGGTTGGTCAGGCTCGGAGTGCACGGTCTAGGATTCGAATAGCGCAAGACACCAGGACGTCCCGCTTGTCGATCGGGATGGGACGCATCTTCAGGAGGATCAGTGACTGCCCTAGCGCCTAGGCCTACTCCCGCTGTGACGGCGGCTCGGCCTTTTCCGCCGCGGATGGGACCTAAGGGTTCGTTCGTTCACAAGGCGATTACGACCACTGATCCCAAGGTGTTGGGGATCATGTACATCGCGACGTCGATTGCGTTCTTTCTCGTCGGTGGGTTGATGGCGTTGTTGATGCGCGCCGAGTTGGCTGTGCCGGGGATGCAGTTTCTGTCCAACGAGCAGTACAACCAGTTGTTCACCATGCACGGCACGATCATGTTGCTGTTGTATGCGACGCCGATCGTGTTCGGGTTCGCCAATTACATTCTGCCGTTGCAGATCGGTGCTCCGGATGTGGCGTTCCCGCGGCTCAATGCGTT
>NZ_KB911551.1:0-246738 GCF_000383555.1 Rhodococcus sp. 114MFTsu3.1 | reverse complement strand
ACGCCTGCCAGCATCAAGGGCAACTGTTCCAGCCTATCCCAGCTTGGTCTCGGATGCAAGCTCCGACTCTTGGGGGACAAACCAATCAAAAGCTACCGTACAACCTCGTTGTCTCCGGCCTCTCGGCTGGAGTCGGTGTCCGTGTCGCTCTGACTCGACAAAAGTTACGGCACGGGAAACTGCGCGTCAAATCCCCAGGTCGCCGAGAATCCGAACGACAAACGCCGAGGTGGTGACGCGTAAAGAGTGTTATCTACCCACCACACGCTCGAATCACACCTGTGTGACTCGCACCACCTCGGCGCCGTAGTGCTAGGAGGCTACGCGCACACCTGCGAAGTTCCGCTTTCCCCGACGTACGACCAACCAACGGCCGTGCAGCAGATCGTCGGGTGACGGCGTCCACTCCTCGTCGGCGATTTTCTGGTTGTTGACCGAGGCACCGCCCTCCTTCACTGCGCGACGTGCTGCGCCCTTGCTCTCGGAGAGACCGGTTGCGACAAGCAAGTCGACGATCGTCGACGGTTCCCCCGGCGCGAGGTCGGCTACCGGTGTCTCACCGAGCGCGGCTGCCAACGTCGACTCGTCGAGATCGGCAAGTTCGGCGCGGCCGAACAGTGCTTGGCTGGCCAGCTCGACTGCACGTGTGTTGGCCTCTCCGTGCACCAATGTCGTCATCTCGGCTGCCAGACGCTTCTGAGCCTCCCGCGCATGCGGACGTTCACGCGTCGCTTCGTCGAGATGGTCGAGTTCGGCCTGATCGAGGAAAGTGAACCAACGGAGGTACTTGACGACATCGGCATCGCCGGTGTTCACGAAGTACTGGTACCAGGCGTACGGGCTGGTCATTTCCGGGTCGAGCCACAGGCTTCCGCCACCGGTCGACTTTCCGAACTTCTTTCCGTCCGCCGACGTGACCAGGGGCACCGTCAGTGCGTGGACCGACTCACCGTCCTTGCGTCGGTTGAGCTCGACGCCGGCGATGATGTTGCCCCACTGATCCGAACCGCCGATCTGGAGCGTGCACCCGTGCGTGCGACGAAGTTGGACGTAGTCGTTCGCCTGAAGAAGCATGTAGCTGAACTCGGTGTAGGACATTCCGTCGGCCTCGAGACGCGTTTTCACCGTGTCCCGCGCAAGCATCACGTTCACCGAGAAATGCTTGCCGACGTCACGAAGGAAATCGATCGCCGACAGCGGACCGGTCCAGTTCAAGTTGTTCTCGACGATCGCACCCGTAGCTCCGTCGTCGAACTCGACGAATCGCTCGAGCTGGCCGCGGATACGGTCGGCCCAGTCCCGGACGGTGTCGGTCGAGTTCATGACCCGCTCCCCCACGTCGCGAGGGTCGCCGATCAGTCCGGTGGCACCGCCTGCCAGGACAATCGGCCGGTGACCTGCACGTTGAAAACGCTTGAGCGCCAACAGCGGAACGAGGTGCCCTGCGTGAAGGCTGGGACCGGTCGGGTCGAAGCCCGCATAAAGAGTGATCGGCCCGTCGGACGTCGCCTTCTTCAGTTCGTCCACGTCGGTGGACTGCGCGATCAATCCGCGCCAGGTCAATTCGTCGATGATGTTCTCGCTCACGCCTCCGATCTTTCCGCATCCGACGTCGAACAGGAACCTCGCCCTCGTCGGGCTCCGTCAGGACGCCGGGGCCCGCGGGCTCCGGCGATACGCCGACACCGCGTCGGAGCGCGGGATCCAGAACCTCCACGGTCTGTCGGCAGCCTTGCTGACTCCCACCCTCGGGCCTTCGGCCACGTCGGTCGGACGACCGGCCCGCCCAGCGGCGAGAACGATCCGCGACGATCCGTCGAACAGGTCCATTCCGTTGTCCGAGAGCTGGGCGCCGATGGCCTGCCCCAAGTTACCCGGCCCACTGACCAGCTTCCTGGAAGCAACTCGGTCGCCTCTCCGGCGCCGTACTGCTTCCTCACCATCCACCAGCTCGGCGGCTCGCAGCAACACTGCGGCGGCTTCACCGTCGGGACCGCAGGTGACGTTCATGCACAGGTGCATGCCGTAGCTCGAATAGACGTACAACCGTCCCGCCGAACCGAACATCACGCGGTTACGCGGAGTCGGGCCGCGATAGGAGTGAGCAGCGGGATCCGGCCAGGGTCCCCCTTCGGGTCCGCCGTACGCCTCGACTTCGACGACTCGCACGCGCACGTTCTCCACTCGAAGTTCGACGCCGAGCAGGTTCCGCGCGGCCTCGACGGGATGGCAGTTCAGATCCTCTGCGTTCACACAGCTGATCTTTCCCTGGCGCTTGGAGCCCTTGACGTCGACCACTCGGAAGGTCTTGAATTCATCACACAGTGATTTCATCAGCCGATGAATTATGGAGGACACCATGACGATCGCACCCGATCCGGCGGTCATCGTCGAGAACCTCGTCGTCCGGCGGGGCAAACGCACAGTTCTCGACGCGGTGACCATGTCCATCCCCGCCGGCCACATCACCGGCCTGCTCGGCCCGTCCGGATGCGGCAAGACAACACTCATGAGAGCGATCGTCGGTACCCAGGTGGTCGAGTCGGGAACGGTCACCGTGCTGGGTAAACCGGCAGGCTCGAGAGCACTGCGCCGCAAAGTCGGCTACGTGACCCAGGCCCCGAGTGTCTACCGCGACCTCTCGGTCCGCGACAACGTGGCCTACTTCGCCGCGCTGTACGGACGCGATCCCCGTTCGGTCTCGTCTGCGATCGATTCCGTGGGTCTGGGTGAGCATGCGTCGTCGCCGGCGGGAAATCTGTCCGGTGGGCAACTCGGCCGCGTGTCCTTGGCCAGCGCGCTCGTCGCCGAGCCCGAACTACTCGTGTTGGACGAACCCACCGTCGGGCTCGATCCCGTGCTGCGAGCCGAACTGTGGTCACGATTCGAGGACATCGTCCACTCCGGCGCGACGCTGCTGGTATCCAGCCACGTCATGGAAGAAGCCGAGCACTGCTCCGAGCTGGTCCTGATGCGCGACGGTTCGGTACTTGCACAACTCGCGCCCCGGGAGCTGTTGCACCGCACGGGCGAATCGAGCCTCGAACACGCGTTCCTGACCCTCATTCGCACCACGGAAAGCGGTGTCCGATGAACCTGCACATCTACGCAGCCGGGACCACCCGGATTCTGCGTCAGCTCCGAGCCGATCACCGAACCGTCGCGATGATCCTTCTCGTCCCGTCCCTGCTCATGGTTCTGCTGTACTTCCTCTACCAGGATTTTCCCACGGCACCGGGCGCTCCCCCGCTGTTCGATCGCGTCGCCGTCAGCATGCTCGGAATACTGCCGTTCGTGGTGATGTTTCTGATCACCTCGATCGCCATGCAGCGCGAACGCAGCTCCGGGACACTGGAACGACTGCTCACGACACCGATGTCCAAGCTGGATCTGCTGGCCGGATACGCCTCGGCTTTCTCGTTGGCTGCGATACTTCAGTCGCTTCTGGCCTGTGCTGTCGTGTTCGGGGCGCTCGGACTCTCCACCGAAGGGTCGCCTGCCTGGGTGCTCCTGATCGCGGTGCTCGGCGCCGTTCTCGGTGTCGCGATCGGACTGCTGTGCAGCGCGTTCGCTCGCACCGAATTCCAGGCCGTGCAGTTCATGCCTGTCGTGGTCGTGCCGCAACTTTTCCTGTGCGGACTACTCGTCCCCCGAAATCAGATGCCGGACTGGCTGCACGCCGTCAGCAACGTCATGCCGCTCAGTTACGCAGTCGACGCGCTGAGCCAGATCTCTACCGCCCCGAGCGTCACCGGGCGATTCTTCACCGATGTCGCCGTCGTTCTGGCCTTCACGGTCGCCGCGTTGTGCGCTGCAGCAGCAACTCTGCGGCGGCGGACACCATGACCGGCAGAGCACGGACGGGACGACGACCGGGCCGACCGGACACGCGCGACGAGATACTGAGAGTCGCTCGAACACGTTTCGCCGCTACAGGTTTCGACAAGACTTCGATCCGATCGATCGCCGCGGACGCCGGCGTCGACTCCGCCCTCGTGCACCACTACTTCGGGACCAAGCGAGACCTCTTCGTAGCGTCGATCGCCCTGCCGACCGATCCGACGGTAGTACTTCGTCCAGTCCTGGCCGCCGACACCGATCGGCTCGGTGAGGCGCTACTCACTGCGATTCTTGCCGTCTGGGACTCCGAGAACGGCCAGGCCGTCGTCGCCACGTTTCGTTCACTGATCGCAGGCGCCGACGTAGGCCTGATCAAGACCTTTCTGATGCACGTCGTGCTCGACGACATCGCACACAGAGTCGACGAACCCGTCGGGTCCGGCCCTCTGCGAGTCGCGCTCGTTGCCTCCCAGATGTCCGGTCTACTGCTCACCCGCCACATCCTGAGCATCGAACCGCTCGCCTCGATGCCCGCGCACCGCGTGGTGGCGCTGACAGCACCGACGTTGCAGCACTATCTCGCCGGTGAACTGCCCGACTTCGTCCCCTGACGATCAGGATCGAGCGCGAGCCAGAATCGACTCGTGCTCGGCGTCGTCCACATCCCTCGCGTCGTCGACGAGCAGGACCGGGATACCGTTCTCGATCGGATATGCCCGACGCAGCCGCGGGTTGTAGAGCAGCTCGTCCTCCACCAGCAACAGCGGGCCCTTGTCGACAGGGCACGCGAGGATGCTCAGCAGTGTCTGATCGATTGCCACCGATTTCTCACTTTCGTCTGTCACCGCTTCGCACGGGGATCGTCCGAAACCTTACCCACCGCACGTAGCAGAGCTCAGTCCGTTCCGACGTCGGCCACACTGTCGGTGCCGAAGCGTTGCGCGGCAATCGCTTTGGTCAACCGCTTGTAGGTACTGGATTCCTCGTCGTAATACCAGGTCCGAGCACTCGGCGTTGGGATACGAGACTTTCGTAGTTCGGTTTCCCGTGGCCGATACGCCCGCCCCAGCGGAATCGCATCGACGAGATGAACGATGTCCGGACGCTGGCTCGGCAGCAGCACGCCCATGGCGTCGGTGATCGCCTTACCCGGCACCGTGCTGTCCTTCCGCACCGAGATGCCGCAGATCGCGACCTCGTCGGCATGGTCGAGTCGCCGGGACGAATCGGCACTGCCACCGATGTCCACTCCGTACACGACGACGGATCGAACCTGCGGAATCTCCCCGAACGCATCGATGATGGGTTGGGTGAACACCGGCCCGCGAGGTGTCTTCACGACGGTGTCCTTGCGGTCCACCAGCCAGAAATCTCCGTCGGAATCCCGTCGAAACAGGTTCTCGGTGGGAATCCACGAATCACCGGGCTCGAACACGCCCCGCATCAAAGGACTTGTGACCTCGCCCTCGTTGCTCGGACGCCCGAGGAGCAAACCGACCTCGCCGTCCTTGCACAGCCGAACGAAACCGTTGTCGTCCTCCTCCAACCTCCCTGTGATGGGGTCGTAGGCAGCCAGAGCCACCCGTGCACTTCCTGGCAACGGGCGGCCCTTCGATCCGATCTTCGAACCACCCACGTTGGCCAGGATGATGTCGTTCTCGGTGGAGGCATAGAACTCGAGAACACGAGCGGGCGAGAACCGCTCCATCGTTCGTTTCCACAGCCCGACAGGCATTCCCGATCCGATGAACAAACGGACCGCATGCCGGAGGTCGACATCGAGATGATCGTCGTCGAGGATGCTCTGCATCATCGCCCAGGTGTAGCTGATGACGGTCACGCCATAGCGAGAAACCTCACCGGAGAACCGAACCGGGTCGAGACCCCGCGACAGGGCAATACGCGACCCGCCGGCGAGCGCACCACCGACACTCACCAACAATCCCGCCGAATGATGAAGAGGAGCAAGGCAGTACACCGTGTCTCCGGAACTCAGCCCGGCCGCGGTGGCGGTTCCGTACGCCGACAGCGCCCATCTGTGGTTGGTGATGTAGCGAGGCTCGAGGCCCCGATCCGTTGCCGTGAACAGCACCATCGCAAGTTCCCTCGCGCGGCCCGGATTGGGCTCGAACCACGCAGGCAACCGCACCGAATCCGGATCGACGGCTTCGAGGTCGGTGACGTCCGCCCCGGTCGGTACGTCCAGCTGACGAGCGTCACCGCCACCCAGAACGAGAACGTTGGCGGCGACGGTCGTCGCAGACTTCAAGTTCTCCGGGTCGGTGACGACGGTGTCGACGTCCACCGCCCTCAGGGCGCTCTCGAGGTTGCCGCCCGGAGGAAGCAGAACTGCTACTGCGCCGATTCTGGACAACGCGGCCACGGCCGCCAGCGCGCTAGGACGGGTCTCCATGAGCACACCGATGCGCGCCGACGGCCGGATGCCGGAGACTACAAGGCCCTTCACGACGTTGTCGATGCGGACGTTGACGGCCTCGTACGTGTGGACTCGATCGTCGAACAGGAAGCACTCACCCGACGGCGACCGACGTCCCTGATCAGCGATGAGCCTGCCCAACGACACCGTCGAATGCGCCTGCATCTGACCGAGACGCGCCAGTCGTGGCAAAGTGCGCACAGCCTCCGACGACATCTCGCGGGTACCTCTCACCGCTCCCGTCGCCGCTGCCGCGAGCCCGCGGCCTACTCCGACACCCACCTCCGCGATGGACGCGGCCGTATGAATGATTCGATTGCTGACCGACACACCGCTTTCGGAATCGGGATGTTCGTCGTACGCCATCTCGTGCACGCCGGATGGCTGCTCCCCCAGCCCTTCCCGCCACCGTATCCACTCGCCCGTTGTCGGCCACGTCTGCGCCGCGGCGGTGGTGCCGACCACCAACCCGAAGTGACCGGCACGCAAAGTGCTTTCGAAGATCTCCGCACGTGGCGCCGCACGCTTGATGCCGCGCACCGCCAACGGCTGGCCGATGTCGTCGACCTCGCCTACGAACGCGAGAACCGGAACCGACAACTCGGACAGCGTCAGCAACCGATCCTTGATGACGAATCCACCCGTCATCATGCGGTTGTGCACCACGAACTGCTTCAACAACTCGGCCACAGCCGGGCCGGACCACGCAACCCAGCCGTCCATCGCCAGAAAACGCCTCTGCGGCTCGCGAGGCAACAACGCATCACGGTCGTGCAGCTGCCGGAGGAAGTCGAGTCGAGACCGCACCGTCTTCGCCGGATCCAACAATTGGAACCCGGTCCGTGCCATCCACCCGGAGACGTCCATCCGAGTGAACACGTGATCCGCCAGAAACTCGGCACCCTTGGTCGCCACACCGGCCGGAATACCCAGCGGCAACGCCGCCAACGTGTCCACCGGCGCCCCGAACGTGATGATACTCGCCAGATTTCGGCCACTCCGATACGCCGCAGCCTGGTAACAGAACATCCCGCCTTGCGAGTACCCGCCGAGGTGGACGTCGCGGCCGGTGATCGTGTGGACCTTGTCCACCACCTCGCTGATCGCGACAACATGATCCGCCAGAGTCCGGCTCCACCCGCCTTCCTCCGTGTCGGGCGAACCGAAGTCCACCACCCACGGATCGAGGCCCATGTCGTGAAGAATGCCGGCAGCGCCGTTCTCGGTCGTCACGTCGTACACATCGGCCGACACCATCATCGGCGGCACCAGCACGACCGGAGGCTTCGAACCCTCGTCGGCGTCGTCGGCGAAATACCGACGGAGCCGGTACATCGGCTCACGATCGACGACCTTGAACGGCGACGGATCGACCTCGGTCTCCAGACCGCCGAGACGGATCACTTCGAGGCCGTTCTGTGCAGTCGCCACCGCACGCCGCAACGGCCCGCGGATCGCGTCTGCGTTCAGTCCCACCACAACACACTCCTGCGTTCGACGCTTGTCCCCGCTCGAACCGGCCACTCACCGACCCGTCAGAAGCTTCTCATACCGAACCCCTTCGAATCCGGCGCGCCTGATTTATTTCTCTGTCAGCGAGCAGGAATTCCGTCGGCGAGCCACGCGCGAGCCTTCTCCGCAGTCGACCGCACACCACCGAGCTGGCTCGCCACCTGCACAGCAGCCGTGCCGCCCCGAGAATCTCGCGACGAAATGGAACCCTCGACGGTCAGGACCTCGCGAACCGCCGGCGTCAACGACGGATCGATCGACGACAACTCCTCGTCCGTCAACTCCTCCAACCCGACGCCGCGCCCCTCCGCAACACGAACGCACGCCCCGGCCGCCTCGTGCGCCACCCGGAACGGAACACCCTGCCTCACCATCCACTCGGCGATATCCGTCGCCAACGTGAAGCCTGCGGGCGCGAGCTCGGCCAACCGATCCACATGGAACTCCAGCGTCCCGACCAATCCGGCGAGAGCGGGCAGCAACAGCTCGAGCTGCGCCACCGAATCGAAGACCGGCTCCTTGTCCTCCTGCAGATCCCGGTTGTAAGCCAACGGCTGTGCCTTCAGAGTCGCCAACAGGCCGGTGAGATTACCGATGAGCCGACCCGTCTTTCCGCGCGTCAATTCCGCGACGTCGGGGTTCTTCTTCTGCGGCATGATCGAGCTGCCCGTCGACCACGCGTCGGCGAGCGTCACGTAGCCGTACTCCGGGGTACTCCACGACACGATTTCCTCCGCGAGACGCGACAGATCGACCGCGGTCATCGCGAGCACGAACGACGCTTCCGCCGCGAAGTCACGTGACGAGGTCGCGTCTATCGAATTCTCGGCCGACGAATCGAAACCCAACTCGGCTGCGATCTTCTCCGGGCTCAGACCAAGCGACGAGCCCGCCAAGGCCCCCGAACCGTACGGCGACACCGCGGCTCGGCGATCGAAATCCTGGAACCTCTGGACGTCACGCAACAGAGGATGGGTGTGCGCCAGGAGATGGTGGGCCAGCAGCACCGGTTGCGCGGCCTGCGAATGCGTCTTGCCCGGCATGACCGCAGCCGGGTGCGCAGCAGCCTGCGTGGCCAACGCGTCGACGACGTCGAGGACCCCTGCCGAGACCCGCCGGACAGCGTCGCGCAGCCACATCCTGAACAGAGTCGCCACCTGGTCGTTGCGCGAGCGTCCGGCCCGAAGCCTCCCTCCGACCTCGGGACCGACCCTGTCGATCAATCCCCGCTCGAGCGCTCCGTGGACATCTTCGTCGGACTCCGCGGCAGCGAACTCACCGGAAGCGACGTCCTCGGCCAACCGAGACAAACCGTCGAGCATCGTCTCGAGGTCCGCCGCCGTCAACAATCCCGCACCGTTCAACACGCGTGCATGTGCCATCGACGCCCGAATGTCGTACGGGGCCAACACCCAGTCGAAGTGCGTCGACTTGCTCAGTGCCGCCATCGCCTCGGCCGGACCGGACGCAAACCGTCCGCCCCACAGCGATCCTTCGTTGGTTCCGTGCTGTTCGCTCACAGTTCTGCTTTCCACATCGTTCGGATCATTCGGCACGTCGGGCCAATTTCTCGATCTTGTCCGCAAGTTCGCTGCCGGTGATCGGTTCTCGCGCGATCACGAAGATCGTGTCGTCTCCGGCGACGGTCCCGACGATCTCTCGCAGCGACGCCCGGTCGAGCGCGCTCGCCAGGTATCCCGCAGCCCCGGGTGGGGTCCGCAGTACGGCCTGATTGCCGCTCGAATCGGTCGACACGAGCAGCTCACCGAGCAGCCGGGTCAACCTGTCGGTCCCCCCTGAAACCCCGCGCACCGGATTACCGTCCTCGGGCACCACGTACACCCCGACGCCACCGTCGGCCGCACGCAGCTTGACGGCACCCAACTCGTCGAGATCCCTCGACAGCGTCGCCTGGGTGACATCGATGCCCTCCGACGCCAACAGCGTCGCCAGTTCCGGCTGACTGCGGACCTGGTGGTTCGACAGCAGCGCAACGATCCGCGCCTGCCTCCCCGCCCGAGTCGAAGCAGTCAACGGAACCGACGACACGTCCTCGCTCACGGTCGTCGTGCCTGCTCGAGCAACCAGACCAGCAGCGCCTTCTGTGCGTGCAGACGGTTCTCGGCCTCGTCCCACACCACGCTCTGCGGGCCGTCGAGCACCTCGTCGGTGATCTCCTCGCCGCGATGCGCGGGAAGACAGTGCAGCACAACGGCATCGGACTTGGCTTTGGACAGCAGCTCGGCGTCGATCCGGTACGGCCTGAACGGGGCGACGCGGTCGAGACCGTCGTTCTCCTGACCCATCGACGTCCACGTGTCGGTGACGAGGGCGTCGGCCCCCTCCGCGGCTTCGTACGGGTCCTCGGTGAGCGTGATACGTGCGCCGGTGATCTCGGCGCGCGCACGAGACGCCTCGACCACGGCGGGCAGCGGCGCGAATTCACGAGGCGCAGCGATGGTCACGTCGATACCCGCGGTGACACCACCCAGCAACAGCGAATGCGCCATGTTGTTGGCACCGTCACCGAAATACGCGAGTTCGAGTCCCTTCAACTCGCCCTTCCGCTCGGCCAGAGTCTGCAGATCGGCGAGAACCTGGCACGGATGGAACTCGTTGGACAGCGCATTCACGATCGGCACCGTCGCTCCGGTGGCCATCTGCTCGAGTCGTTTCTGCCCGAACGTGCGCCAGACGACTGCCTCCACGTAACGCGACAGCACACGCCCGGTGTCCTGCAGCGTCTCCTCACGTCCGAGCTGAGTGCTCTGCCCGTCGACGACCACAGCATGACCACCGAGCTGCGCGATTCCGATCTCGAACGAGAAGCGGGTGCGGGTGGAGTTCTTCTCGAAGATGACGCCGACGCCCTGCGGTCCCTCCAACGGCCGCTTGGAGAACGGTGCGCGCTTGAGCTCTGCTGCGAGCGCCAACACCTCGGCCTGCTCCTGCGGCGAGAGATCATCATCCTTGAGAAAGTTCTTCAGTGCCATGTCAATCCGTTTCGTCGGCAGTGTCGAGAATTGTGGGCAATGCCGCGACGAACGACGCCGCCTGTTCCTCGGTGAGGACCAGTGGCGGGGCCAAGCGCAGAACGTCGGGCTGGGCGGCATTGATCAGGAAGCCTGCATCACGAGCAGCTGCTTCGGCTTTGGCTGCGACAGCCTTGGTCAGCACCACACCCAGCAGAAGACCGGATCCGCGGACGTGATCGATCAGCGGGTGGTGCAACTCCTCGATGGAATGCGTGATCACCTTTCCCAGCCTGTCGGCGTGGGACACCAGGTCGTCCTCGGCGAGAGTCCGAAGCACGGCAAGCGCGGCCGATGCGCACACCGGATTTCCACCGAAGGTCGTACCGTGCTTGCCCGGATGGAGCAGCGCGGCTGCCTCGCCGATTCCGATGCACGCACCGATCGGCAGTCCCCCGCCGAGCCCCTTCGCCAGCGTGATGACATCGGGGACGATGCCGACGGCCTGATGCGCGTAGAACCATCCGGTCCGCCCGATGCCCGTCTGCACCTCGTCGAGGATCAGCAGTGCTCCGTGCCGCGCCGTGATCTCCCGTGCGGCGAGCAGATAGCCTTCCGGCGGCACCACGACACCGCCCTCGCCCATGATCGGTTCCAGGAAGACTGCCGCAGTGTCCGAATCCACCGCGGCCTCCAGTGCGGCGACATCTCCGTACGGCACGTGCTCCACGCCGGCGGGCATCGGCTCGAACGGCACGCGCTTGTCCGGCTGACCCGTCAAGGCGAGCGCACCCATCGTTCGCCCGTGAAACGCCTTCTCCGCGGCAATGATCTTGGGCCGACCGGTCAATCGCGCAATCTTGAACGCAGCTTCGTTGGCCTCGGTACCGGAATTGCACAGGAACACTCGTCCGTGCACGCTCGCACCCAGATGGGACAGCAACTGCTCGGCGAGCGCGATACCCGGCTCGGTCGCATACAGGTTCGAGGTGTGCCCGAGCGTCGACAGCTGGGTCGTGACCGCGTCGACCACAGCGGGATGCGCATGGCCGAGAATGTTGACGGCGATGCCGGCGAGCAGGTCGAGGTACTGCTTGCCGTCGGCGTCGGTCACCACAGCGCCCTCACCGCGCACCAGAGCAACGCGCGGCACACCGTAGTTGTCCATCAAGGAATTCGACCACCGGGACTGGAGGTCGAGGGTCGTGGTGTGCTCGGTCATGAATGCTCCCCTGATAGTTCCGGCGCCGACACCATCGTGCCGATGCCCTCGCCTGTGAACAGTTCCACCAGTACCGAATGCGGAACCCTACCGTCGATGACGTGTGCAGACGGCACACCACCCTGAACCGCTCGCAGGCACGCCTCCATCTTGGGAACCATCCCGGCATCGAGCGAGGGCAGCAGAGCAGTCAGTGAATCCACGTCGATCTCCGACGTCAACGACGACCGATCCGGCCAATTCGTGTACAGCCCTTCGACATCGGTGAGCACGACGAGCTTCTCCGCGCCGATCGCCTTGGCCAGCGCAGCGGCAGCGGTGTCCGCGTTGATGTTGTGCACGACGCCCTCGGCGTCGGGAGCGATGGTCGACACCACCGGAATCCTTCCTGCCGCAATGAGATCGAGTACCGCGTCGGGATTCACCGACGTGACATCGCCGACGAGTCCGATGTCGGTCGGCGAACCGTCGACCATCACCGAACGCTTGGACGCCGTGAACAGATGCGCATCCTCACCGGAGATTCCTACGGCGTACGGCCCGTGACTGTTGATCAGACCGACGAGCTCGCGTCCGACCTGGCCGAACAGAACCATCCGAACGATATCCATCACCTCGGGCGTCGTGACGCGGAATCCACCACGGAATTCACCGGTCATGCCCAGCCTGGCCAGCATCGCGTTGATCTGAGGCCCGCCGCCGTGCACCACCACGGGATGCAATCCGACGGTTCGGAGAAAGACCATGTCCTCGGCGAATGCGCGCTTGAGTTCCTCGTCGATCATCGCGTTCCCGCCGTACTTGACGACGACGATCTTGTCGTTGAACTTCTGCAGCCACGGCAAAGCACCGGCCAGCGTATGCGCCTTCTGCGACGCGGTCAGGTCGAGTTCGGTCACGACGAGTACGCCGAGTTCTCTTCGACATACCCGTGGGAAAGGTCAGTCGTGCGAATCGTGACGACGGAGTCTCCGATTCCGAGATCGATCCGAACCTCGATGTCCTCACCGGACAGATCGACATCACGGGCACCGGGCGCTCCGACACCGTCGACGCAGACCGGACTTCCGTTGAACGACACGGTGATACGGTTCGGGTCCAGCTCGATCGGCGCGATACCGATCGCTGCGAGCACGCGGCCCCAGTTGGGATCGGATCCGAACAGAGCCGTCTTGACCAGGCTGTCCCGTGCCACCGTGCGCGCACCGACCAGAGCATCGTCCTCCGACGCAGCCCCGGAGACCGTGACCTTCACCCGCTTCGTGACGCCTTCGGCATCCGCCATCAACTGATCGGCCAGATCGTCGCACACCGCCAGTACCGCAGCGTTCAGTGCGTCCTGGCTCGGCGCGACACCACTGGCTCCCGACGAGAGCAGCAGAACTGTGTCGTTGGTGGAGGTGGCCCCGTCGACATCGAGGCGGTCGTAGGACAGTCGGGTCGCGTTCCGCAACGCGGTGTCCAACTGCTCGGCCGTTGCGACGGCATCGGTGGTGACAACACTGAGCATCGTCGCCAGGGAAGGAGCAAGCATGCCCGCGCCCTTGGCCATTCCGCCGACGTTCCATTTGTCGACGTGATGGAAGGCAGCCTGCTTGGGCACCGTATCGGTTGTCATGATCGCGTACGCGGCATCCGTTCCGCCCGAGATACCGCCCGCCAACTCGTGCACCACGTCGGTGACACCGGCAATCAACTTGTCCATCGGCAACCGATCGCCGATCAGACCCGTCGAACACACCGCGACTTCACCGGCACCGGTCTCGGTACCCCAATTGCTCAACGCCGACGCGACCTCTTCGGCCGTCCGGTGCGTGTCCTGGAATCCGCCCGCGCCGGTACAGGCATTGGCCCCACCGGAATTGAGAATCACCGCACGGAGCTTGCCCGCGGTCAGCACCTGCTGGGACCACAGCACCGGGGCAGCCTTCACCTTGTTTCGCGTGAAGACACCCGCCGCAGCCGTGTCGGGCCCTTCGTTGAACACGAGCGCGAGGTCGGACTTGCCACTGACTTTGATACCCGCCGCGATACCGGCACCCTTGAATCCGGCGGGCGCAGTGACACCCTGATTCCGGACAAGCTTGCCCTGAGGCTCCGCCGCTTCGGTAGAACTGCTCACGGTGCGACTCCTACAGTCGAAAGTCCGTCGGTCTCGGGCAGTCCGAGAGCCAGATTCATGGATTGGACCGCAGCGCCTGCCGTCCCCTTGGTCAGATTGTCGATGGCAGCGATGACGACGAGCAGCCCGGCGTCGGCGTCCACCGACACACTGAGCTGCACCGCGTTGGATCCGATCACCGCGCCCGTTTGCGGCAACCTCCCCGACGAGAGCACATGGACGAACGGCTCTGCAGCATAAGCCTTCTCGTACACCTCGACGGCCTGCGCCTCGGTCGCCGTGGTCCGCGCGGTGCACGTGGCCAGAATTCCCCGCGGCATCGGCGCCAGGACGGGCGTGAACGACACGGACACCGGCTCCGGCGACAGCGCCGACAGGTTCTGCACGATCTCGGGATTGTGCCGGTGCGCACCCGCCACGCCGTACGCCCGAACCGATCCCATCACTTCCGACCCGAGCAGATCCGCCTTGGGGGCACGGCCCGCACCCGACGAGCCGCTGACAGCCACCACGTTCACCCGCGGCTCGACGATCCCCGCCGCCACCGCAGGGGCGAGCGCAAGACTCGACACCGTCGGATAGCACCCCGGCACTGCGATCCGGGTAGCTCCGATCAGCTTCTCGCGATGGCCGGGAAGCTCGGGCAACCCGTACGGCCACGTGCCCGCGTGCGGCGACTTGTAGTACTTCTCCCAGGCCGAGGCGTCGGACAACCGGAAATCTGCGCCACAGTCGATGATCACGACGGACTTAGGAAGTTGTTGCGCGATCTCCGCGGACTTGCCGTGCGGCAAGCCCAGGAAGACGACGTCGTGTCCTTCGAGTTCCGACAGCGTGGTCTCACCGAGAACGCGGTCCGCGAGGGGAAGCAGGTGCGGGTGGAACTCGCCCAGCGAGGCGCCCGCATTGCCACCCGCGGTGAGAGATCCGATGACGATACGTCCCGACTGCACGCCCGGATGACCGAGCAACAGTCGCAGAATCTCGCCGCCTGCGTATCCACTGGCGCCCGCGACGGCAATCCGCAGAGGCGCACCATTCCGATCGTTCATACGATGATTATGCATCACCGTGCAAGCTCATTCAGGAGCGGGGTCACCCGTCCTTCATGGACCGCCGGATCTCGTCCAGCTTCTTCCGACCCGCAGCCTCACGCTCGTTCCACTGCTCGTCGAGCGTGCGACCCGCAGGCGTCCCGTGATCCAACTCCTCGCGACCCAACGCCGTCGTCGAACGACTCTCGACCTTGTCTCGAACACTGTCCCATGTCGGGACACCCTGATCGGTGAAACCCGTCGGCGAATCGTGGTTGGAGAAACCAGAACTCACGCCCCCGCCGATGGCGCCGTCGATAGCGCTGTCGTCCACCAGCTCGGCGTCGATGACGCCCGGCCGAGGAATCTCCGTCGGAGTCCCGCCCAGCGGAGAATCTCCGGGACCGGTCGGGTCGTACCGCGGGCTCGATTCCTGTGGATCCCCCAACGGCTGGTCGATGTGAGGCTTCGTCGTGTGCGGGACATCCACGTCGGGAATGTCACCGGGCGGAACCGTCGACGGGTCCGTGTTCGCTGTATCCAGTTCCGCCAGCAGCGCCGACGCCGCCGCGTGGACGGGTCCAAGTGCCGGGCGCCCGCCCACCGCGGCGAGCACCTCGCGCAGTACCGCTACGTCGGTTCGATCGTCCGTGGTCATACTTCCTCCTGAGCAGTAGGAAAGTCGTACGACACCAGGCTACGGACTCGACACCGCTCAGCCTCGCAGTTCGGCCCCGACTGCATTCTTCGCAGCGGCGACGGCAGCGTCGCGCGCCTCGGTGGCCTGCGCTTCGGTCAACGTTCCGTCGCTACCGCGGAACACCAACGCAAATGCCAAGGACTTCCGGTCCGCACCGACCTGCTCACCTTCGAACACGTCGAACAGTCTGATGCTCTCGAGAAGGTCACCCGCACCTGCGCGCAGCGCAGCTTCGACATCGGCCGACGGGACCGATCGCTCGACGACCACGGCGACATCCTGAAGAACCGCAGGGAACGGCGACACGATCGGAGCCGGAAGAGACTCGACGATCGGGAGAGCATCGAGATTCAACTCGACAGCACACGTGCGCGCCGGCAGGTCCGCTCGTTCGAGCACCGCTGGATGCAACTCACCCGCATGCCCCACCACAACGCCGTCGACCAGTAGTTCAGCACAGCGACCGGGATGCCACGGAAGGTGCTGCGCCGCACGGAACTCCAACTGCACACCGGCGGCCGCCGCGACCGTCCGAGCCGCCGCGAACGCGTCGGACGCATCGGCTGCGCGCCC
Organism: Rhodococcus sp. 114MFTsu3.1; assembly: GCF_000383555.1. Taxonomy (NCBI): domain Bacteria; kingdom Bacillati; phylum Actinomycetota; class Actinomycetes; order Mycobacteriales; family Nocardiaceae; genus Rhodococcus; species Rhodococcus sp. 114MFTsu3.1. Next base: position 230,326 of record NZ_KB911551.1, on the reverse strand, counting down.
CGGTCCCCACGGACCCGAAGGATCGCGCTGGCCGGTCAGCACAGCACCGACGAACACAGGCTGGTCCGGAAGCGACCCGCGCAAGTGAGCGATCTCCTCGTCGCTCGGACGCGCGTGCACCGCTAGCGCATCGACCGGAACCGTGTGATCACCGGGGCGAACGACCTGAGCGATGCCGAACAACGCCAGATCCCGCTGCCCACGGTTGACGTTGCGCGCCAATATCTCCAACAAGCCGGGCAACACCGTCGTCGCGAGCTCGGGACGGTCCGCTTCCAGCGGGTTCAGAACCGAGGTGGTCCGGCGACGAACATCGTCGGCGGGCAGTCCCCACGTGTCGAACACCCCGGTCGGCAGGAAGACCGTCGGCAGCACCTCGACGAAGCCGGCGAACGCGAGCGACTTGCCGACAGCGCGTTTGCGCTTCTGAGTGGCCGTCAGACCGCGCCCGGCCGGAGCCGTCGGGAGCACCGACGGGATCTGCTCCAGCCCCTCCAGACGCAGGACCTCCTCGACGAGATCGGCAGGTTGCTGCAGGTCCGGACGCCACGTCGGCGGAGTCACGACCAGCTCGCCGTGGCCCGACGCGCTGACACCGACCTCGACATCGCACCCGATCTGGGTCAGACGTCGAGCGGCCGTGCCGTTCGGGTACGCGACCCCAGCGACACGATCAGGTAGATCGAGATCCATACGAACGGCGTCGAACGTGTGCGGCTCCCCGATATCGGTCAACACCGACTCGACGCGACCTCCGGCGATCTCGACGAGCAACTGCGCCGCACGATCCAACGCAGCCACGGGCAGCGCCGAGTCGACAGTGCGCTCGAAGCGCTTGCTCGCTTCACTGGACAGTTTGTGCCTGCGACCCGTACGGAACACCGCGAGAGGATCGAACGTCGCTGCCTCGAGAATCACGTCGACAGTATTGTCGTCGACCTCTGTGGACGCACCACCCATGACACCTGCAAGAGAAATCGCACCTGAATCGTCGGCAATCACGACGTCCTCGGCGTCGAGAGTGCGCTTCACGTCGTCGAGCGTGGTCAGCTTCTCCCCTGCCTCGGCCCGCCGGACGACGATTCCGCCGCTCAGCTTGTTCGCGTCGAACGCATGCAGCGGCTGACCCAACTCGTGCAGCACGTAGTTGGTGACGTCCACCGCAGCCGAGATCGGCCTGATGCCCGCCAGCAGCAGCCTGCGCTGCAACCACCACGGAGTCGTCGCGTTCGGATCGATGCCGCTGACCTTGCGCAGCGCGAATCGGGTCGCCCCGGAATCGGCCTCGACCGTAGTGGGCCACGTATCGGCCTCGTTGTTCTGTACCGGCCCAGCTGCTGGATCCGCGAACTCCAGATCGAAGCTGCTCGCGAGCTCCCGAGCCAGCCCTCGGACGGAGAAGGCGTATCCGCGGTCGGGTGTCACGTTCAACTCGATCACCGCGTCGTCGAGCCCCAGCACGGCCTTGGCGTCGTCACCGGGAGCTGCGGTGCCTTCCGGCAACACCAGGATTCCCGACGAGTCACGCCCCAACCCGAGTTCCGCCGTCGAACAGATCATGCCGTTGGACGTCTTGCCGTACGTCTTACGGGCCGCGATCGCGAATCCTCCGGGCAGCACACTTCCCGGCAGGGCTGCGACGATAAGGTCGCCTTCGGCGAAGTTCCGTGCACCGCAGACGATTTCCTGCAGTTCCTCGGCGCCGACGTCGACATGACAGAACCGAATCGGCTTCTTGAACTCCGTCAACTCCTCGATCGACGAGACACGACCGACCACGAGTGGACCGGTGACGTTGTCCAGCGATTCCAACTCCTCGACCTCGAAGCCGACGCGAACGAAGCCTTCGTCGAGTTCTTCGGGGGTCACCTTCCACTGCGGCGCGGTGCGCTGCAGAACCTCGGTCAGCCAGGATTGTGGAACTCGCACGTCTGCTCAGCTCTTTCTACGGATCGAAACTCGGTAAGGGCAGTTCTCGAGATCAGGCGTCGACGCCGAAGGGGATGGTGAAACGAATGTCACCCTCGACGATGTCCCGCATGTCGGGAATGTCGTTGCGGAACTGCAGCGTTCGCTCCAGACCCATACCGAAGGCGAAGCCCGAGTACACCTCCGGGTCGATACCGCTGGCCCGCAGCACCTTCGGGTTGACCATTCCGCAGCCGCCCCACTCGACCCAGCCCGGCCCGCCCTTCTTCTTCGGGAACCAGACATCGACCTCGGCGGACGGCTCGGTGAACGGAAAGTAGTTGGGCCGCATACGAGTACGAGTCTCCTCGCCGAACAGCGCCCGAGCGAAAGCATCGAGCGTGCCGCGTAGGTTCGCCATCGTCAGACCCTTGTCGATTGCGAGGCCCTCGACCTGATGGAACACCGGGGTATGCGTTGTGTCCAGTTCGTCGGTGCGGAACGTCCGCCCAGGGCAGACGACGTAGATGGGCACCTCACGCGACAACATCGACCGCACCTGCACCGGCGACGTATGCGTACGAAGAACCTGGCGCGACCCCTCCGGTGCGATGTGGAACGTGTCCTGCATCGTTCGAGCAGGATGGTCCGGCAAGAAGTTCAAGGCGTCGAAATTGAAATGCTCGGTCTCGACCTCCGGGCCTTCCTCGACCTCCCACCCCATCGCAACGAACACGTCGGCAACTTGATCGGCAATGATCGTGATCGGGTGCCGAGCACCGACCGGACGACGCGTCGACGGCAGGGTCACGTCGATGGTCTCGGCGACGAGGATCGCGGCATCGCGCTCGGCGAGCAGAACCTCGCGGCGAGCATCGAAAGCCTTCTGTACGCGATCGCGCGCGACCTTCACTCGCTTACCGGCATCGGCCTTCCGATCACCCGGGATCGATCCCAGAGCACGCTGCGCCAACGCGAGCGGCGCCCGGTTGCCGATGTGCTCGATCTTCACCTGCGTCAACTCGTCCAGATCACGAGCAGCGGCAAAAGCCTTCTCGGCCCCGTCGGCGGCGGCATCGAGCGCAGCCGGCTCGAGCACGCTCGGATCTACCGGCTGGGCGTTGTCGGCTTCTTTCTTCGCCACGAGTGCTGCAACTCCTTGATGGTGTGGATTGATGTCCCTGAAGGACGATTCTAGGCGAGCGACAAAGTCATTTATGCCCGGACCTGCGCTGAGCTCGCGCGCTAGCGTAGAGGCAGATCGCCGCCGCCGTCGCCAGGTTCAGGCTTTCGGCTCGGCCGTGAATCGGAATTCTGACGCGATGGTCCGCAGCCGCTGCAACCGCGGGTGCCAACCCGTGCGCTTCGTTGCCGAACAACCACGCCGTCGGTCGGCTCAGGAGCTCGTCCGCATCGTCGAGGTCCACATCACCGTCGGCTGCCGTCGCGAGAATCGTGACGCCGGCCGCACGCAGCGCATCGAGCCCGACGTTCACCGACCGCTCGCGAGCGATCGGGAGATGGAACACACTGCCCGCCGACGCACGAACGCACTTGCCGTTGTGCGGATCGACGGCATCTCCGAGCAGAATCACCGAGTCCGCACCCACTGCGTCGGCGACCCGTATGACAGTTCCGGCGTTGCCCGGTTCGGACACCTCCACAGGAACAGCCACCAGCTGCGGGGTTCCGGCGAGAGCCACCCGGACATCCACATCGACGGTGCGGCACACCGCAACCACCCCAGGCGGAGTCACCGTGTCCGACAGGCCCTTGGCGGCGCGTTCGGTGATCGCGTGAACCGGAACGCCCGTCGTGCGCGCGAGGTCGAGCACGACACCGTTGCGGTCTGCCGAGTCCTCGCGAAAGAACACCTCGCGCGCGACGCCGGCGTGCAACGCCTCGGCGACGGAGTTGGTGCCCTCGGCGAGGAAAAGACCCGTCTTCTTTCGCTCGGAGGCGCGAAGGAGCTTCACAGCCGAAACGACCCGTGGCGTTCGCTCGGTGAGCGTGTCCACGGGTCGTTTCGGATCGAGATCGTCGTGCGTCAACCTACTCAGGCTGCTTCTCCGGCAGGAGCGTTGACGTCGGCAGGCAGTGCAGCCTTGGCGATATCCACCAAGGAAGCGAATGCAGCAGCGTCCGAGACTGCGAGCTCGGCGAGGATCTTGCGATCGACCTCGACGCCTGCGGCCTTCAGACCCTGAACGAAGCGGTTGTACGTGATGTCGTTGGCGCGAGCTGCAGCGTTGATACGCGTGATCCACAGCTTGCGGAAGTCACCCTTGCGAGCCTTGCGGTCGCGGTATGCGTAGGTGAGCGAGTGGAGCTGCTGCTCCTTGGCCTTGGTGTACAGACGTGAGCGCTGTCCGCGGTAGCCCTTGGACGCTTCGAGAATCGAACGGCGCTTCTTCTGGGCGTTGACCGCCCTTTTTACGCGTGCCACTGGTAAATCCTGTCGATCTGGGGGCTAGTCACACAACCCCGAATGGTATGGGATGACGCCGGCGAAGTGCGCCGACTACGAAGTCCAGATCAGATGCCGAGCAGGCGCTTGATCCGCGGCTCGTCAGCCTTCGTGACGACTGCAACGCCGTCGAGACGGCGGGTCACCTTGGTGGCCTTGTGCTCCAGCAGGTGGCGACGGCCGGCCTTCTGACGCAGGATCTTGCCGCTGCCGGACACCTTGAATCGCTTCTTGGCGCCACTGTGGGTCTTCTGCTTGGGCATGGAGTCCTCAGTTCTGTGTTGCTCTTCGGTCTTGCTCGGCACGATCCGTGCCGGTGATCACCGGCACGGATCGTCTTACTGGTCGTGCTTGGTTCAGGAGCTCGGCGGCGTCGCCGCAGCCGGAGCATCTCCCGCTGCAGGCTCGGCAGGTGCGGGCTCGGCGGCCGGAGCCGGAGCTGCCGCACGCTGAGCCGGCGGAGCTGCCGCGCTCTCCTGCGCCTTGACGCGAGTCTTGGCACCCTTGTGAGGGGCAAGGACCATCGTCATGTTGCGTCCGTCCTGCTTCGCGGACGTTTCCACGAAGCCGAGATCAGCTACATCCGCTCCCAAACGCTGGAGCAGGCGGAAGCCGAGCTCGGGACGCGACTGCTCGCGTCCGCGGAACATGATGGTGACCTTGACCTTCGAGCCGGCTTCGAGGAAGCGAACGACGTTTCGCTTCTTGGTCTCGTAGTCGTGTGCGTCGATCTTCGGGCGGAGCTTCTGCTCCTTGATCACCGTCAGAGTCTGGTTCTTGCGCGATTCACGCGCCTTCTGTGCTGCCTCGTACTTGAACTTCCCGTAGTCCATGATCTTGCAGACCGGCGGACGAGCGTCGGGAGCCACTTCTACGAGATCGAGATCGGCTTCGAGAGCCAAGCGGAGTGCATCTTCAACACGCACGATGCCAACCTGTTCACCGCCCGGTCCGACTAGACGAACCTCGCGAACACGGATGTTGTCGTTAATGCGAGTCTCAGTGCTGATGGGGCCTCCTAGGTAGTGCGATGTGGGGTCGAGCCGACCGCCTGGCACAGCCCGCCTGCCCGCTTGTCCTACGACGACGGCGCCGCCGGGACGTCCATGCCTTGCGGCACTGACCCGTACAACGCAAAAACCCTGCTCAGCATTTCCGCTGAAGCAGGGCCCGAAGTCGACCGGCCGGACGAACACCGCACGCGATGCACATCCCCTCTCGCGAGGAAGCTCGGCACTGCGCCTCTACGGCGCCTGTCCGAGTGACCGGACCGGAATCAACCTGAGCTGAAAGCCGGTGGGAGTCGGGCTCCACTTGCTGCCTTCGAGTAACAATCCCCAGCTGGAGAACGCGTCGAAGACGGTCGTTGAAGAACTGTACCAGCCGACCAGGCTGTTCGCCGAATCGGCGCTGGCGGACGCTGTTCACCATCGCCGTGACATCCTCGTAGACATGAGCAACCCCGAACATGCCGACGAGCCGGACGTCCGCGAACTCGCCGACGTCCCCGCCGTCGAGGTGATCAGCCGCGCCGCCGTGATGCTGATGAGCTCCGCAGCCGAAAAACTCGGACTGTCCGAAGCCGACCCTTCCTCCAGCCCCCACCTCGACCTCGACGAAGCCCGACGAGTCATCACCGCCCTCGCAGGACTCGTCACCTCCTCGGTCGAATACCTCGGACCCCACGCAGGCCCCATCCGCGAAGGACTCCAGGCACTGCAGAAAGCCTTCCGCGAAAACTCCGCCTACCCCGACGAGCCCGGCAAGGGTCCCGGCGAGAAATACACGGGGCCGGTGTACTGATCACCCGCTCCCCTGTCGGACCGAACGTGCCGTCTGGTCACTTGAAGGGACTGAACGTGCCGTCTGGTCACTTGAAGGGACTGAACGTGCCGTCTGGTCACTTGGAGGGACCGAATGTGCCGTTCGGTCACTTGAAGTGACTGAACGGCACATTCGCTCCGGAAAGAGCGGGAAGAACCGGAGCGAATGTGACGTTCGGTGCAGAGACGGTCGGGGAGGTCAGACGGCTGCGGCTTTGCGGGGACGCCGCTTCTTGACCGGTGCCTTCTTGGTTTCCTTCACAGGCTCGCGGGTGAGAGCCTCCTGCAGGAACTTGCCGGTGTAGCTCTCCGGCACTGCAGCGACCTCTTCGGGGTTGCCCTGGGCCACGACGGTGCCTCCGCCGGAACCGCCTTCCGGACCCATGTCGATGATCCAGTCCGACACCTTGATGACGTCGAGATTGTGCTCGATGACGATGACGGTGTTGCCTTTGTCCACCAGTCCGTTGACGACGCCGAGCAGTTTGCGGATGTCCTCGAAATGCAGGCCGGTCGTCGGTTCGTCGAGAATGTAGACGGTCCGACCGGTGGAGCGTTTCTGCAGCTCGGACGCCAGCTTCACTCGCTGCGCTTCACCACCGGACAGCGTGGTCGCCGGCTGACCGAGCCGGACGTAACCGAGGCCGACCTCGACCAAGGTCTTGAGGTAACGGTGGATGGACGTGATGGGCTCGAAGAACTCGGCTGCCTCTTCGATCGGCATGTCCAGTACCTCGGAGATGGTCTTTCCCTTGTAGTGCACTTCGAGTGTCTCGCGGTTGTAGCGAGCTCCGTTGCACACCTCGCACGGGACGTACACGTCGGGAAGGAAGTTCATCTCGATCTTCAGCGTCCCGTCGCCCGAGCATGCCTCGCACCGACCGCCCTTGACGTTGAACGAGAATCGGCCTGGTTGGTACCCGCGCACCTTCGCCTCGGTAGTGGCCGCGAACAACGTTCGGATCTTGTCGAACACACCGGTGTACGTGGCCGCATTGGAGCGGGGCGTGCGCCCGATGGGCGACTGGTCGACTCGCACCAGCTTGTCCAGCTGGTCGAGTCCGTTGATTCGCGTGTGCCGTCCGGGGACCTGTCGAGCACCGTTGAGCTTGTTCGCCATGACCGTCGCGAGAATGTCGTTCACGAGCGTCGACTTTCCCGATCCCGATACGCCGGTGACCGAGGTGAGCACACCGAGCGGGAAACTGACGTCGATGCCCTTGAGGTTGTGCTCGCGAGCACCGACGACGGTGACCTGACGCTTCTTGTCCACCACACGCCGGAGGTCGGGCAGCGGGATCTCGAGGCGACCCGCGAGGTAGGCACCCGTCAGGGACTCCTCGTTCTTCAGCAGGTCCTGGTAGGACCCGCTGTGTACGACGCGTCCGCCGTGCTCGCCCGCCTGCGGTCCGATGTCGACGACCCAGTCGGACGTACGGATGGTGTCCTCGTCGTGCTCGACGACGATCAGGGTGTTCCCGAGATCTCGTAGTCGTGTGAGGGTGTCGATGAGTCGACGGTTGTCCCGTTGGTGCAGGCCGATGGACGGCTCGTCGAGGACGTACAGGACGCCGACGAGACCGGATCCGATCTGCGTGGCGAGCCTGATGCGTTGAGCCTCTCCGCCGGAGAGGGAACCGGCTGCGCGGGACAGCGAGAGGTATTCGAGGCCGACGTCGAGCAGGAACCCGAGCCTGGCCTGGACCTCCCGAAGGACCTGACCTGCAATGGCCTCTTCCTTGGCCCCGAGGGTGAGGCTGTTCAGGAAGTCGGCGGTGTCGGAAATGGACAGACGGCAGACGTCGGCGATGGACTTCGCCCCGAATCCCCCGGCCTCGATGGTGACCGAGAGGATTTCCGGCCGAAGACGATCGCCACCGCACGCCGGGCACGGGACGTCACGCATGTACCCGTCGTAGCGTTCCTTCATCTGCTCGGATTCTGTCTGTTCCAGCCGGCGATGCAGGAAGGGCATGACGCCCTCGAACTCCGCGTAGTAAGAACGGGTACGCCCGTACCGGTTCTTGTACTTGACGTGCACTTGGTGCTCGCTGCCCTCCAGGACAGCGCGCTTCACCTTCGCGGGCAGCTTGTTCCAGGGCGCGTCCAGGTCGAAGCCCATTGCGTCCGACAACCCGGACAGCAGCCGACCGAAGTACTCCGATGTCTGGCCCATCGACCACGGCGCAATGGCACCGTCGGCCAGGGACAGATCCGGGTCCGGTACCACCAGATCCGGGTCGACCTCTTTGCGCACACCGAGCCCGAGGCACTCCGAACACGCGCCGTAGGGCGAGTTGAACGAGAACGACCGGGGCTCGAGATCGTCGATCGACAGCGGATGCGCGTTGGGGCAGGCCAATTTCTCGGAGAAGCGACGCTCGCGATCGGGCGAGTTCTCGTCGATGTCGACGAAATCCAGGACGACGATCCCGTCGGCGAGGCGTAGCGCCGTCTCGACCGAGTCCGTCAACCGCTGCTTCGAACTGGCTTTCACCGTGAGGCGGTCGACCACGACCTCGATGTCGTGCTTTTCTTGCTTCTTGAGCTTGGGGGGATCGGTCAACTGGTGCACCACGCCGTCGACGCGGACTCGCGAGTAGCCCTGAGTGTTCAGCGACTCGAACAGGTCGACGAATTCGCCCTTGCGCGTACGGACAACCGGAGCGAGCACCTGGAACTTGATGCCCTCCTCCATCGCGAGCACCTGGTCCACGATTTGCTGAGGTGTCTGCTTGGCGATCTTCTCCCCACACACCGGGCAGTGAGCCGTGCCGGCGCGCGCGAAGAGCAGACGTAGATAGTCGTACACCTCGGTGATGGTGCCGACGGTCGAGCGCGGGTTGCGGTTGGTCGACTTCTGATCGATGGACACTGCGGGCGACAGACCCTCGATGAAATCGACGTCCGGCTTGTCCATCTGACCGAGGAACTGACGGGCATAGGCAGACAGCGATTCGACGTAGCGTCGCTGACCTTCCGCGAAAATGGTGTCGAACGCCAGCGACGACTTACCCGAACCCGAGAGCCCGGTGAAGACCACGAGACTGTTGCGCGGCAGGTCGATATCGACCCCCCGCAGGTTGTGTTCCCGCGCACCTCGAACGACCAGGCGATCCGCCACAATTTTCCCTTCTTTTCGGAAGTCTTCGAACATCGGACGCCGATACCGACGACTCTCGGGTACCACCGACCGAACCGATCCAACCGATGCTGTTGTGATGCACACGTGAAGATCCAGTTCACGCACGAGCAATGCTAGGCCGACCCACCGACACGTTTGCTCGGCGCCGCAGCACTCGGTGGCTACGCAAGGCCCAGGACTTACACAGGGTCGAACAGGCAACGTGCTCGCGCCGACGGTAGCCTCCTCGCAATGGACGAGCACCTCATGGTCATCGACGACCAGTACACCGGCGCGGTTTCCCCGGGATCGACGCCTCAGCGACGGCAGATCTCCGGCGGCACGATCACGAAGATGTCGGTCGGCCCGATGGACAACAACTCCTACCTCGTCGTTTGTTCCACCAGCGGCGAGTCGCTTCTCATCGACGCCGCCAACGAGGCCGAGCGCCTGTCACAGCTCATCGACGAGAACGCGCCGACCCTGAGCTTGATCGTCACGACTCACCAGCATGCGGATCACTGGCAGGCGCTCGAGGACATCGCAGGCGGAACGGCGTCGCCCACGGCTGCACACACCTTGGATGCGGAACCGCTGCCGGTCGCCCCGGACCGCCTGTTGGCCGACGGCGACACCATCGAGGTGGGCAGCCTCACACTGAAAGCGATTCACCTGCGTGGTCACACACCCGGGTCCATCGCGCTCGCTCTCACGGACGGCAAGTCCGGTGTCACGCATCTCTTCACCGGCGACTCGTTGTTCCCCGGCGGTGTCGGAAAGACCTCCACACCCGAGGATTTCACGCAGTTGCTCGACGACGTCTCGTCGAAACTGTTCGACGAGTACGGGGACGACACCGTCGTCTATCCAGGGCACGGCAAGGACACCACGCTCGGCGCCGAGCGTGGATCGCTGGACGAGTGGCGCTCGCGCGGCTGGTGATCTTCTCGGCGCGCTTGAGATGCCCGAACCCCGGGTATGGATACGGTGGAGCGGCGCAGGCACCTGTCCTCGGAGGGGTGTCCGCGTCGAACATCGACGTTCATCGACCCATCCAGGAGGCTGTCAATGCTGGTCCGCCGTATCGCTCGTCCGCTGATGTCGACCATCTTCATCGCCGGAGGGATCGACGCGCTGCGTAACCCCGCCGGAAAGGCGAAGGTTGCGGCACCCCTGATCGAGCAGGGGCAGGACACACTTCCTGACAGCGTCACATCGAACGTGCCGAGCGATCCCGAGACCCTCGTCCGCATCAACGGCGCGATTCAGGTCGGCGGTGGAATCCTCCTGGCGACGGGCAAGGCCCCGCGGATCGCGTCGCTCGCTCTGGCAGGCAGCCTCGTGCCCACCACTGTCGCGGGCCACGCCTTCTGGAACGAAACCGATCCCGCCGCGAAGGCCGCACAGCGCACCCAGTTCTTCAAGAACGTCAGCTTGCTCGGTGGTCTTCTGATCGCCGCCGTCGACACCGAGGGCAAGCCGTCTCTCGCATGGCGTGGACGTAGGGCTGCACGCAAGGCGCAGGAATCCGTCGTCTCGGCATTGCCGGGGACTCACGACACCGCCGACCACCTCGGTGCCGCCACCGGCCGCATCCGCGAGATCGCTTCGGTGGCTGCGAGCCGTAGCGCGGACCTCGCCGAGGCAGCACAGCCGGTCGTCTCGAAGTGGGCCGACGTCGCTGCCGAGAAGAGTTCCGATCTCGCCGAGGCAGCACAGCCCGTCGTGTCGCACTGGGCCGACGTCGCGGCGGACAAGGGATCCGACTTCGCCGACGCCGCCCAGCCGGTCATCTCACGATGGGCCCACAAGGCCGCAGACCGGGGCCACGACCTCGCCGAGGTCGCGCAGAAGCGCGGCTCGAAGCTCGCCGAGGAAGCAGCCGATCGTGGACAGGATCTGGCGAAGGTCGCGCAGAAGCGCGGTTCCAAGTGGGCCGAGACGGCCGCCGATCGCAGCGAGGAACTGACCGAACTCGCTCAGAAGCGTGGCTCGAAACTCGCGAAGAAGGCACAGAAGCGTGGTTCGCAGCTGGCCGAGGAAGCCGCGGACCGCGGCGCAGAGCTGGCCGAGCTGGCCCAGAAGCGCGGCTCCAAGTGGGCCGAGACCGCCGCCGATCGCGGTGCAGACCTCGTCGATGCCGCCCAGGACCGAAGCGGAAAATGGGCCGACGTGGCGTCGGCGCGTGCGGCGGAGTTCGCCGACGTCGCTCAGGAACGCGGAAGCAAACTGGCGGAGCTGGCTGCGGACCGCACGGAGACCCTGAGCAACCGCGCACGCAAGCGCGCGGAGAAGCAGAGCCGTGAGTTCGACAAGGCAACCGAGAAGGCTCGCGCGAAGCTGGACAAGAAGGTCGAGAAGGCACGCAAGGAGCTCGACAAGCGCGTGCAGAAGTACTCCAAGTAGGTCCAACCGACCCGAGAGCCCCATCCGCGAGCAGCAGTTCTGCGGTGGGGCTCTCGTTCGTCGTAGACTACTTGGGCGATTTTCGCGCATCTATTCGCCGAACTCCCGAGGAGAACCTTTGCCGGACGACGGCCTTTCGGTCACCAGCGATCAGCACATGACCGACCAGGATCGCGAGCAGTCCTACGTCACAATGCTCTACGACCAACTCGACGCCCTACGGAAGTACGCACAGAATCGGCTCAGCACCGTCCTGCTCGAAACCGGGGGCACACCGCAGGCGCGAAGTGAACGGGAATCGTTCACGCATCTCTACACCGACGACATCGCGAAGTACGACGCCGCCGAGAACGGCCTGTGCTTCGGACGGATCGACCTGTCCACCGACGGTGACGACTCGCCGGTCCGCTACGTCGGCCGCGTCGGGATTCTCGACGAGGCCAACGACTACGAAACCCTGCTGCTCGACTGGCGTGCGCCCATGGCCCGCCCGTTCTACCTCGCCACGCCTGCTGCGCCGGAGAACGTGCTTCGTCGGCGCCACATCCGCACGAGGAGTCGTCGGGTCACGTCTTTGGCCGACGAGTACCTCGATCTCGCCGCCGCGCAGGAAGTCGGCCTGAGTTCCGATTCCACCGGTGTCGCCGGCGAGAGCGCGTTGTTGTCGGCTCTGGACGCGGCCCGCACGGGGCAGATGAACGACATCGTCGAGACGATTCAGAGCGAACAGGACGCCATCATTCGCTCCGAGCACCGCAGTGTGCTGGTGGTGCAGGGAGGGCCCGGTACCGGTAAGACCGCCGTGGCACTTCACCGTGCCGCGTACTTGCTCTACACCTATCGTCAGCAGCTCGCCAAGAGCGGTGTGCTGATCATCGGGCCGAACGCCACATTCCTGGACTACATCGGCCAAGTACTCCCCTCGCTCGGCGAGACCGGAGTGCTGCTCTCCACCATCGGCAACCTCTACCCGGGGGTGCGGGCGACGCTCGAGGACTCCACACTCGCTGCACAGGTCAAGGGATCGACGTCGATGGTCGCGGTGCTCACCAAGGCGGTACGCGATCGCCAAGAGGTGCCGTCGGAACCGAAGCGACTGCGTTTCGACACCTACGACATCACCCTCGACCGCAAGATCGTCACCCGTGCTCGGGGCCGGGCCAGATCGTCTCGGCGGCCCCACAACCTGGCGCGGCCGCTGTTCGTGGCGTCCGTCGTGGACGGGCTCGCACAACAACTGGCGGCGAAGTTGGGTGAGAACGTGGTCGACGGTGGCAGCCTTCTCAGCCGGGACGACATCGCCGACATGCGGGACGAGATGAAGGAAGACGCCGACGTCATGGCGGCGATCGACGAGCTGTGGCCGGATCTCACTCCCCAGCAAGTACTCCGAGACCTGTTCGCTTCCCCGGACCGGATCGCGTCGGCTGCGCCGGACCTCACCCCCGCGGAGCGTGACGCATTGGTCCGACGCGGACGCGGATTCTCGTCCGCCGACGCACCGTTGCTGGACGAACTCGCCGAATTGCTCGGCATCGACGACAACGCGGAACGCGAACAAGCAAATCGTCAGTGGCGCAACCAAATCGCCGACGCGCAGGGAGCACTGGACATCCTCACGGGGTCCGCACCGCAGGATCTCGAAGACGAGCTCGACCCCGAAATTCTGATGGCATACGACCTGATCGACGCGAGTCAGCTCGCCAGCCGACAGGACTCCGGGGCACGTCTCACCACGGCCGAACGCGCCGCCGGTGACCGCACCTGGACGTACGGGCACGTCATCGTCGACGAGGCTCAGGAACTGTCCGACATGGCGTGGCGAATGGTCATGCGGCGCATACCGAATCGGTGGATGACCCTCGTCGGAGACGTAGCTCAGACCGGCGACCCCGCCGGTACCACGTCGTGGGCTCGAGTACTGGAACCGTATGTCGCACAGCGGTGGAAGAAGACGGAGCTGACGGTCAACTACCGAACGCCGTCGGAAATCATGACCGTCGCCCGTGACGTTCTCGCGGCCATCGACCCGGTTCAGTCGGTGCCACGATCGGTACGAGATTCCGGCAACGTGCCGTGGGCGCAGGAAGTCGCCGAGACCTCGTTGCCGCGCACCGTCGAACAGCGTCTTGCCGAGCACCCACGCCCAGGCATCAGCGTCGTGCTGGCACCCCACGACAGAGTCGACACGTTCGCGCATCTGAGATCGGACACCGTGACGGTGTCGACGGTCAAGGACGCGAAGGGACTGGAATTCGACTCGGTTCTCATCGTCGAGCCCTCGGACATCGTCGACGAATCCCCCATGGGCATGAGTGATCTCTACGTCGCTCTGACGCGCGCGACGCAGCGTCTGGGTGTCGTGCACAGCCGTCCGCTGCCCGTCGAACTCCGCTCGCTCGCACCGTTCGAGGCCCTCGTCCACTGACCCACGCAGTACCTGACCGCACGACTGTGGCCCGGCGGGCAGTCCGCCGGGCCACAGTGATCTCGTCTACCTGACGGTGTGAACGATGAGGACGTCGCTGGTGGACTTCCTCGCTGCGTCGGACGGGACGGAACCCAGCAACCGACCGGTCAGCGAATTGAGTCCGCGGTTTCCGACGACGAGCAGATCCCCCTTCACATCGTCGACCAGCTGAAGCAAGGACTCGACGGGGGCGCCGACGATCGCACGCTCGTCGATGTTCTTCGCGCCTGCCTTGACCGCATGCTCACGCGCTGTCCGGAGGATGTCGTGCGTCGGAGCGGAACCGGTGATCTGGTACGCATCCTCGCGCAACGCATCGGCTGCCTTGCCTGTGTCCTTGGGATCGGCCGGATAGTAAGCGCAGGCGATCACCAGCGTCGCGTCCGCGTCGCCGGCGATCGACGCAGCCTTCTCCACTGCGCGCAATGACGACTCGGACCCATCGGTTCCGACGACGACGGTGCGATAGGCACTCATTCATTCCTCCAGTTGTAGGTGTTCTGTCACACATTCGACGATGCTTCTACGGGTGCGGTCGTGGTCGATCACAAGCCGATCTGCCCGTCCCCGTACCCGTTTCGATGACCCTATCTGCATCCGCCGGATGTGAGGCGGAGTTCGCCGACAACACGACTCTCGCGCCTCACATACATTGGTTCACATGCACATCCCCCGGCCGCTTCGGTCGCCCGGAACCGCCGCGTTCGCCGTACTTCTCGTTGCGATCGTTCTGGCTGTCTCGATCTTCTTCGTATTCCGCTCCCCCGCCTCCCAGGATGCGGCGTCCACCCTCGACACGAGGATCACCGTACCGGAGGCCCTGGGCAGTGCCGAGACGATCGATCTGGATGCCCGCCTGTACGTGCCCGAGGTGACGCCCGCGCCTGCCGTGTTGCTGGCCCACGGATTCGGCGGCGACAAACTGTCGGTCGACGGCCAAGCTCGCTCGCTTGCCGCTGACGGTTTTCTCGTGCTCACCTACAGTGCACGCGGCTTCGGTGACAGCGGAGGAGCAATTTCCCTCAACGACCCGGACGGTGAAGTCGCGGACGGCCGCGCATTGATCGACTGGCTCGCCGAGCGGCCCGAAACTCTCCTCGATGGCCCCGGCGATCCACGTGTCGGTGTCGCGGGAGGCTCGTACGGTGGCGCGCTCGCCCTGAGTGTCGCCGGAACCGATCCACGCATCGACGCGGTCGCCGCAGCCATCACGTGGAACGACCTCGGCCAGGCCCTGTTCCCCAACTACGGCGTCACCAGCGACGAAGCACGCGCCTCACTGGCCGCGATCGACTCACCCGCCGGATCCGTGTACGGAGGACCCGGTGTCCTCAAACGAGGATGGGCGGGCGTGTTCTTCGGCGCCGGAAGCACGCCGCCGCCGGACACCAGCGGCGGCGCCGACGCGACCTCGACGGGCTGCGGCCGTTTCGCGCCCGAATTCTGTGCCGCGTACGCGCAGTCTGCGGTGACCGGAGAGCCGACACCCGAACTACTCGCTCTCCTCAGCGCGCACTCACCCACAGCCGTCGCGTCGAACATCACAGCCCCGACGCTTCTCGTGCAGGGTCTGCAGGACACGCTGTTCGGACTCGACCAGGCCGACACGACCGCCCGCCAGATTTCGGAGGCCGGCGGTGACGTGGAGGTCCGGTGGTTCGGCGGTGGGCACGACGGGGGCGGAACCAACGGCGGCTCCGACAACGCGATGAAGGACTTCCTCGACGCGAAGCTCCGCGGCACGGACGCCGCCGAGAGCAGCGAACAACCGTTCAACTATGCCGTACAAGGATCCGCCGTCGAACAGGAACGAGCGCGGAACCGCCGGATGACCGCCCCGGACTACCCAGGCCTCGCGGGCGACCCGAAGCCGTCGTCGGCACAATTCGTCGATGTCGATCTGTCCCCGAAATCCGCGGCCACCGCGGACGGCGCGCAGGAGGATCCTTCGGCGCAGGCCCCTCCTCCGGCCGAGCAGACCATCGTGAGGCCACCGGGCGCATCCCCGTCGGCGATCTCGTCCGTCCCCGGTCTCGGTTCGGCTCTGTCCGCCCTGACCGCTACTCCGGCGGGTGCTGCGCTGTCGGCCGACATTCCCGGTCAGTCGGCCACGTTCGAGGGCACGCCACTCGCCGAACCACTCAACATCACAGGCTCGTCGCGTGTGAATCTCCGCATCGGTGCATTCGCTCAGCCCCAGGAAGCAGTTGTCTTCGTCAAGCTCTACGACGTCGCGCCCGACGGTCGCCGCACGCTTCCCGGTGGCGGCGTCGCTGCCGTGAGACTGCCGAGTACCGCCACGGAAGGGTCGATCCCCGTCACCGTCACGCTGCCGGGCATCAGCTATGCAGTTCCACAGGGCCACCACATCGAGATCTCCGTGTCGACGACCGATCAGGCCTACGCGGTCCCGCTCGAGCCGGCCCAATTCGTCGTGTCCCTCGATGACCCGACCCTGTCGGTCCCGTCCGTCGAAGGCACGTCGACGAGCAGCAGTTCCGTGCCGACGGCTCCGCTCGTCGGTATCGGTGTGATCGCACTCGCGGTGGCCGCGCTGATCGGCGTCAACGTCGTTCGGGGACGCCGCAGGATCGTCGCCGAGGTCGACGAGTCACTCGTCGAGACACCTCTTGTCATCACCGGACTCGAGAAGACCTACTCCAACGGTTTCAAAGCCGTGAACGGCGTGGGCTTCGAGGTGAAGAAGGGCCAGGTGCTGGGTCTCCTCGGTCCGAACGGGGCAGGCAAGACGACGACACTGCGCATGCTCATGGGTCTCATTACTCCGACCGCGGGTGAAATCCGGGTGTTCGGACACAAGGTGTCACCAGGATCGCCGGTGTTGTCCCGCCTCGGATCCTTCGTCGAAGGATCCGGCTTCCTCCCACACCTCAGCGGCAAGGAGAACCTGCGGCTGTACTGGCAGGCGACCGGTAGACCGCCCGAGGACGCCCACCTGGAGGAGGCGTTGGAGATCGCCGATCTCGGCGCCGCCATCGAACGCAAGGTGAAGTCCTACAGCCAAGGCATGCGGCAACGTCTGGCCATCGCGCAGGCGATGCTGGGACTACCGGACCTGATGGTCCTCGACGAACCCACCAACGGTCTCGATCCGCCCCAGATCCGCACGATGCGTGACGTCCTGATCAACTACGCGAAGACAGGACGTACCGTGCTGGTTTCGAGCCACCTGCTGGCCGAGGTCGAACAGACATGCACCCACGTCGTGGTCATGAACCGCGGCTCGGTCATCAGCTCCGGCACCGTCCGCGAACTGACCGAAGCCAAAGGCCAGACCGAAGTGCGCGTCGACGACGCAGAGCGCGGCGCGCGCGTTCTCGAACGGCTCGACCTGCACCCAGCCGTCGTCGACGACACGACACTCCGAGTCGACCTCGGCGCGCTCGACCCTGCACGGGTCACCCGGGCGCTGTTCGACGACGGGCTGCAGCTTCGCAGCCTCTCGCAGTCGACGCGACTCGAAGACGTGTTCCTCGACCTCGTCCACAACGACGCCCTGCCCGCGGCGTCGACCAAGGAGACCCCATGAGCGCGCATTCGGATGGACGAGTGGACGGCTACTCGGCTGGAAAGACGCTCCCGTTCCGGACCGAACTGCGACGCCAGTTCGGGCGACGTCGGACACAGCTCTCGATCGGATTTCTCGCCCTGCTCCCGGTGATCCTGGCGATCGCGTTCGCGGTGGGCAGCAACTCGGCGGACTCCGATGCAGGCGGCCTCATCGAGCTCGGCACGCGCGGAGGCGTCAACTTCACCGTGTTCGCACTGTTCATGTCCGTCGGATTTCTGCTCATCGTCGTCGTCGCGCTGTTCTTCGGCGATTCGGTGGCCAGCGAGGCGTCCTGGTCGTCACTCCGATATCTGCTGGCGATCCCGGTTCCGCGCACACGCCTGCTGATGCAGAAAGCATTGGTGTCCGCAACGCTGTCCATCGCGGCGATCGTCACGCTGGTAGTGGTGTCCCTAGCCCTCGGCACGGTGCTGTACGGCGCCGAACCACTGGTGACACCGTTCGGCGACGGCTTGTCCTACACCGAGGCTCTGGGCCGCTTGGCGATTGCCGTGCTCTACATCTGCATCAACCTGTCGTGGGTCGCGGGCCTGGCGATGTTGCTCTCGGTCCTGACCGATGCACCGCTCGGAGCCGTCGGCGGCGCGGTGATGACCTCCATCCTGATGCAGATCCTCGACCAGATCACCGCCCTCGGCTCGCTGCGCAATTACCTGCCGGGTCATTACGCGAACACGTGGATCGACGCATTGTCGCCCACGATCGAATGGAACGACATGGTCGTCGGATCCTTCTCGGCCCTTGCCTACGCGGCGGTCTTCGGAGTTGCGGCCTGGCAGCGATTCTCGACGAAGGACATCACCAGCTGACCGACACCTGGCCTACTTCTTGTTGAACACACCGTTCGGGAACACGCCCTGATCGATGACCGTGTCCCGCCACGGTGTCGCGAGCTCTACGAGGCGCGCTGCGCCCTCCTCACCGAGAGCAGCCCAGGGCGCGAGGGCCAAGTCGTTGGTGATGTCCTCCACCAGCTCGCGGAGGTCGTTGCCGTGTTCGGTGAGCGCACCGTCCGCGTCTACGATCTCACGGTCCCGAAGAGAGTCCAGGCCGTCGTTCCACTGTTCGGTCGACCACCCGCGACGCTTCCGAGCGAATTCCTTCTCGAACCCCTTGCCCGTTGCAGTGTGCGTGATGAGCGCCTGAATTCCGCTCAACTCGGCTGTCTGCAGTGCCGCGATATGTCCGTCGCCCCGGTGCTCACGGAGAAGCGTCAACGCGTGCCAGAAACGAAGGTGGGGCACCTCGGGCCAGTCGAGCTCGGCGTACGCGGCGTACAGGGGACGTCCGTCGTCGCCGGGAATGTGGCTCGCCGCGATCGATGCCAACTCGGCGGCCTCGGCCATGGCATGTGACGACACCACGTCTTGCCCCAACAGACGGGTGTAGGCGTCACCGACAGCTCGGTAACGGATCTCGACGACTCGTTCCGGCGACACCGCTTTCCACGCCGCGGGTACCAACGGCTCGATCAGTTCACGATTGAAGTTGTAGAACGTTGCGGCCACCACGCCCGCACCGACAGCCCCCAGCGGAGCCGCACGACCGGCGAAGTACGGCGCACGCCCCTCCAGGCCTGCCCCCGACAAGGCGTCCTGGGTCTCCGGGACGAAATAGCTCAACGAGTGCAGAAGTTCGAGTGCGCGGGCACTCCGGCCGGCAGTGGAAGCATCCATGGGTTGAACCGTAGCGAAAGCCGGTTACTTCAACCCGGCCGCGTCCATTCCGCGCAGCTCCTTCTTCAGATCCTGGATCTCGTCGCGCAGTCGTCCGGCAAGCTCGAACTGCAACTCGCGGGCGGCGTTCATCATCTGATCGGTGAGATTCTGGACCAAGGCCGCAAGCTCTGCACGCGGCATCGACTTGACGTCCTGGCCCTCGTAGACACCCGAGCTGACGGCCCTGCCCTTCTCCCCCTGCGCACGGCGCCCACGACTCGCGTTACGCCCGGAGCCGCCGATCTCGACCGACTCCTCGGTGTCCTCGGCTTCCTCGTACACCTGATCCAGGATGTCGGCGATCTTCTTGCGCAGTGGCTGAGGATCGACACCCTTCTCGAGGTTGTACGCGATCTGCTTCTCACGTCGCCGCTCGGTCTCCTCGATGGCATACGTCATCGAGTCCGTCATCTTGTCCGCGTACATGTGGACTTCGCCCGAGACGTTACGTGCCGCACGACCGATGGTCTGGACCAAGCTGGTGCCGCTCCGCAGGAACCCTTCCTTGTCCGCGTCGAGAATCGCGACCAAGGACACCTCGGGAAGGTCGAGTCCCTCACGAAGCAAGTTGATTCCGATCAGAACGTCGTACTCGCCCAGGCGGAGCTGACGGAGAAGCTCGACGCGCCGGAGGGTGTCGATGTCCGAGTGGAGGTACCGGACGCGGATGCCGAGCTCGAGCAGATAATCCGTCAGGTCCTCGGCCATCTTCTTGGTCAACGTGGTGACGAGGATGCGCTCGTCCTTGTCCGCGCGCTCGCGGATCTCGTGAACCAAGTCGTCGATCTGCCCCTTGGTGGGCTTGACCACGACCTTGGGATCGACGAGACCGGTGGGCCTGATGACCTGCTCGACGAACTCTCCGCCCGTCTGCCCCAACTCGTATTTGCCGGGCGTCGCCGACAGATACACCGTCTGACCGATACGCTGCGTGAACTCTTCCCAGGTCAACGGTCGATTGTCCGTTGCCGAGGGAAGCCGGAACCCGAACTCCACCAAGTTGCGCTTCCTCGACATGTCGCCCTCGTACATCGCGCCGATCTGCGGCACCGTCACGTGGGACTCGTCGATGACGAGAAGAAAATCCTCCGGGAAGTAATCGATCAACGTCGCCGGAGCGGTACCCGGTCCGCGGCCGTCGATGTGACGCGAGTAGTTCTCGATGCCCGAACAGAACCCGACCTGCTTGATCATCTCCAGGTCGTACTGCGTGCGCATGCGAAGTCGCTGGGCCTCGAGCAATTTGCCCTTGTTCTCCAACTCGGCGAGGCGCTCCTCCAACTCCAATTCGATGTTCGCGACCGCCTTCTCCATCCGCTCCGGACCGGCAACGTAGTGCGTCGCCGGGAAAATACGGACGGAATCGACCTGGCGGACGGTGTCACCGGTCAACGGATGCAAGTAGTACAGCGCCTCGATCTCGTCCCCGAAGAACTCGATGCGAACCGCCAGCTCCTCGTAGGACGGGATGATCTCGACCGTATCGCCGCGCACCCGGAACGATCCGCGTGTGAACGCCATGTCGTTGCGCGTGTACTGAACATCCACGAGGAGCCTCAGCAGTGCGTCCCGGGGCACCTCGACGCCGACCTGCAATTCGATGGAGCGATCCACGTACGACTGCGGGGTACCGAGGCCGTAGATGCACGACACCGACGCGACCACGACGACGTCCCGCCTGGACAACAGGTTTGCCGTCGCGGAATGCCGCAGCCGCTCGACGTCGTCGTTGATCGACGAGTCCTTCTCGATGTAGGTGTCCGTCTGAGCGATGTACGCCTCGGGTTGGTAGTAGTCGTAGTAGGAGACGAAGTACTCGACCGCATTGTTCGGCAGCATGTCGCGAAGCTCGTTGGCCAGCTGCGCCGCCAACGTCTTGTTGGGCGCCATCACCAACGTCGGCCGCTGCAACTTCTCGATCAACCACGCCGTGGTCGCCGACTTACCCGTTCCGGTGGCACCGAGGAGGACCACGTCCTTCTCGTCGGCCTTGATCCTGCGTTCCAGCTCGGCGATAGCCGTCGGCTGGTCACCGGCAGGCTTGTGCTCACTGACAACCTCGAACGCCGGACCCGTCCGTTCGATCTCTCCGACCGGACGGTGTTCGGAATGAGCCACCACGGGATGTTCGGATGCAAACGCCATGAAACCAGGGTAGACGCGACCACCGACAGGTTCCTTTCGAGCCGCGTCCAGGTAATTTGTTCACCCATGGACGCACCCGCCGCGGCACCACACGTACACGTCCACCCACCGAAGGTCGAGTACTTCGACGTCGTCGGTCTCACCAACACCGACCCGAAGGGATTCGTGCGCCCGGTGGACGAGTACCGCGTCGAACCGTGGGGCCTCTACATGGCGCGGCCGTCCGACCACCCACAATTCGACTACCTGCAGTCCTGGCTACTGCCCAGCCTCGGGCTGCGCGCCTCGATCTTCCACTACACCCCAGGAAGCGAACGCGACCAGGACTACTACATCGACATCGGCGAGTTCACACCCGGCGTCGACGCCTGGACCTCCGTCGACCACTACCTCGACCTCAGCGTCCGCACCGGACGAGGATTCGACTACCTCGACGCCGACGAACTCCTCGAAGCCAGAGTCGAGGGCCACCTCGACACCGCAACCGCCGACCTCGCAGTCAACCGCTCCGTCCTCGCCGTCGCCGGCCTCGCCTCCCACGACTACGACCTCGACGCCTGGCTCGACTCCCTGGGCATGCCCACGACCTGGCGTCCACGCAACACTTGAGGTCACGCAGAAGTCGAGGTCTCACGTACGAGGGTTCGGTCCCCTACCGCTCGAACGGATCATCCACACGACTGGAGTGCTTCGGAGGTTCGCTCCAGCGCGGGACGCCATCGCTTGAAAGTTCCATTCATACGGTCTGCCGGCTTGCATGGTCCATTCATGCGGCAGCGGGGAACGAGCTCGCTCTCAGGCCTTCCAACCCGTGCGCTCCGCCCATTCCCAGGCGCGCACGTAGGCTCGGTCGAACCAGGGCTCCTTCACGCCGACGTAAGCCTCGATCGCGGACTGGTAATCGGACCGATCCTTGGCCGCGAAATCAGCGGCGCGCTTGATTTCCAGATACTCGGCGGTCGCGTCGACATCGGCGATCAGCCAGTCACGGAAGACGAGCGCGAACTGCTGCCCTGGCCACCCGTCGACGCGGATGTGGATGTTGGCCGTCCGGCCCGGGTCCGCCGAACCGTGGAAACGCTTGGTCCACAACGCAGGATCAGCCTCACCGCCGATTCCGTAGGCGGGCTTGGGGTTGTCCGCGGTGATGTTGGCGTTGCGGGGAAACCCTATCCGACGCAACGGTTCCGCGAGTGCATCCGCGTCGTCGAGACTCGCGACGGTGACCTGGATGTCGATGACGTCCTTGGCGTCGAGACCGGGCACCGCCGTCGAGCCGATGTGATCGATTCTCACAGCTGAACTTCCAGCCGCAACCGCGATGCGCGCCTTGATGCGCTCGGCCTGAGCTGCCCACCGAGGATCTGCCGGAACGAGTTCAGGATGTGTTCTGACGATCACGCCGTCTCTGATGTTCCTCTCGAACGGCACCAGGCGCTCGGTCCACAGATCACGCACCACGTCGTCGAGATCATCCGGAGCGCCGCTGTTGTCGATCCAGATATCCGCCGCCGCGCGGCGTTGTTCGTCCGTTGCCTGAGCAGCAATCCTGGCCCGCGCATCCGTCTCCGGCATCTTCCGCTGGCCTACAAGTCGTTCCACCCGCTCCTCGGCATCGGCGAACACGACAGCGACGAGTTGGAACAGCGCACCCATCTTGCCTTCCACCAGAAGTGGGATGTCCTGAATCACGACGGCATCGTCCGCGGCGCCCTCGATGATTTCGGCAGTACGCTTCCCGACGAGCGGATGGACGATCGAGTTCAACGTCGCGCGAGAGGCATCGTCACCGAATGCCTTGGCCGCCAACGCCGGCCGATCGAGCGAGCCATCGGCAGCCAGAATGTCGTCGCCGAACGCCTCCACCAACTCCTGCAGACCCACAGTCCCGGGCTCGACGACTTCCCGAGCGATCACGTCGGCGTCGACGAGCACCCCGCCCAACTCCGCCAGCCTCTTCGACACGGTCGACTTCCCTGCTCCGATGCCTCCGGTGAGGCCGAGTCTCAACATGTCCCCAGTCTCTCACCGAAACACGCCGAAGCACACCAGCCTCAAATGCACCAGGTTCGGCTCCGTGTCCGTTATCTTCGTCGTGCGAGATAAGTATTTGCCGACCCACTGCTAGCGAAAAGGACTTTCGATGCGAAGCAATCAGATCCAACCGGGTCGGCACCGTCTCGGCATGGAATCGGGAGTTCACGTCATTCTGATCCCCGAGGTTGCCCTGGCGTTGGCCGACCATCGGCGCAACTGGTTCACCAACCTGCTCAGCCCGGCTCGTCACAGCTTCGCGTCCATGCGCAAGCGGACAGGCGCCGTCGCTCAGTGGAGTCCCGCCGTCGCAGGCTGAGCCACCCCGTCGAAACGACGATGGACCCGTATTCCCTCGCGGAATCGGGTCCATTCTTGTTTTCCCGGATGCACCACCTCCCGCCCCTTCGGTGACCGAACGGAACATTCGGTCACTTCAAGTGACCGAACGGCACATTCGGTCTCGAAGGAGGTGGGGCGAACGACGAAGCCCCGGCCCTCGAAGGGAGGGCCGGGGCTGTGGTCACACCCCTAGGGGTGGACAGTGTCTATCAGGCGTTGCCCGACAGCTTCTCACGCAGTGCAGCGAGCTGTGCGTCGCTGGCGAGTGATCCGCCGGTCGATGCCGGAGCGGATGCTGCGGGAGCATCACCTTCGGCGTCGGCAACCTGACCCGACTCGGAGGAGTAGTTGGTGTTGGCGGCTTCGGCAGCTTCGTCCTTGGCCGTCTTCTCCATCTGAGCGGTGTGCATCTTGTGGCGACGCTCTGCCTCGGCGTAGCGGCCTTCCCACTCTTCACGCTGCTTTTCGTAGCCTTCGAGCCATTCGTTGGTCTCGGAGTCGAAGCCCTCGGGAAAGATGTAGTTGCCCTGCTCGTCGTACGAGTCGGCCATTCCGTACTTGGACGGGTCGAACTCTTCTGCGTAGTCCTCGTTGGCCTGCTTGAGGCTCAGCGAGATACGACGACGCTCGAGATCGATGTCGATGACCTTGACGAGTGCATCGTCGCCGACGCCGACGACCTGGTCCGGGACCTCCACGTGGCGCTCGGCCAGCTCGGAGATGTGCACGAGGCCCTCGATGCCCTCTTCGACGCGAACGAATGCGCCGAACGGAACGAGCTTGGTGACCTTGCCGGGCACGATCTGGCCGATCGCGTGGGTGCGAGCGAACTGGCGCCACGGATCTTCCTGCGTTGCCTTGAGCGACAGTGACACGCGCTCGCGGTCCAGGTCGACGTCGAGAACCTCGACGGTGACCTCGGTGCCGACCTCGACAACCTCGGAGGGGTGGTCGATGTGCTTCCAGGACAGTTCGGAGACGTGCACGAGTCCGTCGACGCCACCCAGGTCCACGAAGGCACCGAAGTTGACGATGGAGGACACGACGCCCTTGCGGACCTGGCCCTTCTGGAGCTGGTGCAGGAACTCGCTGCGAACCTCGGACTGGGTCTGCTCGAGCCATGCGCGGCGCGACAGGACCACGTTGTTGCGGTTCTTGTCGAGCTCGATGATCTTGGCCTCGATCTCCTTGCCGACGTACGGCTGGAGGTCGCGGACGCGACGCATCTCGACGAGCGAGGCGGGAAGGAAGCCACGGAGACCGATGTCGAGGATGAGTCCACCCTTGACGACCTCGATGACGGTGCCCTTGACGGCCTCGTCCTTCTCCTTGAGCTCTTCGATCGTGCCCCAGGCGCGCTCGTACTGCGCACGCTTCTTGGACAGGATCAGGCGGCCTTCCTTGTCCTCCTTGGTGAGGACGAGAGCTTCGACCTCATCGCCCACGGAGACGACCTCGTTGGGGTCGACGTCGTGCTTGATGGAGAGCTCACGGGAAGGGATGACGCCTTCGGTCTTGTAACCGATGTCGAGCAGAACCTCGTCGCGGTCGACCTTGACGATGGTGCCTTCGACGATGTCACCATCGTTGAAGTACTTGATCGTGGCGTCGATAGCGGCGAGAAAATCCTCTGCGGAGCCGATGTCGTTGACGGCTACCTGCGGTGAGGTTGTGGTTGAGGGCATGTGTTGAGTTGCTCCGGACGGGTTGGGTATCGGTTGATGGATGTTCGGTCGGACTGTAGAACGTAGTTCTGAACAGAACGAGAACCGTATGCGTCGAAAGACACCTACTGCTCGTGATGCAAGAACAGATCGAGAACGAAAATGTTCCCGCGCACCCTCGAACCTCGACGGATCAGGGGCAGCGTGAACACACTCGCGTCAGTAAGGGTACTCGACCAGGTCACAGGTGGGCAAACGCGACAGCACCACGCTCGAGCAATCCAGCTAACGTGTTTCCGGTGACCGACACCCCGCAGTCTCCCGCCGTCCCGGGCCGTGCGCGTATCGACTCCGAGGCAAGCGACCGAGCCAGCCGATCGTGGTGGGATTCCGACGCCGACGAGTACCACCGCACTCACGGGGAGTTTCTGGGTGTCGGGTCCGAACGTGGAGAGTTCGTCTGGTGCCCCGAAGGTCTTCACGAGGGCGACGTGCACCTGCTCGGCGACGTGTCCGGACGAGATGTCCTCGAAGTGGGCTGCGGGTCCGCGCCGTGTGCTCGGTGGCTCGGCGCCCAGGGGGCCCGCGCCGTCGGCCTGGATATTTCGGCAGGGATGCTGCGCACCGGCGTCGATGCCATGGCCGCCGCGGGCGATCACGTTCCGCTGGTGCAGGCGAGCGCCGAGGCGCTTCCGTTCCTCGATTCGAGTTTCGACATCGCATGCTCGGCTTTCGGTGCCGTGCCGTTCGTGGCGAACTCCGCCGGGGTGATGAAGGAAGTCGCGCGCGTACTTCGTCCCGGCGGAATCTGGGTGTTCGCGGTGAACCACCCGATGAGGTGGATCTTCCCCGACGATCCGGGACCGGTCGGACTGACAGCGACGATCCCCTACTTCGACCGAACTCCGTACGTCGAGTTCGATGCCGACGGCGTGCCGACGTACGTCGAGCACCATCGCACGATCGGAGACCGGGTCCGCGAGATCGTCGGCGCCGGACTCGAGGTCGTGGACATCGTCGAACCGGACTGGCCGGAGTGGCTGGACCGCGAGTGGGGTCAGTGGAGCCCACTCCGCGGTCAGCTCTTCCCCGGAACCGCGATCTTCAGCGCTCGGAAACCGAGCTAGAGCAGCTTCGACAGGAACGCCTGCGTCCGCTCGTGCTGCGGGTTGGACAGAACAGATCTCGGGTCGCCCGATTCGACGACGACGCCGCCGTCCATGAACACCAGTTGGTCCGCAACTTCACGGGCGAAGCCCATCTCGTGAGTCACCACGACCATGGTCATTCCGTCGCGCGCGAGTTCTTTCATGACTCCCAGGACTTCGCCGACCAGCTCGGGGTCGAGTGCGGACGTCGGCTCGTCGAACAACATGAGCTTGGGGTCCATCGCCAGTGCCCGCGCTATCGCTACCCGCTGTTGCTGGCCGCCGGACAGCTGGGCCGGGTAGGCGTCGGCCTTGTCCGCGAGACCCACCCGGTCGAGTAGTTCCTTCGCTCGGGCCGTCGCATCCTTTTTCTTGATGCCCTTGACCTGCGTCGGCGCCTCGACGATGTTGTCCAAAGCCGTTCGGTGCGGGAACAGGTTGAAGTGCTGGAAGACCATTCCGATGTCACGGCGCTGCTGTGCGGCCCTCTTCGGGTGCAGTTCGTAGAGCTTGCCGTTCTTCTCCTCGTACCCGACGAGCTCGTCGTCGACGTACAACCGGCCGGCATTGACCTGCTCGAGGTGATTGATGCACCGCAGGAACGTCGACTTGCCCGATCCCGACGGTCCGACCATGCACAGGACCTGGCCCTTGTCGACCTCGAGGGTGATCCCCTTGAGAACCTGCAGCGCGCCGAAGTTCTTGCACACCTGCTGCGCTTTGACCATCGGACTCACGACGGGCCGCCTTCGCTGGAGCGCTGCACGGGCAACGGCTTGCCACCCTGCGCATCGGCGAGGGCCTGCAACTGGCGACCGGTCAACTTACGAGACACACCTTTCGAGTAATAGCGTTCGAGGTAGAACTGCCCGACCATCAGGATGCTCGTCATCACCAGGTACCACGTGGACGCCACGAGCAGCAGCGGCACAGGCTCGAAGTTCACTCCCGAGATATCACGGGCGCGCCCGTACAGCTCACCCGTGAACGGCACAGCGATGACCAGCGAGGTGGTCTTCAGCATGCTGATCACTTCATTACCGGTGGGAGGAATGATCACCCTCATCGCCTGCGGCAACACCGTCCGACGCATCGTCTGGGACCAGGACATGCCGAGTGCCGTCGACGCCTCGACCTGACCTTCACCGACCGAGTTGATGCCGGCGCGCACGATCTCGGCCATGTAGGCGGCCTCGTTGAGGGCCAGCCCGATCACCGCGAACCAGAACGCCGAGTACAGCGACTGCAGATCGAACGTCGCCAACTGAACGGTGAACGGGATTCCGAGCGCCACCTCGCGGTAGATGACCGGAACCAGTCCCCAGAACGTGAGCTGGACGTAGATCGGGGTCCCGCGAAAGATCCAGAGGTAGATCCACGCGGCACTGCGCAGCACCGGGTTGGGAGACAATCGCATGACCGCGACGACGACGCCCAACACGATCGCGATGACCATCGAGTAGACCAACAGTTGCACGGTGATCCAGACACCGTTGCCGATCCGGCTGTCGAACAGGTAGCGCCCGTACGTGCCCCAACCATAGGCAGGGTTGGTTGCAGCCCCGTACACGAACAGCCCGAACAACACGATGACGATGACCGCGGTGATCCAGCGTCCCGGGTGGCGCAGCGGAATCGCCTTGATCGGCGCCGGATCCGTGCTCGAACCGTCCGAGGATCCGGAACGGCCGGCACCGGGCGAAGCCGAGGAGGTCACACTAAGTCCTTTCGACGAGTGAGTGCAGCAGACCGCGGATCAGTTGACCGCACCGTTGATCTGCGACTCCTCGATGACGCCCGCCTCGACGCCCCAGTTCTCTGCGATGGTCTGGTACTGACCGTTGTCGATCAGGTGCTGCACTGCCTGCTGCAGGGTTGCCGCCAACGGCGATCCCTTGGCGACCGGGTAACCGTACGGAGCGGAGTCGAACACGTCACCGGCCGCCTCCAGCTTGTCGCCGGTCTGCTTGATGGCGTACGCGGTGACCGGTGAATCGGCGGACATCGCGTCGACACGCCCGAGTACGAGTGCGTTGACGGCATCGTCCTGGCTGTCGTACTTCTCGATCTGGATGGCGGGCTTGCCTGCGGCGACACACGCTTCGCTCTTCGCAGGAACTTCCTCCTGATCCTGGATCGTGGTGGTCTGCACGGCGACCTTCAGCCCGCAGGCGTCCGTCGGGTCGACGCTTCCGCCCGTCTGCTGCGCCCACTGCGTACCCGCGTTGAAGTACGTGGCGAAGTCGACGGTCTGCTCACGCTCCCTGGTGTCGGTGAACGACGACATCCCGACGTCGTACGTACCGCCCTGGATCGACGGAATGATCCGATCGAAGTCGGCTTCCTCGTACTGTGCCGTCACGCCCAACACGCCTGCCACTGCATTCATCAGGTCCACGTCGAAACCGACGATCTTGCCCGAGGAATCCTTGAACTCGTTGGGCGAGTAGGGCACGTTGACACCGACGACGAGAGTCCCTGACGACACGTTCTTCTCCGGCAGGGTCGCCGCGATCTCGTCGACCTTGGTCACCTCGACAGCTGTCGTCTCGTCGGTTGCGGGTGAAGCACCTTCTTCGGTGTTCTGGGCGCAGCCCGAGAGCAACAGCGCCCCGGCGCCGCCCACTGCCAACAACATCCGAGCGGTCTTCGAGTACGAGCGATCAAACACGAGAAATCCTCCGAAATCCAAACACGATCCAACGCGACAGTCCTGCACGGCCGCACCACGTCGAGCGGTGAGCCGGACCTACGAACCCTAGGCGACGTTCGTCGCCCGTGCTGTCCGGGTAATCGAACAGTAACGCGGGCGCGTCGAACCTCAGGGCATTTTCGTACCTTCGGCGGCCTCGGCACGCGGGGCGCAGTCAGATCCGCAGCGCTCTCGCGAGAACGGTCTCGGTGAACTCACCGGTCGACGCGGTGCCGCCGAGGTCGGCTGTGGCCACTCCGGATTCGAGGGCACCGTCGACGGCGTGCCGGATCCGCCCGGCAGCGTGCGCGAGCCGCGTGTCGCCGTGTCGGGTCGCCAGGCATTCGAGAAGCATTGCGGCAGAGAGGAACAACGCCGTCGGATTGGCTCTGTTCGTTCCGGCGATATCCGGTGCGGATCCGTGCGCTGCCTGCGCCATCACCTTGTTCTCGGACGTGTTCACCGACGGTGCCATTCCCAGCGATCCGGACAGCTCACCCGCGAGGTCGGACAGAATGTCGCCGAACATGTTCTCCGCGACGATGACGTCGAAATCCTCTCCCCGTCGAACGAGGTGCGCAGTCAGAGCGTCGATGTGGTGCTCGTCGACGCTCACATCGGGGAAGCTCTCGGCCACGCCGCGACAGACGTCGCGGAACAACCCCGTGGTCAACGACAGGACGTTGGTCTTGTGCACGATGGTGACGTGCCGCGACCGCGTTCGTGCCAGCACGAATGCTTCTCGGGCGATCCGTTCGCACGCGGCTCGGGTGAACACGCCGACTGCCAGAGCGACGTCCGGCGTCGGCATGAATTCCCCGCTGCCGACGAACATGTTGCGGTCTGCGTAGAACCCTTCCGTGTTCTCGCGGACCACGACGAGGTCCATCCCGTTCGACACCGCCCGGACACCGGGATGAGCCTTGGCAGGGCGGATGTTCGCGTACAGATCGAATCGCTTGCGAATCACACCGCCCGGCGTCAACTGAGACCTGAAAGGCTCCGGATACGACGCGCTGTCGTGCGGGCCGAGTACCCAGGCATCGAGCGCATCGAGTTCCGCGAGCGTGGACTCCGGAACCGGCGTTCCGTGCGACTCGATCGCCGCGTGCCCCAGCGGCAACTCGACCCACTCCACGGCCAGGGCGTGCTCCGCCCCCACAGCGGCGTCGACGACGCGCTGGGTCGCCGGAACGATCTCGTGCCCGATGCCGTCGCCGAGCATCGAGCCGATTCTCACCTTCGTGACTCCGTCGTGTGCCATATCGGCAATCATGACTGACTATGGTTCAGTCTCTCGAATTGCTTCTCGACGAATCCCTCGATGCCGCGGTCCGGCGCGAGTGGCAGATCCTGCTCGACGCCGACCTGCCCAGCCAGGCGCGACACACCGGCGAGTCCAACAGGCCACATGTGACCCTGGCGGTCGCCGACGAAATGGAGGGGTTGGACGCGCGCATCGCGGACGAGTACCTCGCTGTGGAGTTCCCGATTCGGCTCGGGGCTTACGTGCTGTTCCGGGGCAAGCACATCACCCTCGCGCGTGCAGTCGTCCCCTCGAGGAAGCTGCTCGACCTGCACTCTCGAGCGGCAACGATTCTGGGGGACGCCGACGGCAACAGATCCCACACTCAGCCCGGTAAGTGGTCACCACACGTCACGCTTGCACGACGGATGACGCGGGTCGAGCTGGCCGAAGCGCTCGTGCGCCTGGACTCGGCACAACCGGACCTCGTCGGACACACGGTGGCACTGCGTCGATGGGACGGTGACGGCAAGCGTGAGTGGCTCGCGACGCGGCCCGGTCATCAGAACTTGTAGTCACCGAACTGAGTCACCTCGGCATGGGTGTCGGGGGCGTAACCGAGCATCGTCGCGAGGTACACCAGGCTGATCGTGGCCAGGAAAATCAGTGCGATGGTCATGGATGCAAGCCTGCTAGCAGGGGTTCCACACCAACAGTGGCAGATACGACACAGTTCCACGTTTTTCTGCCATACTTGCCGACATGTTGAAACGCGTCGTCGTTCCACTGCTGCCACTGACCGAGCAATTCGAGATGGGTGTCGCCTGCGAGGTGTTCGGCTTCGACAGGTCCGACGAGGGACTGCCCACCTACGACTTCTCTCTGATCGCAGGCGTGGCGGAACCCATCAGATCCCGGTTCGGCTACACCATAGACGTTCCGTACGACCTGTCCCAGCTGGACGACGCCGATCTCATCGTGATTCCGGCGGGAGGTACCCACCTGGCCTCCGACGGCTCCGCGCTGTGCAACTCGGAACTCGACGACACACTGGAACCCCTGCTCGGCAAGTTACGCGCCGCTGCTGCTCGGGGCGCCAAGGTCGCGAGCCTGTGCAACGGCGCTTTTCTTCTCGGCAAAGCAGGATTGCTCGACGGACGGCGATGCACGACGCACTGGCGACACTCGGACCGACTGGCCGCGGAATATCCTCTCGCCGAGGTCGACCGCAACGTGCTCTACGTCGACGACGGAAATGTCCTGACCAGCGCGGGAACGGCTGCCGGCATCGATCTGTGTCTTCATATCGTCCGCAAGGAGCAGGGAAGCGTCGTGGCGAACGGTATCGCGCGACGGATGGTCGTACCGCCGCATCGGGACGGCGGCCAGGCCCAGTTCGTGACCACGCCCCTCCCCGCCGTCGAGGTCGATACCCTTGCGCCACTGCTGGATTGGATGACGGAAAACCTGCATACCGAACTGTCGGTCCAGACATTATCCGCGAGGGTCAACATGTCCGCACGCACGTTCGCGCGCCGGTTCCAGGCCGAAACCGGGACCACGCCCGCCCGCTGGTTGAACGACCAGCGGGTACTGGCGGCGCAACAGCTACTGGAGAACTCGGACCTGTCGATGGATGTCATCGCCGAACGCGTGGGCTTCGGAAATGCCGCTGTGCTGCGGCAACACTTCGTCCGGCTGCGCTGTACGACGCCGAACTCGTACCGACGTACGTTCCGGGCGGCGCCGCAACCTGCATGACCCGGGATGATTTCGAGCCCGGGGCGCGTTGAGGGATCCAGAGAAGCAAACATCGACGAAAGGGCAGGCGTGGCAACACAGACTTTGACTCAGCAGAACTTCGACGAGATCGTCGGCGGCAACGACGTGGTGCTCGTGGACTTCTGGGCGTCGTGGTGTGGACCGTGCCGCCAGTTCGCGCCCACGTTCGAGAAGTCCTCGGAATCCCACCCGGATGTTGTGCACGCCAAGGTCGACACCGAGGCGGAGCAGGGATTGGCGGCCGCTGCCAACATCCAGTCGATCCCCACGATCATGGCGTTCCG
This sequence comes from Rhodococcus sp. 114MFTsu3.1, assembly GCF_000383555.1. Classification (NCBI taxonomy): domain Bacteria; kingdom Bacillati; phylum Actinomycetota; class Actinomycetes; order Mycobacteriales; family Nocardiaceae; genus Rhodococcus; species Rhodococcus sp. 114MFTsu3.1. The sequence continues at coordinate 197,481 of NZ_KB911551.1, read as the reverse complement.
TGAGGGCGTCCTGGTCTTCGCGCAGCCCGGCGCACTCCCCGCCGCGGCACTCGAGGATCTGGTGGGACAGGTCAAGGCACTCGACATGGACGAGGTGCGCAAGCAGATCGCCGAGCAGCCTGCCGCCGCTGACAGCGAATAATTCGGACGGCATTGCCGCGTTCAGGGCCGGTCGCAACTGCGACCGGCCCTGAACTGTGTGGTCGAGCGGTGTCCTTGTCGGACGGGGCCGGATAGCGCCTAGTGCGCGGCCTTGTCCCAACTACGCCCCGTACCGACCGACACTTCGAGCGGAACCGACAACGAAATGGCCGACGCCATCTTGTCGCGAACCAGTGCCTCGACCTCGTCGCGCTCGGATTCGACCACCTCGAGCACCAACTCGTCATGAACCTGAAGCAGCATGCGCGACTTCAGATTCGACGCGCTCAACGACTTGTGCACGTCGATCATCGCAACCTTGATGATGTCCGCAGCCGTGCCTTGGATGGGAGCGTTCAACGCGGCACGCTCGGCAACCTCACGCCGCTGACGGTTGTCGCTGTTGAGGTCCGGCAAGTAGCGTCGACGGCCGTACAACGTGGATGTGTATCCGACCTTCCTGGACTCCTCCACCGCGTTCCGCAGGTAATCACGCACGCCGCCGAAGCGAGCGAAGTACGCCTCCATCTGCTGCTTGGCTTCGTCCGTGGAGATCTTGAGTTGCGCAGCCAACCCGAAGGCGCTAAGCCCGTAGGCGAGCCCGTACGACATGGCCTTGACCCGACGACGCAGCTCCGGGGTGACCTCTTCGATGGGAACACCGAAGGCTCGCGCTCCGACGAAACTGTGCAGATCCTCGCCGGTGTTGAACGCCTCGATCAGACCTTCGTCGCCGGACAGGTGGGCCATGATGCGCATCTCGATCTGGCTGTAGTCGGCCGTCAGCAGCATGTCGTAGCCTTCGCCGACGACGAACCCGTCGCGGATGTGGCGCCCGGCCTCGTTACGAACCGGAATGTTCTGCAGGTTCGGCTCCGTCGAGGACAGGCGGCCCGTCGCTGCGACCGTCTGATTGAACGTCGTGTGGATACGCCCGTCGTCGGAGATGGACTTGAGCAACCCGTCGACGGTCACTTTCATGCGCGTCGCATCACGGTGGTCCAGCAGGAACTTCAGGAACGGATGCTCGGTCTTCTCGAACAAGCCCTGCAGTGCGTCTGCATCGGTGGTGTAACCGGTCTTGGTCTTCTTCGTCTTCGGCATGTCGAGTTCTTCGAACAGCACGACCTGCAGCTGCTTCGGCGAACCCAGGTTGATCTGCTTGCCGATCACCTCGTAGGCGGCATTGGCGGCGTCGGACACCTGCCCGGCGAAGCGGCTCTGGAGTTCCTCGAGGTGGGTGCGATCGACGGCGATGCCCGTCGCTTCGATGTCCGCGAGAACTCCGAGGAGCGGTAGCTCCATCTCGGACAGCAACGACGTCGATTCGATGTCGGTCAGTTCCGAGTCCAGTGCAGCCGCCAGATCGAGTATGGCCTGCGCTCGCAGGATCTCGCCCTCGGCCACCGCGGCTTCGGCGACGTCCTCGGTGTCCAGTAGGGACATCTGCCCTTCGACGGAGTCCTCGGCCCGAAGCTCACGCTTGAGGTAGCGCAGGCACAGATCGTCCAGGTTGAAGCTTCGCTGCCCCGGACGAACGAGGTATGCAGCGAGTGCGGTGTCGCTCGTCAACCCGCCCAGAGTCCATCCCCGACCGCGGAGTGCATGGATGGCCCACTTGGCCTCGTGAAGGGCTTTGGGCTGCGTTTCGTCGGCCAACCATGCCGCGAGCGCTGTCTCGTCCGACGGATCGAGTGAGCTCGTCGTGACGAATCCGCCCTCACCGTCGGACGCGGCGATCGCGATGGACACGGCATCACTGTCGAACGGGCGACGAGGACCGACGACCGACAGTCCGTGGCGCTCACCCGTCGACGCGTGAGCGGCAAGCCACGAGGCGAGCTCTCCGACGGGGACGGCGCCACCCTTGACGTCGAAGCCCTCCTCCGCCTCCGGTTCGGCCGAGGACAACGTGTCGAAAAGGCGGTCACGGAGAACCCTGAACTCCAGGTCGTCGAACAAGCCGTGGATCTTCTCGCGATCCCACGGTGCCAGTTCGAGTTGGTCCGGGGTGTACGGCAACGGCACGTCGCGCACCATTTCGGTGAGCTCGCGGTTGAGGACGACCGAGGACAGGTTGGCGCGCAGTGCGTCACCGACCTTGCCCTTCACCTTGTCGACGTTGTTGACCAGTTCTTCCAGAGAGCCGTACTGCACGATCCACTTGGTCGCCGTCTTCTCGCCGACGCCGGGGATTCCGGGCAGGTTGTCGCTCGGGTCGCCTCGCAGCGCCGCGAAGTCGGGGTACTGGGACGGCGACAACCCGTACTTCGTGGTCACTTCCTCCGGGGTGAACCGGGTGAGCTCCGAAACCCCCTTCTTGGGGTAGAGCACGGTCACGTTGTCGGTGACGAGCTGCAGCGAGTCGCGGTCACCGGTCACGACGAGAACGCGGTAGCCGAGCGCTTCGGCCTGAGTGACCAACGTGGCGATGATGTCGTCGGCCTCGAAACCCGGCTCGGCCATGACCGGGATACCCATTGCGCCCAGGACGTCCTTCGTGATGTCCACCTGGCCGGCGAACTCGTCGGGGGTCTTGCTGCGGTTGGCCTTGTAGTCCGGGAATCGCTCGGCGCGAAACGTCTGCCGAGAGACGTCGAAGGCTGCGGCGATGTGCGTCGGCTTCTCGTCCCGGAGGAGGTTGATCAGCATGGAGGTGAACCCGTAGACCGCGTTGGTCGACTGGCCGCTCGTGGTCTTGAAGTTCTCCACGGGCAGGGCGAAGAACGCGCGGAACGCGATCGAGTGACCGTCGATGAGCAACAGCGTCGGTTGCTGACCGTCGGCTGATTTGCCGGTCGAGGGTGCGGATGCGGCACTGGCGTCGGTTACGGGGCTCACGGTTGCCCAGTCTAGGTAGAGGGTCCGACAGCGGCGGGCGCGGATGGGAATCTGCTGCGATTTCGCCTGTTCACGTAGTTCGAAACACAAATGATACTTATCGGAAATTCGAGACGCCGATTTCGTGCGGTTCCAACGGTTAGAGTCCGACAATTGCAAGCAGCCGAGCCCGATCCTGGGCTCACCCCGACAACCGTCCGGAGGACGTGCGTGGCTCCAAATGTTCGATGGACCCGAAGGAAGATCCGAATTCGGTACACAGACCGACGTTCGTTCCGCCTTCTGAGACAGATCCTCATGTTGGCGATACTCGGATCCATAGCAGCAGTGACGTTCGGTGGCACTGCCGCAGCTCAAGAACCGACCCCTACTCCCCCGCCCACCGCGATCTCGGACGCACCGCCCGCCGACGCGGTCGCCGTGAGCGGAAGCCTCAACAACGGCGGTGAACGCCTTGCCGACGTCGATGTGAAGGCACTGGACTCCTCCGGTGACGAGGTGGTTCGCACCACCTCTCAGGACGGAGGCCGCTGGACACTCCAGTTGTCGCCCGGCACATACACATTCGAAGTCGACTCCGAAACCCTCCCGGACGGAGTCAGCGTCCAGGGCTCGGTGGAACGCGACGTGCAGGCCGGACGCGCCAACACCGTCATCTTCTCCTTCGGTGAAGCCAGAACGGCCACGGAAGTGCCGTTCTACGAGAAATTCATCAGGACCACCGTCGACGGCCTTCGCTTCGGTCTGGTCATCGCACTGGCAGCCGTCGGCCTCAGCCTGATCTTCGGCACCACGGGCCTGACCAACTTCGCGCACGGCGAGTTGGTGACGCTCGGCGCCGTGGCCGCGTGGGTCTTCAACGTCAGCATGGGCATACAGCTGATCTGGGCGACGATCCTGGCGATCATCGTCGGCATCGCGATCGGCTGGCTGAACAACACAGTGATCTGGCGCCCGTTGCGAAAACGGAAGACCGGCTTGATCGCTCAACTCGTGGTGTCGATCGGCTTGGCCATCGCACTGCGATACCTCATCCTGATCTTCTTCTCCGATCGCGCCGAACCGTTCGCCGACTACCAGGCGCAGACCCAGAACGAATGGGGACCGCTGGCGATCACCAATGTCAACCTCGCCTGCATCGTCATCAGCATCGTCGTCCTCGTCGGCGTCGCGGTGATGCTGCAGCGCACCCGAATCGGCAAGGCGATGCGCGCCGTTGCCGACAATCGTGACCTCGCCGCCTCGTCGGGAATCAATGTCGAGCGCGTCGTCACCTTCGTCTGGTGCATGGGTGGTGGCCTCGCCGCCCTGGGCGGCGTCCTGTTCGGGCTCTCCGAGCTCGGTGGCCGCGTTCAGTGGGAGATGGGCTTCAAGCTGCTGCTCCTGATGTTCGCAGGAATCACACTGGGCGGCTTGGGAACTGCGTACGGAGCCCTCCTCGGCTGCGTCATCGTCGGACTGCTGGTCCAGTGGTCGACGATGATCATCAATCCCGATCTCAAATACATCGGAGGACTGCTCGTCTTGATTCTCATCCTCGTCGTCAGACCCCAGGGCATACTCGGCTCGCGGCAAAGGATCGGGTGACAACGTGGATATTCTCGGAGCACTCCAGGTCTCGCTCGCCCAACTGGTCGGGCCGTCGGCAATTTTCTACGCACTGCTCGCAATCGGCTTGAATCTGCACTTCGGCTACGCCGGGCTGCTCAACTTCGGTCAGATCGGCTTCGCGCTGCTCGGCGGCTACGGCGTCGGCATTATGACGATCACCTACCAGCAGCCTCTGTGGCTGGGCATTCTCGTCGGCCTCGGCGCCGCAGGCTTGCTGGCACTCGTCCTCGGCATCCCGACGCTGCGGCTGCGCGCCGACTATCTCGCGATCGTCACGATCGCCGCATCGGAGATCCTCAGACTCGTGTTCAGATCGACGGCGTCCGATCCGATCACCAAGTCCACCAACGGTATTTTCGGCTTCGCCGACCCGTTCACCTCTCTCAGCCCGTTCGACTCCGGTAAGCAGTACGCGTTCCTCGGCGTGAAGTTCTACGGTGACGACCTGTGGGCCATGGTGGTCGGATGGTCGCTCGTACTGATCCTCTGCGGATTCATCTATCTGCTCACGCACAGCCCATGGGGCCGCGTTCTCAAGGCCGTCCGCGAGGACGAGGATGCAGCGCGATCGCTCGGCAAGAACGTCTTCGTCTACAAGATGCAGGCTCTGGTCCTCGGCGGCGTCATCGGAGGCATGGGCGGCGTGTTCAACGCCCTGCAGACCAAGTCCATCAACCCGGACTTCTACTCCACCGCGCAGACGTTCTTCGCCTTCGGTGCGTTGATTCTCGGCGGTGCCGCAACAGTGTTCGGCCCGGTACTCGGCGCCATGCTGTTCTGGTTCCTTCTCTCCATCCCCGACGCCATCCTGCGGCAAGCCATTTCGGGTCCCGATCCCCTGCTCAACCTGACCGAACAGCAGGTCGGCGCCACTCGATTCGTACTCCTCGGCATTCTGATCGCCGTGATGATGGTGTTCAGGCCGCAAGGCATTCTCGGCAACAAGCGAGAGGTACAGCTCAATGCCTGACAAGACAACAGCGGACGCACGGCGGCCACTGAGCGCTCAGGAAAGGTCATCGCTGTTCGCCGGAGTCCCCCAGACTCCCGGTGCGGCAAAACCGGATCCGACGCTCGTCGTCGACGGAGTGTCCCGAACCTTCGGCGGCCTGAAAGCAGTCGACGTCGCACACCTCGAGATCCAGCGAGGCTGCATCACCGGCCTCATCGGCCCCAACGGTGCCGGTAAAACCACCTTGTTCAACCTGCTCACCGGATTCGACCGCCCCGACACGGGCACCTGGTCGATGGACGGACAGTCACTGGGCCGGATGCACCCCCACCAGGTCGCGCGCAAGGGCGTCGTACGCACGTTCCAGTTGACCAAAGCATTGTCCAAACTCACTGTGCTGGACAACGTTCGTCTCGGCGCCACCGGCCAGCGCGGCGAACGGATCGTCAACACGCTGATGCCCTGGACGTGGAAGAAGCAGGAGAAGGAGATCACCGACCGGGCCTACCAACTGCTCGAGCGATTCAAGCTCGACGCGAAGGCCGACGACCTCGCCGGCTCCATGTCCGGCGGACAACGCAAACTACTCGAAATGGCGCGCGCCCTCATGACCGATCCGGCCGTGGTCATGCTCGACGAACCCATGGCAGGCGTCAATCCCGCACTGACACAGAGCCTTCTGGGCCACATCAAGTCGCTGCGCGACGACGGGATGACGGTGGTGTTCGTCGAACACGACATGGACGTCATTCGCGACATCAGCGACTGGGTCGTCGTGATGGCGCAGGGCAGCGTCATCGCCGAATCCACCCCGGAAGACCTGTCCAACAACGGTGCTGTCGTCGACGCCTACCTCGGAAGCCATCACGACCAGGCCCTCGAATTCGACGAGAACGGCAATCCCGTCGGCGCCACAGCCGAACTGGCCGAAGCGCTGGAACAGGCCGAAGCCGAAGAGCTCGAAGCAGGCGGCGACTTGTCCGAGCCCGAGTTCGTCGCGTCTGCCGACGTCGCAACCGGCAAGCACGCCAAGGAAGAAGACGGCAAATGAGCGAACCGAACACCGACAAACTGACCCCCGCCGAATTCGCCGCAACACCGGAAGAACACGCCCGGCTCGCCGAGGGGGCTCTCGTCCGCGCCGACAACCTCGTCGCCGGATACATCCCTGGCGTCAACATCCTCGAAGAGTGCAACTTCTTCCTGAAAGACGGCGAGATCGTCGGCATCATCGGCCCCAACGGCGCAGGAAAATCGACCCTGCTCAAAACACTGTTCGGGCTCATCCCCGTCCGCAAGGGCTCGGTCAGACTCCGCGGAGACAACATCACCTCCGCCGAAGCCCACGTACTGGTCACCAAAGGCGTCGGATACGTGCCGCAGACACAGAACGTCTTCCCGTCACTCACCATCGAGGAAAACCTCGAAATGGGAATCTATCTGCGGCCGAAGAAATTCGCGGAACGCTTCGACTTCGTCAGCGAACTCTTCCCACTCCTCGGCGAACGCAAGAAAGTCAAAGCAGGCGCACTCTCCGGCGGCGAACGACAAATGGTCGCTATGGGCCGTGCCCTGATGATGGAACCATCGGTCCTGCTGCTCGACGAACCGTCCGCAGGCCTCTCCCCCATGTTCCAGGACGAAGTCTTCATCCGCTGCAAGAAGATCAACGCAACAGGCGTCTCCATCATCATGGTGGAACAGAACGCACGCCGCTGCCTCCAGATCTGTGACCGCGGATACGTCCTCGACCAGGGCCGAAATGCCTACACCGACACCGGCACCAACCTCATGAACGATCCCAAGGTTATCGAGCTCTACCTCGGCACCCTGGCGGGAAGCAAAGAGAAGAAATAACTTCCGCACTCCGACAAGACCCGGGCTCACCCCACGAGCCCGGGTCTTGCTGCATTCCCAGGGGCCGTCCTCGTGCTCCCCAGCGCAGACGGGCTCGGGCACGCCCCGTTGCCCAAGGCGGAGCGAGCGTGGCGTTCGGTCAGTCTGACTGACCAAACCGTTCATTCGGTCCCAACGGCGGATGCCCAAGGCGGAGCGAACGTGGCGTTCGGTCACTTGGAGTGACCGAACGGTTCATTCGGTCCCAACGGATAACCGCACGGCATGGCCACCGACAGCACGGAACCCCGGTCCAGGTGGACCGGGGTTCCGTGTGTTCTGAGTCAGTACCGAGGACTGATCACTCTCCGACGACGATGTATCCGTCCGTCTTCAGGGTGTTGTCCGGGCCGAAGACCAGGTTGCCGTAGGAACCTGTGGCCGGCTCACCTGCGTCGCTGAAGTTCAGCGCACCGGTGACACCGTCGTAGTCGATGTCGGTTCCGGCCTGGACGAGGGGAAGGCACTGTGCGTAGGTGGTGCACTTCTCGCCGTCCTTGGTGACGCTGTTGATGTTGGCTGCGATGTCCGTGCCCGCCGTCGATTTTGCTTGCTCTGCTGCGAGGGCCGAGATGATGACTGCGTCGTAGGACTCGCCGGCGTAGTTGAAGTCCACCAGGGCGGGGTCGACGGTCTTGAGTCGATCCTGGAAGGCGGTGCCGACGTCGGTGAGCGGGGTGGTTCCGCGCATCGTGTCGAGCAGGCCCGGTGCGACGGATTCGCCGAGGGCGTTGCCCATGTTGCCGTCGACTCCGTAGACGAGAGTGCCGTCCGACGGTCCGATGCCGACCTCGTGCATACGCGTGATGATCTTCGCGGACTCCTCGAAGCCGACGATTGCGACGGCGTCGGGCGCGAAGTTGTTCACGTCGTCGACCTCGGCGTTGAACGACTGTGCGTTGGGGTCGTAGATGATCGACTGGATCTGATCCGACGGAATGCCCGCTGCTTCGAGGTTCTCCACGGTGTTGGCGGCGAGGCCGGTGCCGTAGGGGTCGTTGAGCGCCAGGATGGATACACGCTGCGCACCATCCTCCGCGATGAGCTGCGAAAGCGCTTGAGCCTGAAGTACATCGGTGGGTGCGGTACGGAAGTACTGGCCCTTGTCCGCGTAGCAGACGAACTGGTCCGAAGTGTTGGCCGGGGAGAACTGTACGACGCCGGCGCTGGCGATCTTGTCGATGACCTTCAGTGACACCGAGGACGATGCCGCACCGACGATGACGTCCGCTCCACCCGCGAGCAGACGGTCGACCGTGGTGTTCGCGGTGTCCGTCGTCGTGTCACCCGAGTCGCCGGGGATGAGCTGAACAGGCTGTCCGAGAACGCCGCCCGCAGCGTTGACCTCGTCGACCGCGAGGCGCACACCCGCGACCTCCGGCGGGCCGAGGAATGCGAGGCTGCCGGTTTCGGGAAGCAGCGTACCGACGACCAGTGGGGTCGTGACGGGGGTCGCCCCTGCCGTTGCCTGATCCGGCGTGCAGTCGGTCGACACCGTTGTCTCTTCTGCCGCCGAACTTCCACCGCTGGCAGAGCTGGAACTGTCCCCCGAGCTGGAATCGTCGCTCGAGGAACAGCCGAACAGTGCCAGTGAAGCAGCACCCAGCACCGCAGCCGTGCGGACATAGGTCCGTTTTGCCATCTAGGGTCTCCTTGGTCGATCCAAAAACGAAGCGCACGTGAGTCATGCGCCGCGTGTGTGGATCAGACGCTAGCTGTCCCCATCGGTTCGCGATGGGCGAGAAGACGGCTCGTGACCTGACTGTGACCTGAGGAGCCGAAGATTTACATCGCCGTAGCGTGCGGGCCCGAAATCAGGCCTCGGGCGGGGCGTCGAGCGTCTCGATGATGACGTCGGCGACGGCCTTCATCGTCGTCCGTCGATCCATCGCGGCGCGCTGAATCCACTTGAACGCCTGTGGCTCCGTGAGCGACTGGGATTCCATCAGCTTGCCCTTCGCCCGCTCGATGAGCTTGCGCGTCTCCAGCCGTTCCTGGAGATCCGCGATTTCGCTCTCGAGCGACGAGATCTCCGTGTACCGACTTGCCGCGAGTTCCACGGCAGGCATCAGGTCGGCTTTGGAGAACGGTTTGACCAGATACGCCATCGCTCCCGCGTCCCGCGCCTTCTCCACGAGTTCACGCTGACTGAACGCCGTCAGGATGACGACGGGAGCTATACGCTTCTCGGCGATTTCCGACGCTGCGTCGATTCCGTCCCGTCGTGGCATCTTGACGTCCATGATCACCAGATCGGGGCGAAGTTCCACGGCGAGGTCGACGGCCTGCTGACCGTCGGCCGCCTCACCGACCACCTCGTAGCCCTCTTCACGCAGCATCTCCACCAGATCGAGGCGAATGAGCGATTCGTCCTCGGCGACCACGACCCGTAGAGCGGGCTTTGCGCTCTCTTGCTGGGCAGGAGCATTCATCGTTTACCAGTCTCCTTAGACACGTCATCGACCAGCAGAAATCCTCGCATGCCCGGCACTGTGCCGCAGACCTCACCTGGTTCCACGAACCCTTCGAGGGTACCGGTGTACGGGGCCTGAAGCGCATCTTCTAAAGTAGTGAACCGCACGAAGACGCCAGCCCTCGTATCCCAATTGGCAGAGGAAACGGATTCAAAACCCGTCCAGTGTGAGTTCGAGTCTCACCGAGGGCACCACCCCCCAGCGTCACTGGTACACCGACCCGCACCGCTGGTCACACGGTGAAGCCGCTAGGCATACAGTGAAGCGATGTACATACCCAGCAATCTCCGATGCCACGACACCGGCGCCGGCACTTTGTGCGCTCAGCGTGTCAATCACCGGTTCGGAGATGCTGCGGACCGGTCGGAACCGAAGTGGGTGTACTTCCAGTGCAGTGCCGACAGCACCCATGTGACCGGATACGTCGATCGACCGGTGACCGCCTGAATTCATGTTCGTAGAGCGCGCATTCGTCGATCCGGTCGATCACGTCGACGACTGGCCCTTCACCGTTCCTGCCGTGGCGGACCTCGTCGGAGACGGACTCGAGTTCCATGCGCCCGTGACGATGCTCGTCGGTGACAACGGCTCGGGTAAGTCGACCATCGTCGAGGCTGTCGCGGAGGGTTTCGATCTCGATTCGCGTGGCGGCCGGGCGTCGAGACTGCCGCGTACGGACACCGTTCGGACCCCGCTGGGTGACGTCATCGAACTCGAGACGACGCCGCGAGGCGCACGGATGCTTCGCGGACCGCGGTTGCAGAAGAAAGGCTTCTTTCTCCGTGCCGAGACAGCTGTCGAACTGACCGAACGTTACTCGGGCGTGCCGGGTTACTGGGACGAGGACACCACCGAATTGAGCCATGGTGAGGGCTTTCTCGCGGTGTTTCGCGCAATGTTCCAGGACCCGGGCTTCTACGTGCTGGACGAACCGGAGTCGGCACTGTCCTTCACGGCCTGCCTTCGACTGGTGGCGTTGATGTCCGAACTCGCCGACGCCGGGGCCCAGGTCGTCTGCGCGACGCACTCGCCTGTGTTGGCGTCGGTGCCCGGAGCCGACATCGTCGAAGTCGGTGACCACGGTCTACGCAGAACCAGTTGGGAGGAACTGGAACTCGTCGCGCATTGGCCTCGGTACCTCGCCGATCCGTCGATGTATCTGCGTCACCTTCTGGACTGATGTCAGGGCACCGGTAGCTCTCGGCGACGGACGCTTCCCGGTGACTGCCCGACGAGCCTTTTGAATGCTCTCCCGAAGGCGGCTTCGGACTCGTAGCCGCTTCGACGTGCCAGTTCGGCGACAGTGCAGTCACCGGATTTCAGTGCGTCGTGAGCGCACTGCATCCTCCACCGAGCGAGGTAGCGCATGGGTGCTTCACCGACGAGTGTGGTGAAGCGTGCGGAGAAGGCCGACCTCGACATCGAGACTTCGGCGGCGAGGGTCGCCACGGTCCACGGCTTGTCCGGCGAGCGGTGAATCACCGCCAGCGCTGGGCCGATCCCTCGATCCTGCAGTGCACCGAGCCAACCGGATCCGGCCGCGGGATCGTTCTCGATCCACCACCGCAGCGCCTGGATGACGAGGATGTCCGACAACCGCGTGATGACGGCTTCTCCGCCGGGTCGGACTCGCTGGGCCTCGTCGGCGACGAGACCGAGTGTGCTGTGCATCCACGACAGCTGCGGTGTCGGTGCCGACTCGACGACGATCAGCGACGGCAGGCAGTCGAGCAGCTTTCCGACCGACGGGTGATCGAGCCGCACGGCTCCACAGATCATGGTCGTCGGGGATCCGGTGCCTCCGTGGCGGACGACGGCGTATCGATCGCTGATGTAGTCGTGGTGCAACTCGTGCGCGAGGGGCGCGGAGTCGGCGAAGGAGGCGTCGCTGGACAGGACATGTCCGGAACCGTCCGGCACCAGCGCGAATTCGCCCGGGGCGAGCCACCGAGGCTCGGCGCCGTCGACCTCGAGGAGGCATCGTCCGGCGACCACGACGTGAAACCACAGGCAGTCCTCCATCGGGGGCATCGCGAGTCCCCAGGGCTCGGCCAGCTCGGACCGACAGTAGAACGCACCGGTCATTCGGACGAAATGCAGGGCTTCGCCGAGCGGGTCGGATGTTCTCCATGGATCGTGGCCGCGCATCGACCGATCGTACGACGTCGTGGACGAACGAGCATGAAGTAGCGACGAACGAGCATGGATCGTCCAGCCACTCGGAGGCATGCTGGACGAACCGACAGAAGGGACACCGTCGTGCTCGAGAAGGTTGCATCCATCGCCACCACGACCTCTGCCGTCGGGTGCGGGCTGACAGCGGGGGTGCTGCTGGCGTTCTCGGTCGGCGTCATGCCCGCGCTGAGAACGCGACCCGCCGCCGACGCCGCTGCCACGATGCAGCAGATCAACAACGTGATCGTCTCACCTGTGTTCCTGACGGTCTTCCTCGGCGCCGCTGCTGCTGCAGTGGCCGCGGCCGTCACGAGCCTTGCGTCGGGCGGAGATTCGGGGACGCTCGTCGTTGCCGGCGCCGTGGTGTACGTGGTCGGGTGCGTAGCGGTGACGGTCGCAATCAACGTGCCGCTCAACGATTCTCTGGCCTCGGTCGACCCGTCCAGCAGCCACGGTGCTTCGGTGTGGGCGGACTACCTCACCCGCTGGACGCGGTGGAACCATGCCAGGACTGCGGCGGCCACTCTGGCGTGTGCTGTGTTGACCGCGGCGGCGCGGATCTAATCTGCTTGCGGTTGCTCGTGACGATGACGGATCTCGGCTTCGAACTTCTCGATCAGAGCATCCGCCTCGGCGAGCTCGGCGCCTTGCGCACCCTCGTCCATCGATTGGTCGCGGCCGCGCTTGAGCACAGCGAGTTCTGCGTCGAGTTCATGATTGTCGAGTACTCGTGGATCCAACATGGCTCCATTGTCGTCGACGACGCCGGTGCCCGCACGCGATTGGGCCTGACATGCTGGTGGGATGACCACGGTGCACAGCTTTCCGCCGATAGTCGACCGTTCGTCGCACACGTTGATCCTCGGCTCCATGCCCGGAGTGGCGTCATTGAGAGCGGCGCAGTACTACGCGCATCCTCGTAACGCGTTCTGGCCGATCATGGGTGCGTTGTTCGGTGCGGGCCCGGAGAAGTCCTACGACGAGCGAACAGCGATTCTGCTCGCGCGTGGAATCGCGGTGTGGGATGTGGTGAAGCTATGCACGCGGCGCGGGAGCCTCGACTCCGCGATCGTCGATTCGACTGTCGTGACGAACGACTTCGACTCCCTGCTCGGCGAATTTCCTTCCATCCGGCGCATCGTCTTCAACGGAGCCAAGGCGGAGACGAGTTTCGTTCGTCACGTCGCCCCGTCCGTACGCGATGTCGCTGTACGTCGGCTTCCGTCGACCAGTCCCGCTCACGCCTCTCTGTCCTTCGACCGAAAGCTCGACGCGTGGCGAACGATCGCGCAGCCTCGGCCGGCGATATCTGGGTCCTACGGTCGAGACGAGGGCCACCAGGAGAACGACGACGAACACGATCGGGTAGACCGACGTAACCGGAATCCACGCCCATGACGGGACGCCGAGCATGAATGTGCCGATGACGGCAGTGCCGCTGGGCGCCGTCCAGTACCAGGCGACGAACGGGGCCACGACGAGGGCCGGCACCGCCCAGCTCCAGGACCGAGCGGATCTCGCGGCCCAGTCCAGTACCACCACGACCAACGGCACGCACCACACCCAGTGATGCCCCCACGAGAACGGGGACACCATGGGTGTTGTCAGGCCGCAGATCGTCAACGACAACAATCGAGCGCCTCGTCGCTCGGCCGCCACCGCGCACCACAGTCCGATCGCGCCGACGACGAGAACACAGCCGAGCCACAGCACCATCGGCGGGGACCCGTCGGACCAGAGTCGAGCGAGCACACCGTGCACCGACTGATTCGCCGGCGACGGTAGCCACCCGATCCGATCGGACTGGAAGATCGCGCTGGTCCAGAAGGTGCGTGCGTCGTCGAACAACAGAATCGATCCCGCGAGGACGGTGGCGACGAACGTCGCGACGGCCACCGCCGCAGTCCGGAACTGTTTGACGGCAAGCGCGTACACGACGAAGAATGCCGGCGTCAGTTTCAACCCCGCAGCGAGGCCGACGCCGATTCCTCGTAGGCGACTGCCGTCGGGACGGCCGAGGTCCCACAGCACGAGGATCAGCAGTAGAAGGTTGATCTGCCCGAGCCACAGCGTCATTCGAACTGGTTCGAGCCAGGTGAACGCAATCGCCGACCCCAGGGAGACGACATGAGTGGGCACTCCGCGATATCCGAGAATCCGCCAACTCGACAGCACCGCGAGATAGAGAAGCAGGATGTTGACGATGCCCACGACCGCCGTCGTGGCCGAGATCGGTAGCACGGCAAGCGCAACGAACACCACAGCAGCGAACGGCGGGTAGGTGAACGGGAGCGCTGTGTCGAACAGCGAGAACGAATACAGGCCCTCACCGGTCAGCAACGTCCCGCCGCCGTGCCGGTACACGATGGCGTCGACCCCGTTTCCGAACAGTCCGTACAAGCCGGAGAATCCCAACGTCCACGCGTGTGCGACGAGCGCGACGGCTGCGGCGACAACTGCACACGTGACCCATCGCCCGTCGTGTCGTCGAAACGTGTCTGTTCCCGGCATGAATCGGAGAATATTGCGAATCCGCGAAATGTCACGGACGACACGGGTGAACTTTGTCGTTTCGACGCTGGATCGTTAGCAGAGGTCACGCCGATCCATGCCACCATCGATTGATGCGGATGTGGCAGAAGTTACTGATGTTGCGTTCCGTCGTCGTGATCGCGCTCGCTGCGAGTGTCCTCGCGATCGCCGGTCCCGCGTACGCCGGTCCCGCCGAAGCCGCCCGTGTGGTCGATGTGCGCGCCGTGTCCGCAACTCACTCGGTAGTCGACGTGTACTCGCCGTCCATGGACAAGGTGATCTCGAACGACGTCCTGCGGCCTTCCCACGGCGGCACTCTTCCCACCCTGTATCTCCTGAACGGTGCACTCGGGAACGAGGACGGCGTGGGATGGCTCGGAAACTCTTCGGTAGCGGAGTTCTTCGCCGACAAGAACGTCACCGTCGTCATGCCGGTCGGTGGGAGGTTCAGCTTCTACACCGACTGGCAGAACCCCGACCCGGTGCTCGGAAACTACAAGTGGCAGACGTATCTCACCCGCGAACTGCCCCAGGCGATCGACGGCCACTTCGGCTCGACCGGGAAGAACGGCATCGCCGGCCTGTCCATGAGCGGAGGCCCCGCGCTCGATCTTGCCATTCAGGCACCGGACGTGTTCGATGCCGCGGCGTCGTTCAGCGGCTGCCCTGCACCCTCGAATCCGTTTGCGATGGCGGGAATCTCGACGATGATCGCGGGTGGCCTGAACAATCCGTTCAACATGTGGGGATTGCCCGGCAACCCTGCGTGGCGCGAACACGACCCGGCCGTGAACGTCGAGAGACTGCGCGGCACATCGGTGTACGTCAGCGCATCGGAGGGGCAACCGGGGCCGGTGGACCGTATCCCTGTCGGCGCTTTCCCACCCGTCGGCGGAATCGTCGTCGAAGCGCTCGTCAACTACTGCACGTCACTGTTCGTCGACGCTCTGCACCGAACTGGAGTTCCGGCAACGATTTCCATGCGTGAGCGGGGCGCCCACACCTGGCCGCTCTTCGAAGACCAGCTACGCGAAGCCTGGACCACGACGATCGCGCCTGCCCTGGCCTGAGCGTCGAGCCCCCGAGTCAGGCCTTCCGTGGGAAGTGCCTGATCAGACCTTCCTGCACCACGGTCGCGAGAAGCAAGCCGTCCATCGAGAAGAACCTACCCGTGGCCAGGCCTCTGGACCCCGCCGCGACGGGAGACTCCGTCGCGTACAGCGCCCAGTCGTCGAACCGGAACGGTCGATGGAACCAGATGGAATGGTTCACCGTCGCCGCGACAATACGGTCGAACCCCCAGGACAGACCGTGAGTGGTGATGATCGAGTCGAGCACCGTCGTGTCCGACGCGTATCCCATCGTGGCGGCGTGGAAGATCGGGTCGTCGGGAAGGTCGCCGTCGGCTTTCATCCACACGCGGTTGTGGTTGAGTTTCTCCCCGGTCCCCTGCAGAATCCACGCCGGATCGTTCGCGTAGCGCATGTCGATCGGTTTGAGGGCATCGACGAACATCTGCAGCCTGTCCTCGTACCCGACGAAGTGGTCGCCGAGCGGCGGCAATGCGTCCGGGTACGGAACATCGGGCAGTTCGACGCTGTGCTCGAGCCCGGTGCCGAAATCCTGGAACGCGGCGAGCATCACGAAGATCTCGTTGCCGTCCTGATAAGCCGTGACCTGCCTGTTCGCGAATGCTCGACCGTCGCGGTGTCGATCGACGTGATACTCGATCGGCTTCTTCACATCACCGCCGCGGATGAAGTGCGCGTTGATCGCGTGGACGTCGCGGGTCGTTCCCGTGACCGTTCGGCCCGCCGCGATGAGCGCTTGCGCCACCAGCTGACCACCGAACGTGCGACTCCCGACCTGGCGAGGATGCACTCCCCGAAATTTGTCCTCGCCGAACTCCTCGAGCTGAAGCAGCTCGAGGAGTGTGTCCAGGTCGGTCGTCACATCACGATCACTGCTGGGCGCAGTAGCTGCGCCGGTTCCCCCCGCGTCGGTCACTTACCGGTCCTCTTCCCCAATTCGATGCACGTGGATCAAGTTGGTCGAGCCTACTGTGCCGGGAGGTGCTCCGGCGACGATCACGACCTGATCGCCCCTGTTGTAGCGGCCGAGCTCCAGGAGTGCCTTGTCCACTTCGAGAACCATCGCGTCGGTGGTCGCGACCTCAGGGACCAGGAACGTCTCGGTTCCCCAGCTCAGCGCCAACTGCGAGCGCACCTCGGGAATCGAGGTGAACGCCAGCAGTGGAAGCGACGTGTGCAGGCGCGCCAACCGTCGAACGGTGTCTCCGGACTGAGTGAACGCGACGAGCGCCTTGGCGTCGAGACGTTCGCCGATGTCCCGCGCAGCGTAGGAGATGACGCCTCGCTTGGTACGCGGAACGTGAGTCAGAGGAGGAACGGGATCGCCCTCGCTCTCGACCGTTTCGACGATGCGGGCCATGGTGCGGACGGTCTCCATCACGTACTTGCCGACGGAGGTCTCACCGGACAACATGACCGCGTCGGTGCCGTCGAGCACGGCGTTCGCGACGTCGGACGCCTCGGCCCTGGTAGGACGGGAGTTCTCGATCATCGACTCGAGCATCTGGGTGGCGACGATGACGGGCTTGGCGTTGGCGCGGGCGATCTGAATCGCGCGCTTCTGCACCAGGGGAACCTGCTCGAGAGGGAGCTCGACGCCGAGGTCGCCGCGGGCGACCATGACCGCGTCGAACGCGAGCACGATGGCTTCGAGGTTGTCCACGGCTTCGGGCTTCTCGAGCTTCGCGATGACCGGCACTCGGCGACCGACGCGATCCATGACCGCGTGCACGAGCTCGACGTCCGCGGGGGAACGAACGAACGACAGTGCGATGAAGTCGACTCCGAGCGACAAGGCGAACTCGAGATCGGCGATGTCCTTCTCGGACAACGCCGGAACGGACACGTCCATGCCAGGCAGGGACACACCCTTGTTGTTGCTGACCGGTCCGCCTTCGGTGACGCGGCACAGCACGTCGTTGCCTTCGACTCCGGTGACGACCAAGCCGACCTTGCCGTCGTCGACGAGGAGCCTGTCACCTTCCTTGGCGTCCTGCGCCAATTCCTTGTACGTGGTCGACACGCGATCGTGCGTGCCGTCGCACTCGTCGACGGTGATGCGTACCAATTCACCGGCGGCCCAGGTGGTCTTGCCTTCCGTGAACCGTCCGAGACGGATCTTGGGTCCCTGTAGGTCGGCAAGGATGCCGACGGCTTTGCCGGTGGCATTCGAGGCCGCACGGACCCACTCGTAGTTGGCCTGATGATCGGGGTGATCACCATGGCTGAAATTCAGTCGAGCGACATCCATTCCACTCTCGACGAGTTCGCGGATTCGCTCAGCGCTGGCGGTTGCAGGTCCAAGGGTGCAAACGATCTTCGTACGTCGGCTCACGACCACGAGCGTAGTCGGTGCCCCTCACCTTCTCTACGGCAGAGGTACCCGACGAAATACTACTGGCCGGTAGTAGTGAGTTGCCACAGGTGAACAGACCTGGATCGGTACAGACTACGACTTCACAACGGTGCTGATCACACCACTGCGAGAGGCAGAGCCGTCGGATGAACGGGCGACGGAAGGTCGGAGCGACCGGTCAGGAACGCGTCGACGCCATGCGCCGCGGACCGTCCCTCTGCAATGGCCCAGACCACCAAGGACGCGCCGCGATGAGCGTCGCCGCAGACGAACACGCCGGGAGCGGTGGTCTGCCAGTCGGGCCCACAGGAAAGCGAACCGCGACGAGTGAGCGACAGGCCGTAGTCGTCGAGAAGAGGACTGTGCTCGACACCGTCGAATCCGATCGCGAAGAGCGCGAGATCGCAGGGAAGCTCGACTTCCTCACCGATGGGGGTGATGATCCGTCGGCCGTCTGCGTCGCGCTGTACCTCGACCTCGGCGAGGACCATCGCTCGAACGCGGCCGTTCTCGTCGCCCAGAAAACGTTGGACGGCAACCTGATGCCGCACGACACCACCCTCGGCGTGGGCCGGTGAGGTGCGCAGAACGAGGGGCCACGACGGCCACGGCGACTTGGAGTCGTCCCGAGCATCCGGAAGCGCCTGGTTGTAATCCAGCTGCGTCACCGACGCGGCGCCCTGACGGTGCGCCGTGCCGAGACAGTCGGCTCCGGTGTCTCCGCCGCCGATGATGACGACGTGCTTGTCCTTGGCCGAGATGGACGTGGGGCCGTCGCCCTCGCATTCCTTGTTCGACGGCACCAAATGCTCCATGGCGAGGTGGATACCGCTCAGACCACGACCCTCGACCTCGGTGTTGTCCCGCGCCCGCAATGCACCGACAGCAAGAACCACAGCGTCGAACTTCGCCCGCAACTGTTCGACGGTGAAGTCGATTCCGACCTCGCAGTCGGTGACGAAATGGGTACCCTCCGCACGCATCTGCATGAGGCGCTGATCCAGAACCGACTTCTCCAATTTGAACTCGGGGATGCCGTACCGAAGCAGACCTCCGAGCCTGTCGTCCCGTTCGTACACGGTGACGTCGTGACCCGCGCGGGTCAGCTGCTGCGCGGCGGCGAGTCCGGCCGGGCCGGAGCCGACCACCGCGACGGTCTTACCCGTGCTGATCGTCGGCGGCTGCGGTACGACGCTGCCTTCGTCCCACGCAAGGTCCGCGATGGTCTGCTCGACGCGCTTGATCGTCACGCTTCCACCGGTCTCGCTCTCCGAGATCGAGAGCACGCACGCAGCTTCGCAGGGTGCAGGACACACACGGCCGGTGAACTCCGGGAAGTTGTTCGTCGCGTGCAGGCGATCGCTCGCAGCGTCCCAGCGGTCTCGACGCACCAGGTCGTTCCACTCCGGAATCAGGTTGCCGAGGGGGCAGCCCGCAGTTCCGGAGTGGCAGAACGGAATTCCACAATCCATGCACCGGCGTGCCTGATCGGAGACCTCGGCTGCTCGCTCGTCGGCAGGCTGGTGCGAGTAGACCTCTTTCCAGTCCTTGACCCGCTCACCGATCGGCCGCTTCGCTGCTTCCTGCTTGACGATGTTCAGAAATCCTCGTGGGTCAGCCACGTGCAGCCTCCATGATTGCTGAGTCGACGTCGCGCCCCTCGGCGCGCGCCATCGAGGTCGCCTCCAGCACACGCTGATAGTCGACGGGCATGATCTTGGTGAACAGAGCGGAACGGCGCGGCCAATCCGCGAGCAGCGACGACGCCACCGCGGATCCCGTCCACTTCCGGTGGTTCTCGACGGTGTCCCGCAGCCATGCGAGATCGTCGGGATCGGGCGTCTGCAGAGACACCATGGCCATGTTGACGTTGCTCTCGTCCAGCCCGAGGACGAAGGCGATACCTCCGGACATACCGGCGGCCATGTTGCGTCCGGTCGGTCCGAGGACAACGACACGGCCACCTGTCATGTACTCGAACGCGTGGTCGCCGACGCCTTCGTTGACCGCAGTCGCGCCGGAATTCCTGACCGCGAACCGCTCCCCCACCCGTCCGCGCAGGAAGACCTCACCCGCAGTGGCGCCGTAGAGAATGGTGTTGCCGGCGATGACGTTGTCCTCCGCGACGAAGGTGGCGTCGGATGACGGCCGGACGACGACGCGGCCGCCCGAAAGCCCCTTTCCGACATAGTCGTTGGCGTCACCGATCAGATCGAGGGTGATCCCGGTGGGGAGGAATGCACCGAGCGACTGACCTGCAGACCCTGTCAGTTCGACGCGCACCGTGTCGTCGGGAAGCCCCGCACCGCCGTACCGGCGCGTGACCTCCGCACCCAACAGAGTGCCGACGGTTCGGTTGACGTTGCGCACCGGCAGTTCCAGTTTCACGGGATGCGCATCCTCGAGTGCACCCTCGGCCAACTGGATCAGGGTTCGGTCGAGCGCGAGATCGAGTCCGTGGTCCTGACCGCGGAGGCGTCGACGCTGCGTCATCGGTGCGCCGTGCTGATCCTTCGGCATGGCGAAGATCGGCGTCAGGTCCAAGCCCTTGCTCTTCCAGTGCGCCACACCGGCGGCCGTCTCCAGAGCATCTGCGTGCCCGACGGCTTCGTCGATGCTGCGGAAACCGAGCTGCGCCAGATACTTGCGCACGTCCTCGGCCACGAACCGGAAGAAGTCCTCCAGGAACTCGGGCTTTCCGGTGAACCGTTTGCGTAGTTCCGGGTTCTGGGTCGCCACGCCCACCGGGCACGTGTCGAGATGACACACACGCATCATGATGCATCCCGACACGATGAGCGGAGCCGTCGAGAATCCGAACTCCTCGGCACCGAGCAGCGCCGCCACGATGACGTCCCTGCCGGTGCGGAGCCCACCGTCGCACTGCACCGTGATTCGGTCGCGGAGTCCGTTGAGTACCAGAGTCTGCTGAGCGTCGGCGAGACCGATCTCCCACGGAGCGCCCGCGTGCTTGAGCGACGTCAACGGCGCCGCACCCGTGCCGCCGTCGTAACCCGAGATCAGGACGACGTCGGCGTGCGCTTTGCTCACACCCGTTGCCACGGTGCCCACTCCGACCGAGCTGACGAGTTTGACGTGGACGCGTGCATTCTCGTTGGCGTTCTTGAGATCGTGGATCAGCTGCGCCAGGTCCTCGATGGAGTAGATGTCGTGATGCGGGGGCGGCGAGATGAGACCGACACCCGGCGTCGAGTGACGGGTCTTGGCGACCCACGGATACACCTTGTAGCCGGGCAGTTGACCACCCTCACCAGGTTTCGCGCCCTGCGCCATCTTGATCTGAATGTCGCTGGCATTGACCAGATAGTCGCTCGTGACCCCGAAGCGGCCGCTCGCCACCTGCTTGACCGCGCTGCGACGAGACTTGTCGTACAACCGATCCGTGTCCTCGCCGCCCTCACCGGAATTGGAGCGACCGCCGAGGTTGTTCATGGCGACGGCCATGGTCTCGTGCGCTTCGGCAGAGATCGACCCGTAGCTCATCGCACCGGTGTTGAACCTGGTGACGATCGACTCGGCCGACTCGACCTCGTCCAGCGGAACAGGGGCGCGCAGGCCTTCCTTGAACTCGAACAAACCGCGGAGCGCACCACCTTCCCGCGCCAGCCGGTCCACCTCGCTGCTGTACTTCTGGAACACGTCGTAACGCCCGGTGCGGGTCGCGTGCTGAAGCAGGAAGACGGTTTCCGGAGTGAACAGATGCAGCTCGCCCTCGCGACGGAACTGATATTCACCACCGATGTCGAGACGACGGTGGACCCGGTCGGTGGGGTTCTCCGGGTAGGCGCGACGATGCCGCAGCTTGACTTCCTCGGCGAGAACGTCCAAGCCGACACCGCCGAGGGTGCTGACCGTCCCCTTGAAGTACTCGCGGACGACCTCCTTGTCGAGACCGACGGCCTCGAAGACCTGCGCACCGGTGTAGGAGCCGACCGTGGAGATGCCCATCTTCGACATCACCTTGAGCACGCCCTTGCCCAGTCCGTACAGGTAGTTGCGGACCGCGACCGTGGACTCGACACCGGTGAGTTCACCCTCAGCGACGAGATCCTCGATGGACTCCATCGCCAGATACGGATTGACCGCCGCTGCACCGAAACCGATGAGCAGGGCGAGGTGGTGGACCTCGCGTGCGTCACCGGACTCGACGACGAGAGCGACCTTGGTGCGTTCCTTGGTGCGCACCAGGTGATGGTGGACTGCAGCCGTGGCCATCAGCGACGGAATCGGCGCGTACGTGTGGTCGGAGTCCCGATCGGAGATGATGAGCGTTCGGTATCCGGCGGCGATCGCATCACTGGCACGACGACGCAGATCCTCGAGGGCTTCGGCGAGACCCTCGCCGCCGCGCTCGACCTCGTACAGTGCCCGCAGCACAGTGGCCGACAAGCCAGGGTGATCGCCGTCGAAGTTGATGTGAATGATCTTGTTCAGTTCGTCGTTGTCCAACACCGGCCACGGCAGAACGATCTGACGGCACGACGCAGCGGACGGTTCGAGCAAGTTCTGCTCCGGGCCCATCACTCGCGTCAGCGACGTGACGATCTCCTCGCGAATGGAATCGAGCGGCGGGTTGGTGACCTGGGCGAACAGTTCGATGAAGTAGTCGTACAGCTGCTTCGACCGCTGCGAGAGCACAGCGGGTGGCGTGTCGGTTCCCATCGATCCCAACGGCTCACCGCCCGACGCGGCCATCGGCGTCAGCACGACGCGCAGGTCTTCCTCGGTGTACCCGAACGCAACCTGCCGACGAACCACCGAGTCGTGGTTGTACTGGATGTGCGCACGATCGGGCAGGCTCTTGATCTCGAGCAGGCCTGCATGCAGCCATTCCTGATAGGGGTGCTCCGACGCGAGCTGCAGTTTGATCTCCTCGTCGGGAACGAGACGGCCTGCCTCCGTGTCGATCAGGAACATCTTGCCGGGCTCGAGCCGTCCCTTGGCCACCACCTCGGACTGCGGCACGTCCAGCACACCGGCCTCGCTGGCGAGAATGACCCGACCGTCCTCGGTCTGCCACCACCTGCCCGGACGAAGACCGTTCCGGTCCAGCACGGCCCCGACGTACGCACCATCGGTGAACGTGACGCAGGCGGGCCCGTCCCACGCCTCCATGACCGACGCATGGAACTGATAGAACGCCCGCACCGCCGGATCCATGGTGCTGTGGTTCTCCCACGGCTCGGGGACCATCATCATGACCACGTGCGGCACACTGCGCCCGCCGAGATGCAGAAGTTCGAGGACCTCGTCGAGAGACACCGAATCCGAACCGTCCGGATTGCAGATCGGGTACAGACGCTCCAGATCACCGGGAATGAGACTCGACGCCAGCATCGCCTCACGGGCGCGCATACGGTTTCGGTTGCCCTTGACGGTGTTGATCTCACCGTTGTGCGCGACGTACCGATGCGGGTGCGCCAGCGGCCACGACGGAAACGTGTTGGTGGAGAATCGACTGTGCACAATGGCAATTGCGCTCATGCACAACGGGTCACGAAGATCCGGGAAGAACAGCGGCAACTGCATCGTCGTCAGCATGCCCTTGTAGACCATCGTCCGCGAGGACAGCGACGGGAAGAACAGCCCGGTGCCGGCAGCTTCGATCTCCGGTGTCACCCGCTCGGCCCGCTTCCTCAAGCCGTAGACCAGACGATCCAGTTCAACGCCCGACGGCCTGACGCCGTTCACCTCGGGAGCCGTCACGAACAGATACGTCATGTGCGGCATACAGCCCAGTGCCGTCACACCGATATCGGCCTTGTCCGGATCGACCTCGACCTCGCTCCACCCGAGAACCGATAGACCCTCCTCGGCGGCAATCGCTTCGACCCGAGCCACGGCGGCAGCCCGCTCACGTACTCCTTGCGGCAGAAAGCACATACCGGCGGCAAACGTGTTCGCGCCGTCGGCGGCGGCGTCGGGCAACGGGAAGTCGGCGAGGGAGGCCAACAGTTCGACCGGAAGCTGAATCAGAATGCCTGCGCCGTCACCACTGTTCGGCTCGGCGCCCGCAGCACCCCGATGCTCCAGATTCTCCAGGGCGAGAACGCCGTCGGCGACGATGCTGTGAGAGCGGCGACCCGCGATGTCCGCGATCATCGCGACGCCGCAGGAATCCTTTTCGCGAGACGGGTCGTACAGCCCCTGCTCCGCCGGCAACTGTGAGAACAGCAAATCCGCCACCTCCCTCTCGGCCAGGGAGGCACCGCAGAGCGAACGGCACTCGAAACATCACGGCGCCGTCTCGTTCTCCTCGGCAACTCCGCTAGCGATCAGCTCCGACACGATTCTAGGCTCGTGGGAGCTCTTGTTTCACTGAACGGGTCTACCGGGACAACTCTGGCCCGCGAAGGAATTCGGCCGTCTCAGCACCGAATGACTGGAGCTTACCGTAGCTCTTGACAAACACCGAAACCACCAGGCCGGCTTACCTCCACCGGCAGGCAGCCACCAGCGAACGATGCCGGCGGATTCAGTCCCGCAGCGGGCGTCCGTTCTGATCGCGCACGTTCCCGGTGAGCATCATGATCCCGTCGATCAACGGCCAGATTCCGCCGATACCGCACGTCAACCACGTCACCGCAATCTGTGCAACGGCCATCCCTGGCTGATTCAGGTAGAACCGTCCGGCACCGAACGGACCGAGGAGTATTCCGAGCACCCCGCCGGTCACCTTCGACTTGTCGGACAACGGCTCGCCCGTCACCGGATGACGGCCGTAGGGAGCGACGGGATCCACACCGTACGGTCCCACGGCATACGCGGGTGGCACGGGATACCCGGGCGGCGGACCGTAGCCATCCGGAGCACCGTAGCCCGGTTGCGGACCGTAACCCTGTGGACCGAAACCCCGTGGAGCACCGAAACCCTGCGGAGCACCGAAACCCTGCTGGGGACCGTAGCCCTGGGATCCGCCATAACCCTGCTGCGGACCGTAACCCTGTCCGTCGTACGGGCCCGGTTGCGGATAGTTCGGATCCGGCGGGCCGTACACGGGGCCGCCCGGTGCGCCGAATGCAGTCGTCGGTGAATCCGCTTGGTAAGGCGGGTAACCCTGAGAATCAGGGGCGTGCGCGGCCGTCGGATCACCGGCCGCGGACGCGCGCTTGCCCAGATCGACCGTCGGCTGCGGTGTGGTGTCCGGAGTGCTGGGCGGCGGGTAGCTGGGACTTTCACCCCAACCCGGACCGTTCCCGACCCCGGAGTGGACGTCCCAGCCTGGGCCGGACCCGGAACCGGAGCCGACGGCTCCCGTCACCGGGCCTGCCTCCGAGGTGGCAGGCGGCTCGGACAGCGACGCCTCGGCGGTTGCGTCGTAGTCGAACGACGAGGCGAACTCGGGCCGCGACTCGGTGCCGTCGGATGCGCTACCGGAACCGGATTCCTGATTCTTGTCGGACTCGCTCACCGGTCACTCCTTGTTCGAGGTGGACTGCGCATCGGTCCCCGGCGCCGCGTTGTCGCCGGACGGAACCTCGGCGGCATCGTCGCCGTCGGATAGTTCGTCCCCGGACCTGTCCTCGCCTTCGGACCTGTCGCCGGCCGCGGACCGGTCGTCGTCGAACCTGTCGTCGTCGGACCGGAGCGATGCCGGGTCCTCGCGGCCCTTGGTGGCGAGGACGAAGTACAGCACGGCAAGCACGAACACGATGGCCGACGTGAAGCTGTTGATGCGGATGCCTGCGATGTGGGTGGCGTAGTCGTCGCGCATGAGCTCGACCCAGAACCGACCTGCGCAGTACCCCGCAACATAGAGTGCGAACAGACGACCGTGGCCGATCGAGAACCTGCGGTCCACGACGACCAGCAGCGCCACGACGGCGAGACTCCACAGCAGTTCGTACAGGAACGTCGGATGGACGATCTTCTCCACGACGCCTGTCGACACTCCGGTGAGTTGATCGATGCGGCCCGAGTCGTTCACGCGCTCGTAGATCTCGAGTCCCCACGGCACCGTCGTGTGACGGCCGTACAGTTCCTGGTTGAAATAGTTACCGATGCGGCCGATGGCCTGAGCCAGCAGAATCGGAGGACCCACGGCGTCGCCGAACGCGGGCAACGGAATTCCTCGTCGCCTGCACGCGATCCAGGCGCCGACACCACCGAGAAGCACCGCGCCCCAGATTCCGAGGCCGCCCTCCCACACCTTGAGTGCCCGCACGGGATCGCCACCTGGACCGAAGTACGTGCTCCAGTCGGTCGCCACGTGATAGAGCCGCCCGCCCAGCAGACCGAACGGGACCGCCCACACGGCGACGTCGAGAACCGTGCCCTTCGTGCCTCCACGAGCAACCCACCGGCGATCGCCCCACACGATGGCAACGACGATCCCGACGATGATGAACAGTGCGTACGCACGCAGAGCCAGAGGCCCGACGTACCAGACTCCCTGAGGAGGACTGGGAATGTACGCGAGTACTGCGGACGACGCGGAGCTGCCGGACATCACGACGCCACGTTAGCGGATCGGACGCCTTCGGCGAGTTCCGACGTGAGCTCGGCGACCGCATCCAGGCCGCGGTCCACGGCGCTGACGAGCGCTGATCCGACGATGACCGCGTCGGCGAACTGCGCGATCTCGGCAGCTTGCGCACCCGACCGGACACCGAGGCCGACGCCCACCGGAATGTCCGAGTGGCGACGAATACGGGCCGTCAGTTCGGGCGCCGCCGAGGACACGGCATCGCGGGCGCCGGTGACACCCATCGTCGACGCGGCGTAGACGAACCCGCGGCTCGCCGCGACCGTGCTGGCGATACGCTCCTCCGTCGACGACGGCGCGACGAGGAAGATGCGGTCGAGGTCATGTCTGTCCGACGCTTCGATCCACTCCCCTGCCTCGTCGGGGATGAGATCGGGCGTGATGATGCCGAGCCCTCCTGCGGCCGCGAGATCACGAGCGAACGCGTCGATCCCGTAGCGCATGACCAAGTTCCAGTACGTCATCACCACGGCCTTGCCACCCGCCGCGGAAACCTTTTCCACGACGGTGAACACGTCGCGAACCCGTGCACCCGCTCGCAGGGCGGTGTCGGCCGCGGCCTGGATCGTCGGTCCGTCCATGACCGGATCCGAATACGGAATCCCGACCTCGACGATGTCGCAACCGGCCGAGACCATGGTCTGGAACACCTCGATCGACTCGGGCACCGTCGGGAATCCTGCAGGCAGATACCCGACGAGAGCAGCGCGATTCTCCGAGCGGCACTGTGCGAACGTGTCCGCGAGCCTCGAACGTCGTTCGGTCATGCTTTCTCGCCCTTCTCGCCGTCTACTTCTGCATCACCGTCACCGTCGACCAGGCCGAACCACTCCGCCGCGGTGTCGACGTCCTTGTCGCCGCGACCGGATAGGTTGACCAGGACGATGGCACCCTCACCGAGTTCCTTGCCCAGCTTCAACGCTCCGGCCACCGCGTGTGCGGACTCGATGGCAGGGATGATTCCTTCGGTACGACTCAGCAGCCGGAACGCGTTCATCGCCTCGGTGTCGGTGATGCCGCGGTACTCGGCACGGCCGATGTCGTTGAGGTACGAGTGCTCCGGACCGACACCCGGATAGTCCAGCCCGGCCGAGATGGAGTGCGATTCGATGGTCTGCCCGTCCTCGTCCTGCAGCAGGTACGAGTAGGTGCCGTGCAACGTACCGGGCGAACCACCACTGATCGTCGCGGCGTGCCTGCCTGTCTCCACGCCATCGCCCGCTGCTTCGAATCCGATCAGACGCACCGACGGATCGTCGATGAAGGCATGGAAGATTCCGATGGCGTTCGATCCGCCACCGACGCAGGCGGCGATGGCGTCGGGCAACCGCCCGGTGGACGCTTGAACCTGCTGCCGCGCTTCGAGTCCGATGATGCGCTGGAAATCGCGCACCATAGCCGGGAAGGGATGCGGCCCGGCGACGGTGCCGAAGCAGTAGTACGTGTTGTCCGCGTGGGCAACCCAATCCCGCAGCGCCTCGTTGATCGCATCCTTCAGGGTTCGCGAACCGGATTTCACCGCGACAACCGAGGATCCGAGCAACCGCATGCGGGCGACGTTCAGAGCCTGACGCTCGGTGTCGACCTCACCCATGTACACGACGCAGTCGAGACCGAGCAGAGCGCACGCGGTTGCTGTGGCGACACCGTGTTGTCCCGCACCGGTTTCCGCGATGACCCGCGTCTTACCCATACGCTTGGCCAGAAGAACCTGACCGAGCACATTGTTGATCTTGTGAGATCCGGTGTGGTTGAGGTCTTCTCGCTTGAGGAGAATGCGCGCACCGCCTGCGTGCTCGGACAGACGGGTCGCCTCGAACACAGGGGACGGCCGTCCGGTGTAATCACGCTGGAGTCGATCGAGCTCGCCGAGGAACTCGTTGTTTGAGCGAACCTTGTCGTACTCGGCGGTGACCTCTTCGATGACGCCCATGAGCGCCTCGGGCACGAACCGGCCACCGTAGACGCCGAAGTGCCCACCTACGTCGGGATCGTGTTGGCTACGGTCGGTCAACCCCAGACTGCTCTGAGGAAGATCGCCGCCCTTGAAACCGGGGTTCGTCTGCGCGCTGCTCACCCGAACAGTCTGCCCCAGCGGCCGCCGGCGGCGACCATCGGGGCAGGATCGATCGGACGGTGGACTTGCCTGTCAGCGAGCGGGGCGAGGGCAGGACGGGTGTGTGCCCGCAGTGACGAGATCCGACACGGCCGTGCGTGGATCACCGCTGGTGACCAAACCTTCTCCGACCAGTACGGCGTCCGCTCCTGCACCTGCGTAGGCCAGGAGATCTGCGGTTCCGCGTACACCGGACTCGGCAATGCGGATGACCTCGCTGGGCAGCCCGGGGGCGATGCGACCGAAGCTATCACGATCGATTTCCAGCGTCTTCAGGTTGCGGGCGTTGATTCCGATCACCCGGGCACCCGCTTCGAGCGCCCTGTCGGCCTCGGCTTCGGTGTGAACCTCGACGAGCGCGGTCATTCCGAGCGACTCCGTGCGATCGAGCAACGACACGAGCGCGTCCTGCTCCAGCGCCGCGACGATCAGCAGAATCACGTCGGCGCCGTGCGCCCGCGCCTCGTGAATCTGGTACGGACCGACGATGAAGTCCTTGCGCAACACCGGAATACTCACGGCCTTGCGTACGGCGTCCAAGTCTGCGAGCGAGCCGTGGAACCGACGTTCCTCCGTGAGCACACTGATGATGCGTGCACCGCCCTGCTCGTACGCCTGGGCGAGTGTGGCGGGATCACCGATCTCGGCGAGCGCGCCCTTCGACGGACTTGCCCGCTTGACCTCGGCGATGACACCGATTCCGTCCTCGTGCAGCGCTGCCGTCGCGTTCAGCGGTGCGGGTGCTTTTGCCGCTGCCGCCTTCACGGTCGCGAAGTCGACAACCGACTCCCGGGCAGCGACATCGGCTCGCACACCGTCCAGAATCGAATCGAGAACAGTCATGGTGACCCGAGTCCTTTCCCATCGATGACCTGATGTGAGAAAACTCATTTCAGGCCTGTCCTAGCGTAGTCGGCAGCTTCAGTCTTCTTTTCTCCGGGTGCCCGACGGGTCGGTGGGGTCCTCACCGGCGTCGAGTGCGTCCCACAGCATTCGTTCCGTCAAGTCTTCCCCCTCGTCGTTCGAAGCGGCCCGGTCCGTGGCCGACGATGCTGCCGCTGATGCTCGCCGTGCCACTTCCTCACGACGCGCAGCGGGTGCGTCGTACTTCGAAGACAGTACCTTCCGTGCGGTCGGTTTCCTAAGCAGCATGACGGCGGCGAGCGCCGCGCACAGTGCGCCCACCAGTGCGACGACCGCGGGCAACGTGAACGCCTCCGCGCCGACCACGTCCGCGCGCCCGGGAAGCTCGGCCAGATCCGCAGCCCTCGCCTCCGACACGTCCGAGACCAGAGCCTGCACTGCAGGAATCCCTGCCCCGACCGCCACGAGCCCCACGAGAACCGCGAGAACGCGAGAAGCCCACCCCCGCACCGCGAACGACGCGGCAACCGCCGCCACCAACGCCAGCGCCAACGGAGTCGATGCCGCTGCCCACGTGCTTCCGAGGAGATCCGTCGCGCGGTCCTCGCCGAGCCCGTCGGACGAGATCACGTGAACCCACGTCATCCGCGAACTCCCCCACAGACAGAGCGCCCCGACGAGCATCGCGACGACGGGGATCGCCGCAGCTCTCGATTTCGCCGGTCGCCCGGTGCCCGACGCCGGAGCTGCGGTCACTTCTCGTTCCCTCCCGCCGCATCGTTGCCGACGGCTCGGAGGGATTCGGCCGCGGCAACGGCGCCCAGAACCGCCATCGCCTTGTTCCGTGCCTCGGTGTCCTCGTACTCTGCGACCGAGTCGGCGACCACACCCGCTCCGGCCTGTACATAGGCCGTGCCGTCTTTCATCAGAGCCGTGCGAATCGCGATCGCAGTGTCGGCGTCACCGGAAAAGTCCAGGTATCCGACGATGCCGCCGTACACACCACGCCGCGTCGGTTCGAGTTCGTCGATCAACTCCATCGCGCGCACCTTCGGCGCACCGGACAGCGTTCCTGCCGGGAAGCACGCCTTGACTGCATCGAGTGCCTGCTTGTCTTCGGCCAGATGTCCCGAGACGACGGACACCAAATGCATGACGTGGCTGTATCGCTCGATGTGGCGATAGTCGTGCACCCGCACGGTGCCCGGCGTGCACACGCGCCCCAAGTCGTTGCGACCGAGATCGACCAGCATCAGGTGCTCGGCGTTCTCCTTCTCGTCCGCCAGGAGGTCCTTCTCGAGGAGGATGTCCTCCTCCTCGGACTCGCCTCGCCACCTCGTACCGGCGATCGGGTGAGTCGTGGCGACACCGTCGACGACGGTCACGAGAGCTTCGGGGCTGGATCCGACGATCGAGAACGCGGTCTCGCCGTCCTCGCCCGGCACGTGCAGCAGGTACATGTACGGGCTGGGATTCGACGCTCGAAGCATGCGATACACGTCGAGCGGCGTGGCGTCGGTGTCCATTTCGAATCGCTGCGACAGCACCACCTGGAAGGCTTCGCCCGCCTCGATTTCCTTCACGAGCCTGTCGACGTCCCGTCCGAATCCTTCGGACGTGCGCTGACGGCGGTAGTCCGGCTTGGGTCGGCTCACCGTCGACACGGTCGAGGGTGCGGGCGCCGCGAGATCCGCGCACATTCGGTCCAGTCTGCGAACTGCGTCGTCGTACGCCTCGTCGACACGATCGTCCGTGCCGTCCCAGTTCACCGCGTTGGCGATGAGAGTGATCGCGCCTTCGTGGTGATCGACGGCCGCGAGATCGGTTGCCAGCAGCATCACCATCTCCGGCACCTGCAGGTCGTCCTGAGCGTGCTCCGGCAGCTTCTCGATACGCCGAACAGCGTCGTACCCCATGTAGCCGACCATGCCGCCCGTCAACGGCGGCAGATCGGGAAGCCGTTCCGAGCGCAGTAGTTCGAGCGTCCTTCCCAGAACGTCCAGCGGGTTGCCGCCGGTCGGGACGCCCGCGGGGACGTTGCCGCGCCACACCGCCTCACCGTCGGCCGTCGTCAACGCTGCAGGTGTTCCTGCACCGATGAACGACCACCGTGACCAGGACCGGCCGTTCTCGGCGGACTCGAACAGAAACGTGCCCGGCCGGTCGCCACCGAGCTTGCGGTAGGCGGACAGTGGGGTCTCCGAGTCCGCGAGAACCTTGCGCACCACCGGCACCACTCGGTGCTCGGCTGCGAGCGCCCGAAAGACCTCGCGACTGGTTGTCGATTCCGCATCCGGATCGGAGTGGACGCCGGGCAGGGTGGTGGTCTCGCCATGCATGCGTCCATCCTCCCAGGTGCCCGACAGAAGGTGTGGTGCGCGGTGGTCTTCGAACTTACCGAGCGGTAGCGTCGCAGGAATGAAACCAGGAGATCGTGCAGAGAACTTCACGTTGCCGGACCAGAGCGGAACCCCGCAATCGCTCGACACGCTGCTGCAGAACGGGCCCGTGGTGCTGTTCTTCTACCCCGGCGCACTCACACCGGGCTGCACCGTCGAAGCCTGCCACTTCCGCGACCTCGCCGCCGAGTTCGCCGAGGCCGGTGCCACTCGCGTGGGAATCAGCACCGATGCAATTTCCAAGCAGGCCGAGTTCGCCGACGTGAAGTCCTTCGACTATCCGCTGCTGTCGGACGAGTCCGGCGCCGTCGCCACACAGTTCGGAGTGCGACGCGGCCTGCTCGGCAAGCTGTCCCCGGTCAAGCGGGCAACGTTCGTCATCGACACGGACCGGACCGTTCTCGACGTCTTCACCAGCGAATTCAGGTTCGAGGCGCACGCCGACCACGCGCTGGAGTTCGTTCGGAACCGCTCGAAGGCATAGCCACCGCACGGGGCGCTAACGTGAACCTTCAATCGAGTGAAACACTGTGTTGACTACAACCAACTGTTCGCTCGAAAGAAGGGTTGCCCCGCGATGGCCGAGTCGGTAGACCACTCCGAACCACGCTGGCTCACCGACAGCCAACAAGAGGCCTGGCGCTCCGTAGTCGCGATCATCACCCGACTCCCCGCGGCTCTGGACACGCAGCTCCAGCGCGACTCCTCGCTGACACACTTCGACTACTTCGTGTTGTCCGTGCTGTCCGAGGACCCGAACCGGCGAATCCAGCTGCGCGACCTCGCCAAATTCGCCAACGCATCGTTGTCGAGGTTGTCCCACGTGGTGACCAAGCTCGAGAAGATCGGCTGGGTACGCCGCGAGAGCATCGAAGGCTCACGTGGCAGCTACGCCGTCCTCACGGACGCAGGAATGGACAAAGTCGTCGAATCGGCACCAGGCCACGTCGCCACCGTCCAAGCCCTGCTGTTCGAAGGACTCGACGACGACCAGGTCACCGCACTCGGCCGACTCAGCTCCACCATCCTCACCCAACTCGACAAGGGCATTGCCGAAGGCACAGGCAAAGCCTGACTGCACTAGCTCAACAGCACGTCGGCATCGAAGCAGGTGTGGTCACCGGTGTGACAGGCGCCGCCTTCTTGATCGACGACGAGGAGAACGGTGTCTCCGTCGCAGTCGAGTCGAACCTCGTGGACGTACTGGGTGTGGCCGGACGTCTCGCCCTTCACCCAGTACTCCTGCCGCGAACGCGAATAGTAGGTTCCCTTGCGCGTTTCCAGCGTCCGAGCCAGGGCTTCGTCGTCCATCCAGGCGACCATCAGAACGTCACCGGACGACTTCTCCTGAGCTACGGCGCTGACGAGACCCGCCTCGTTGCGTTTGAGGCGTGCCGCGATAGCGGGGTCGAGACTCATGACAACCGTTATACCTCTCGAATCGACAGCGACACCCTCGGTACGACCGAGGGGCGCATCACCTGACGACGATGCCGTCGCTGCGCATTGCGTCCTTGACCTGGGAGATCGTGAGATCCCCGAAGTGGAAGACGCTGGCCGCGAGGACTGCGTCCGCGCCTGCCCTCACCGCCGGCGGGAAATGCTCGACCAGTCCTGCTCCGCCGCTGGCGATCACCGGCACGTGCACGGCTCGACGAACCTCTGCGATCATCGGCAGATCGAAACCCGCCTTGGTTCCGTCCGCGTCCATCGAGTTCAGCAGAATTTCGCCGACACCCAGTTCGGCACCACGAACCGCCCACTCGACAGCATCGATGCCCGTGCCGCGCTTTCCACCGTGCGTCGTCACTTCCCAACTCGACGGTGTGTCCTGCCCGCCGGTCGGCACGGTCCTCGCGTCCACCGACAGCACGATGCACTGTGATCCGAACCGTTCGCTCAGTTCGCGGAGAAGCTCCGGGCGCGCGATGGCGGCGGTGTTCACGCTCACCTTGTCCGCGCCTGCACGCAGCAGCCTGTCGACGTCCGCGACGGTGCGCACTCCCCCGCCGACGGTCAGCGGAATGAACACCTGCTCAGCAGTTCGGCTGACGACGTCGAGCATCGTTGCGCGGTCCGAAGTGGACGCGGTGACGTCCAGGAACGTCAATTCGTCGGCACCTTGGGCGTCGTAGGCCGCCGCGAGTTCCACGGGATCGCCTGCGTCCCGCAGGTTCTCGAAGTTCACGCCTTTCACGACGCGGCCTGCGTCGACATCGAGGCACGGGATGACACGTACGGCGACGCTCATCGCACTCGTCCTTCCAGGAAATCGGCGGGATCACCGAGGTCGGTGATGACCTTCAGCAGTTCGTCGTGTGCTCCGGGAGAGGCAGCGAGCACCGACGTCGAATCGACGGTCCACGGCTCACCCGCCAGGTCGGTGACCACGCCGCCTGCTGCCTGCACCAGCAGCGCGCCCGCCGCGTTGTCCCACGCACGGTGACCGAACACGACGCATCCGCCGAGCACTCCGCTCGCCGTGTAGGCGAGGTCGACGCCGGTGGCACCGTGCATACGCAAGCGGGAGGACACCTTCGACAGCTCTTCGAGGATTCGCACCCGGTACAGGCCTGGCGTGCGGCCTCGGCTGGCGATGTTGAACGCACCGAACCCGATCATCGAATCCGACAGTGCGCGACTGCCCAGTCTCGGCAATGCCTCACCGTTCAGGTGCACCTGCCCACCGGCTGCCGCCGTGAACCGGTGCCCGACGAGCGGGAGCCAGGTCAACCCGAGCACCGGCACGCCGTTGTGCAGCAACGCCAACAACGTTCCGGCCGAGGGCAATCCGGCCGAGTAATTGAACGTCCCGTCGATGGGGTCGAGGACCCACACCGTGCCCGTACTCAGATCCGGCCCGCCGAACTCTTCACCGTGAACCGCAATCCCGGTGTGCTCGACCAGTTCTGCGGACAACCGCTTCTCCAGTTCGAGATCGACCGCGGTCGCGAAGTCGTCCGGCCCCTTCTGCACCGCGCTCGGAGCACCGACGCCCGCGACGAAGCGGTCGTGGGTACCGTCGAGCAAACGACCGGCGATCTCCAGCAACCGTTGCGGGTCCTCGGGCAGGCTCATCGATGAAATGTCTCTCGTCTTCCGGTACTAGCGGGACACGGCCGCGAGGGCGTCGGGCAATGTGAATCGGCCCGCGTACAGCGCTTTACCGACGATCGAGCCTTCGACTCCCTCGGGTACCAGCGACGCGATCGCGCGGAGGTCCTCGATCGTGGAGACGCCTCCGGACGCGATGACCGGCTTGTCGGTCTTCTCGCACATCTGGCGAAGCAGGTCGAGATTCGGTCCGGTGAGTGTGCCGTCCTTCGTCACGTCGGTGACGACGTACCGGGAGCAACCGTCGCGCTCGAGCCGCTCGAGAACCTCCCACAGATCACCGCCGTCGCTGACCCACCCGCGGCCACGCAGACGGTTCTGCCCCTCGACGATCAGCACGTCCAGCCCGACGGCGACCCTGTCGCCGAACTCGCCGATCGCCCGCGAGCACCACTCCGGGTCCTCCAACGCAGCGGTTCCGAGATTGACACGCGCACAACCCGTCGCGAGCGCCGCACGAAGCGACTCGTCGTCGCGAATTCCGCCGGACAGTTCCACCTTCACGTCGAGTTCGCCGACGACCTCGGCCAGCAACTCACGGTTGGATCCACGACCGAACGCGGCGTCGAGGTCCACGAGATGGACCCATTCGGCACCGTCGTTCTGCCATGCGAGGGCGGCGTCACGAGGCGATCCGTACTTGGTTTCGCTCCCCGCCTCTCCCTGAACGAGACGGACAGCTTCGCCGCCTGCGACATCGACAGCAGGCAATAAGACCAGGCTCACGTGCGATTATGCTACTGCCATCGACGACGCCGTCAGCGCTCAGGGTCTCCGCTGCCGTCCTCGACCGAACCCTCTGCGCCCAGACCGCGGCGAGTCATGCGTGTGGACACCACACCCATCGCGGTGATCGCCGCAGCGATTCCGATGGCAACGATCAAGAGCCCGACTCCAGGCCCCGGTCGCACGACGGCGACGATCGCGGTGGTGACGACGAGAACCAGCGTCGCGCTCCCGAGGGAGGCGACGGCCAGACGCCCGAACGAGAACTCCCGGTCGCTCACCTAGGCCGTGCTCACAGCGAGTCGATCCAGTTCTTCAGCAGCGCGGCCCCCGCGTCACCGGACTTCTCCGGATGGAACTGCGTAGCGGACAACGGACCGTTCTCGACGGCGGCGAGGAAATCACCGCCGTGATCGGCCCACGTCAGCAGAGGTGCGGCAATGGTGTCGCCGACGTCCATCTCCCACTTCTGGGTTGCGTAGGAGTGCACGAAGTAGAACCGCGTATCGGCGTCGATACCGTCGAACAGAACGCTCTTCTCCGGTGCTCGGACGGTGTTCCAGCCCATGTGCGGCAGCACGTCCGCCTGCAGTCGTTCGACGGTCCCCGGCCACTCACCGCAACCAGCGGCCGACGTTCCGAATTCCACGCCACGGTCGAACATGATCTGCATTCCGACGCAGATGCCGAGGACGGGTCGACCACCGGCAAGACGTTGCCCGATGATCCGGTCTCCCTTGACTCCCAGGAGGCCCTCCATGCACGCAGCGAACGCGCCGACACCGGGCACCACCAACCCGTCGGCCGCGAGCGCGATCTTGGGATCGGCGGTGACAGTGACGTCTGCGCCCACCCGGTCGAGGGCCCGTTTCGCGGAATGCAGATTGCCCGAGCCGTAATCGAGCAGCGCGACAGACTTCATGCCGCCAGTCTATCCAGGCCTCCGCCACGTGTAGATCGCGACCACCGCGGCCATCGCGAGCGCCACCGACGCCGCCGTCGCGAATCCTGTGGCGTAGCCGACCGTCCCGACGATCACCCCGAGGGCCATGGCGCCTGCCCCGGTCCCCGCGTCGAACCCGATGTTCCAGGCGGCACTGGCCTGGCTGAATCTGTCCGGGCCGGCTGCACGGAACGTCATCACCAGGCTGTCGTTCTGGGTCGCTCCGTACCCGAGGCCGAACAGTACGGCCGCGGCGATGAACACAGCCGCGGGGTTGCGTTGTGCGACGGCGACAGCGAACAACGATCCCCCACTGAACACCAGCAGCAGCGCTGGTGCGAGAGAGCGCCCGATGCCGAGACGATCCGCCACTGCGCCCGCGCCGTAGCGTCCGATCAGCATCGAACCGCTGATCACGGCGAGGGAGACACCGATCATCGACTCCCGGCCGGGCTCGGCGATCGGCAGCAGACTGGACAACCCACCGAACGACGCAGATGCCGCCGCGACGGCGAGACACGGAATCACCAGCGCGCGTGCGGACGATCGTCCGTCGGACTTGTCCCGACGCGGCGGAGCCATCGGCCGTACCGGCGGCAGAGAAACGATCGCGAACAGCCCGCTCACCGAGACCAGCGCCCCGACGACGAACACTGCCGTCGGGGACACGGAGAACAGCACGAGGCCGAGCGGCAACGTCACCATCTGCGACAGCGCCACCGCGATGCCCTGTGCTCCAGTGGCCCGCCCCAGCAGAGCGGGCGGGGCCAACTCCGCCACCAATGCCGCACCGGCGACGGTCAACAGCCCGAAACCCACTCCGCGTACAGCGGATACAGCCAGCGCGGGCACCACAGCGGCCGACGCCACGAGGACGAGCGCGGGCACTCCGAGGAGGGTGCATCCCGC
The DNA here is from genome assembly GCF_000383555.1 of Rhodococcus sp. 114MFTsu3.1. Classification (NCBI taxonomy): domain Bacteria; kingdom Bacillati; phylum Actinomycetota; class Actinomycetes; order Mycobacteriales; family Nocardiaceae; genus Rhodococcus; species Rhodococcus sp. 114MFTsu3.1. The sequence goes on along the minus strand of NZ_KB911551.1, from coordinate 159,835 downwards.
CGCGAGCACCGGCCGGTGACCGAAGCGAACTAGTAGCCGGGGAACGAAGAGCTGGGTGAGAACCGTCGTTGTCATGAACAAGGCCGTGGTTGCCCCGGCCACGGCCGCGGATCCGCCTCCGACCGACACTGCCAACGGAACGACGGGCAGGAGCAGTCCCCACCCACCGAACGCAGCCGCCCCCATGACCATCGCCGCGGGCAGCCCCTCGATCTTCAGGAGCCGAGAAGTCAAGCCGACGTCACAGACTGCCCTTGGTGGACGGAATTCCGGTGACCCGCGGGTCGTACTCGACCGCCTGCCGGAGTGCCCGTGCAACGGCCTTGAACTCGGCCTCGGTGATGTGATGCTGATCGCGTCCGTACAGAACCCGCACGTGCAGAGCGATTCTCGCGTTCATCGCCAGAGACTCGAACACGTGGCGGTTGATGACCGCGTGATACGGCACGCCCGGATAGCCACCGATGACCGAATGCACCATGTAGTCCGGCTCGCCGGTGTGCACGCAGTAAGGCCGGCCGGACACGTCGACCGACGCGTGGACCTGAGTCTCGTCCATCGGGATGAAGGCGTCACCGAAGCGAGTGATGCCGGACTTGTCCCCCAGTGCCTGACCGAGAGCTTGACCCAACACGATCGCGGTGTCCTCGACGGTGTGGTGAGCATCGATCTCCACGTCACCTTTGGCGTGCACCGTCAGATCGAATCGGCCGTGCGTGCCGAGTGCGGTCAACATGTGGTCGTAGAACGGCACACCGGTGGAGATGTCCACGATGCCCGTGCCGTCGAGGTCGATCTCGACGGTGATGTCCGATTCCTTCGTCGTGCGCTCGATGCGCGCGATCCTCGGTGCTCGCTCTGATGCGGTCATCGGTGTGCCTCTGCTCGGTCGGTGTTGTCCAGTTGTTCGTGCGCGAGTGCCGCGCTGACGTCGAGGAATCGATCGTTCTCGGCGTCGAGGCCGATCGTGGTACGTAGGTACCCGGCGATGCCGACGTCGCGAATCAACACTCCGTCGTCGAGATACCGCTTCCACGTCGCGCCCGCGTCGGAGAACCGGCCGAACAGAACGAAGTTCGCGTCGCTGGGAACGACGTCGAACCCGAGCTCGGTCAGCCGTGCCATCACCCGATCCCGCTCGGCGGACAACTGCGCCACACTCGCAAGGGTTTCCGGTGCATGCCGCAGCGCCGCCAGCGCGGCGGCCTGCGTGACGACCGACAAGTGGTACGGCAAGCGCACCAGGAACATCGCGTCGACGATGGCGGGTGCAGCGACGAGGTAACCGAGCCGCCCACCGGCGAATGCGAAGGCCTTGCTCATCGTTCGGCTCACGACGAGCTTGGACGGATACTCGTCGATCAGACCGATTCCGCTGGGCTGTGCGGAAAATTCCGCGTACGCCTCGTCGAGAATCACGATTCCGCGTGCCGCGTCGAGAATCCGACGCAGGTCCGCGGACGCGATACTGTGCCCGGTCGGGTTGTTGGGGCTGGTCACGAACACGACGTCCGGATCACGCTGGGCGATGGCGTCGACGGCACGATCGATGTCGAGCGAGAAGTCCTCGCTCCTGTTCATCTCGAGCCATTCCGTCTGGGTCCCGGACGAGATGATCGGATGCATGGAGTACGACGGCACGAACCCCAGCGATGTCCGGCCGGGTCCACCGAACGCCTGAAGAAGCTGCTGCAGAATCTCGTTGGAGCCGTTGGCGGCCCAGACGTTGCTGACGTCGACCTCGAAGCCGGTCTGACCGGTCAGGTAGGTGGCCAGTGCCGCGCGGAGTTCGACGGCATCGCGATCGGGATACCGATGTAGTTCGGCCGCGGCCACCCGGACGGACTCCGCGACGTCGTCGACGAGCGCCTGTGTCGGAGGGTGCGGATTCTCGTTCGTGTTGAGCTGCACCGGAACCGACAGTTGCGGCGCTCCGTATGCCGTCTTGCCTCGCAGGCTCTCCCGCAACGGCAACTCGTCCATCGAGACGCTCGATCCGACGACGCCGCTCACTTCGACAACCCTTCGAATCGCAACCGGACCGCCTCGCCGTGTGCCGGGAGATCCTCGGCGTTCGCGAGGGTGATCACGTGGCCTGCAACATCCTTCAATGCCGCCTCCGAGTAGTCAACGACGTGAATTCCGCGCAGGAACGTCTGCACGCTCAGACCCGACGAGTGACGCGCACAACCCGCGGTGGGCAGAACGTGATTGGACCCGGCGCAGTAGTCACCGAGACTGACCGGCGACCAGGCGCCGACGAACACTGCGCCTGCGCTGCGCACACGAGCGGCCACGGCCCGGCTGTCCGCTGTCTGGATCTCGAGGTGCTCGGCCGCGTACGTGTTCACCACGGCCAGCCCCTGATCGATGTCGTCGACGAGCACGATGCCGGATTGCTTACCGGACAGCGCCGTGGCGACGCGCTCTGCGTGCGTGGTGAACTCCAGCTGGGCGTCGAGCGCACGATCCACCGCATCGGCGAGTTCGGTGCTAGTGGTCACCAGCACGCTGGCCGCCATGACGTCGTGCTCGGCTTGGCTGATCATGTCCGCCGCGACGTGCACCGGATCGGCCGTGGAATCGGCCAGCACGGCGATTTCCGTGGGACCTGCCTCGGAATCGATGCCGATCAGAGAACGGCACAGGCGCTTGGCTGCCGTGACGTAGATGTTGCCGGGACCGGTGATCAGGTCGACCGGTTCCAGTGCGGTGCCGTCCACGTCCGTGCCGCCGTACGTGAGCAAGGCGATTCCCTGGCCGCCGCCCACTGCCCACACCTCTTCGACACCGAGTAGTTGCGCGGCAGCGAGGATCGTGGGGTGCGGTAACCCACCGAACTCTTTCTGCGGCGGGGACGCGACCACCAGCGAACCGACACCCGCGGTCTGAGCCGGAACGACGTTCATCACCACAGACGAGGGGTAGACCGCGTTTCCGCCGGGCACGTAGAGACCGACGCGCTCGACCGGGACCCACCGTTCGGTGACCGTTCCGCCTGGAACGACCTCGGTGACCGTGTCGGTGCGACGCTGATCCGCGTGCACGATCCGAGTGCGCTCGATGGCCACTTCCAGTGCTGCGCGAACCGCAGGGTCGAGCTCGGTCAGTGCCTTCTCCAGAGCCGCGGCGGGAACGCGCACACGCTCCGGACGAACACCGTCGAACTGTTCGGAGTACTCGAGCGCCGCCTCGACGCCGCGCTCCCGCACCGCCTCGACGACGGGACGAACCTGATGCAACACCGCATCGACATCCACTCCACCTCGTGGAAGCGCGCCGCGTAGTTCGGCGGTGGATGGAGTTCGGCCGCGTAGATCCACGCGGGCGAGCTCGATGCGGGCAGGCATAAGGACTCCTTGCGAAACGACGAGAAGTGACGGTTGTCGATCCTCAAGGATAGTGCCGGTGCCAATCGGTTATCCCCGCACGTCCTGCAGACGGTGACGAGGTGCTCGCGTCAGGTGTACTTGCGGGCAAGCTGTGCAAGCGTCGAACTGATGCCTTGCGCATTCTTCTGCGGCATCTTGAACACCTCGAGCAGCTTCGGAGCCTTCGCCGTGCTGTAGTCGAAGGACTCGGTCACGGCGGAACGACCCGGCTCGGTCTCCTCGAACTGCCAACGCCACGTGTGCCCCATCGGATGCTGCCACTCGATGACTTTCACGTCCGCATCGTCTCGAAAATCCGTGACGGTGCTGGTGATCCGATACGGAACTCCGAACTGCTTCATGCTTACGGAGAACTTGGCTCCGCGCGTCAGCCGGTTCGGCCCGCGGACCGTGTCCTTCACGGTGCCGGACCCGTCCAACTCGCCGTGCCGATGCGGATCCGCGACGAGAGCGAACAACTCGGACGCAGGAGCGTTCACGACGGTGCGACGAGCCACGACGCGGTCACCTTGATCGATCGTTTCGATGGAAGCCATACCGGTTCAGTACCCACGATCGCCGCAACCACTCCTGATGTTCAATAGTCCCATGAGCATGCACGTCTGGTTGGCGTTCCTCGGCGCGGCAGTAGTGATCAGCCTCTCGCCCGGCGCGGGCGCCATCGCCTCGATGTCCACCGGCCTCCGCTACGGACTGGGACGCGGTTACTGGAACATCGTCGGTCTGCAGATCGGGCTGCTGCTGCAGATCGGAATCGTCGCGGTCGGCCTCGGCGCCGTCCTCGCCGGGTCGGCGGTGGCGTTCTCGGCGATCAAGTGGTTCGGCGTCGCCTACCTCGTCTACCTCGGAATCAGGCAATGGCGGGCAGGTCCGACCGACATCGACAACGCCCCCGGCGTCGCCGACCGGGGCGTCGCCATGCTCGGACGAGGCTTCCTCGTCAACGCCTCGAACCCCAAGGCAGTGGTGTTCATGCTGGCCGTTCTCCCACAATTCCTCGACCCGGCACATCCACTTCTGCCGCAGTACATGATCATCGCTGCCACGATGGTTGCCGTGGACATGCTCGTGATGACCGGCTACACCTCACTCGCCTCGCGAGTGCTGAAGCTGATGCGCTCGCACCGTCAGCAGGTCGCTATGAACAGGACGTTCGCGGGCCTGTTCTTCGTCGCAGCCACGTTCCTGGCCACCATCCGCAGGGCAAACCCGATCTGAAGGCAGGAGTCAGCACCATGAGGAAATATCAAGTGCTCATGAAATCGCCCGACGGAGACACCGTCACGGCGCTCGGGACCTTCGACACCCTCCTCGAAGCCAACACCTGGATTCGAGACGAAGGTCACCGCGACGAACACGAACTCGGCACCTACGACGTCGCCGTGGTCGGCGAGTGAGCCCCACCTGCACCTGCCTCAGCGGCGACCTGTTCGACGCCTGCTGCGGACCGTTTCTCGCAGGAACCACGCACGCACCCACCGCAGAACGACTGATGCGGTCGCGGTACACCGCATTCGCAGTCCGCGACCCCGAGTACCTGCTCCGAACGTGGCACCCGGCGACCAGGCCAGACGAGCTCACCCTGGACGACGAGCAGCGCTGGTACCGGCTGGACATCGACGACACCAGCTCCGGTGGGCTGCTCGACTCCGACGGCGTCGTCGCGTTCAGTGCCTTCTACCGGCACCCCGACGGAAACGGAGTTCTACACGAGCGCAGCCGATTCGTTCGCGAACACGGACACTGGCTCTATCTCGACGGCGTCCTCAGCCCGTAATCAGGTCAGCGGAGCTTCCATACCTCTGGTCAGCGGAGCTTCTGTGCCTCTGGTCAGCGGAGCTTCTGCGGCCGATTGGAGGCCGCACGGCGCGCTTCTTCCTTCGCCTTGACGCGTTCGGCTTCGGCTCGCACTTCCTTCTGCAGCCGCTGTTCCTTCACGAGCCAGTCCGGCTTGTCGGCGAGCAACGTCTCGATCTGTTCCGACGTCAGCGCTTCGGTCACGCCCGACCTGCCGAGTCCCGCGATGGAAATCCCGAGCTTGCGCGCGATGACGTCCTTCGGGAACGGGCCGTGCTGCTGCAGGTCCGCCAACCACTGCGGCGGATTCTGCCTCAGTGCGTCGAGTTCGGAGCGGCTCACGGGAGTCGACTGAAACTCCTGCGGGGCCGCAGGAAGGTAGATGCCGAGCTTGTTCGCCGCGGTCAGGGGCTTCATGTTCTGCTGATTCTTCTCCGGGCTCACCCGCACAGCCTATCTTCCCCACGCAGTGCTCGATGCCACCGTCCGGGCTCTCGCCGGTTCTCGCATAGTGTTGACCACGTGAATTTCGACGTGCAGGTGCTCCGCTGGTACATCGCCGTGGCCGAGGAACTGCACTTCGCACGCGCGGCGAAGAAGCTGAACATCGCCAGGACGAAACTCAGCGCGGCTGTCATCGACATGGAAGCAGAACTCGGGTACCCACTGTTTCGTCCCGGCGTGAGCCCGACCCAGTTGTCCGCCGAAGGCCGGGAGTTTCTCGTGACCGCCCGGGCTCGCGTCGCCGAGGACGACACAAGACTCCGCGCCGAGGCCGCGCGCAAAGCCGCCGAAGTCGCCACCCTCACTGTCGGGTTCACCGAGGGCGTGACCCCGACGAAGTGGAGCCGGATCTGGGCCGAGCGATTCGAGGACATCACCCTCGAGCTGGTCCCCACCACAGTCGACACCCAGCTCGACTTGCTCAGAAGCGGTGCCGTCGACGCCGGCTTCGTTCGGCTGCCGGTCGATCGGAACGGGCTGAGTGTCGTTGCGCTGTACGAAGAAGTCCCCGTGGTCGTCGTGCCGAAGGATCACGCGGTAGCCGCGTTCGACCGGGTCGCGGTGACCGATCTCGCCGACGAGCACCTCCTGCAGTCACCCGAGGAGATACCGGAGTGGGCGGCAGTCGCCACCGAGATCGCCGACGGTACGGCCCTCCCGATCCCGGACATCGGTTCCAATTCGGAACTTGTCGAATACGTCGCTGCCGGTCTGGGGCTCGCCATCGTCCCTCAGTCCATCGCGCGGCTGCACGCTCGGAAGGATCTCGTGTATCGGCCGGTGGACGGGGTGGCCGGATCCACGGTCGCGCTCGCCTGGCCGAGCGACAAGAACACCGAGAACGTCGAGGAATTCTTCGGCATCGTCCGCGGCAGATCGGCGCGCAGCTCTCGAGGCAAGACAGCGGACCAGACCCGAAAGCCGAATCAGGTCAAGAAGCCCGCAGCGCCGAAAGGGAAGACGCAGAGCGGGAAAGCACCACGCAAGGCGGGGCCGCGTAAGCGTCCCAAGCGCTGACTCGGTCAGGCTCCGTGGTGGCGCTCGAGGTCCCGCATGCGATCGAGGTCGCGCAGCTTGTCGAGGTCGCGACGGTCCCGCTTGGTCGGCCTTCCGGCGCCCCGGTCACGTCGAGGCTGTGAGGCCAGAATTTCCTTCGCCGGCGGGGGCGGACTGCGGTCGATCATGCATTCCGCGGCTACCGGCGCTCCGACGCGTTTGGCGATCAGGCGGGTCACCACCACGATCTTCTCCAGTCCCTCCACGCGCAGTCTGACTTCGTCGTCGACGCCGATACGCAGACCGGGTTTCGCCGGGGTGCCGTTCACCCGAACATGACCCGCACGGCACGCGGCGGCCGCTGCCGAGCGGGTCTTGAACAGCCGGACCGCCCAGATCCAGCTGTCGAGGCGGACGCTCTGTATCTCTGACATCGGATTCGAATCTACAAGACGGCCACCGTCTACATGTCGAGCCCGAGATCCAGCACCGTCACCGAGTGCGTCAACCCCCCGACCGCGAGGAAATCCACTCCGGTCTTCGCGTAGTCGCGGGCGACGTCGATCGTCAGACCACCGGAGGACTCCAACTTGGTCTGCGGAGAAAGTGCGGCTCGGCGCTGGACGGCCATCTGCGTCTGCCACAGAGCGAAGTTGTCCAGCAGGACCAACTCGACGTTCTCGGCCAGTACCTGATCCAGTTGCTCCAGGCTGTCCACCTCCACCTCGCATTCGATGTCGGGTGCCGCGTCGCGGACGGCCTGCAACGCCGCGACGACCGATCCCGCTGCTGCGACGTGGTTGTCCTTGATCAACGCCGCGTCACCCAACCCCATTCGGTGATTCACTCCACCGCCTGCGCGTACCGCGTACTTCTGCAGCGTCCTTAAGCCGGGCAACGTCTTTCGGCTGTCTCTGATCTTCGCGTCGGTGTCGGCGACCTGGTCGACCCAGGCCGCAGTCGCGGTCGCGATTCCGGACAGGTGGCACACCAGGTTCAACATCGTGCGCTCGGCGGTCAGCAAACCTCTCGTCGGCGCTGTGACGGTCAGAACCGACTGTCCGGGAACAACTTCGGTGCCGTCGACGACTCGATCCTCGACCGTGTACCCGTCCACGCCCAACACCTCGTCGAGAACGAGAAGACCCACGTCGATTCCCGCGACGGTGCCCGCTTGCCGAGACACCACTGTCGCCGTTGCGCGCGCCTCCGCAGGAACCGTTGCAGTCGTGGTCACATCGGGCCCGTACCTGAGGTCCTCCGCCAACGCGGTGCGGACGATCGACCGGATCTCGTCGGGATCGAGTCCCTGTTCGATCAGCGCGTTCACTGTCAGCTCACCCCTGTCGTCACGTGCGAAAGGCAGGCCTCGAACGTCGATTCGAGCACACCCTCCTCGTTCCTGGAAATTCTGAAACTGCCCAGCAGATCGTCCCGGACTTCGGGATGGTCAGCCCGGGTGTGGCATCCCCGACTCTCGGCGCGCTGGCTCGCCGCGAGAACGAGAGCCGACGCCGCCGCTGTCAGCGCCGAATCCTCGAGCGCCGTCCCGTCGACCACGTCGCGGGTGGTGGATTCTCGGAGAACCTCCGCGGCGACGCGAAGACCACCCTCGTCACGCACCACACCGGCGCACTCGGTCATCGTCTTCTGCAATCGTTCTCGCGAAACCGCGGCGACGGTGGGCACGGACACGTCGACCTCGGGGGTCGGCGATCCGAGTCGTTCGACCGCTGCTTGCCCGACGCGCTCACCGACGACGAGACCTTCGAGCAGGCTGTTCGACGCGAGCCGATTGGCTCCGTGCAGCCCCGTCCGCGCCACCTCCCCGGCCGCGTACAAACCGGTCACCGACGTGCGCCCCCACACATCGGTGACAAGCCCTCCGCACGAGTAATGAGCTGCCGGTGCGACCGGAACGAGGTCGTGGGCCGGGTCGATTCCCGCGGCGAGGCACGAGGCGGTGACCGTCGGAAAACGAGTACGGAAGTCCCCAATCATCCTGGCGTCCAACAGAACATGGTCGGTACCGGTTGCGCGCAGCCGCTCGGCGATCGCACGCGACACGACGTCACGCGGCGCGAGATCGGCCATCGGGTGACTTCCGGCCATGAAGCGCACACCGTCCTGATCCACCAGAACAGCACCCTCGCCTCGCACGGCTTCGCTGACGAGCGGCCTGCGCCCGGTACTGCCCGCGGCGAACAGCACCGTCGGATGGAACTGAACGAACTCGAGATCCGCCGTGTCCGCGCCTGCATCGAGACCGAGCGCTATCCCGTCGGCCGTCGCCCCTGCCGGATTGGTGCTGCACGAGAACAGCTGCCCCAGACCGCCCGTCGCGAGCAGAACCGCAGGCGCATGGACGACTCCGTAACCTCGATCGGACAGCACGAGCGCCCCGACGACGTGCCGCGACGCCGTCAGAACCTCGACCACTCGTCCGGCCATCACGACGTGCCCGTCGGCCTGGCGACTCGACACCGTCAACGCTCGCTGGACCTCGGCTCCCGTCGCATCGCCCCCGGCGTGCACGATCCGCCGAACCGAGTGCCCACCCTCGCGCGTACGCGTAGGCAGACCGTCGGCACCGAAGTCGAACACGGCACCCCACTCCTGCAGCGTCGCGAGGGCATCACGACCGCTCGCGACGATCGACCTGACGGCCTCGACGTCACACAGTCCGCCGCCGGCCCCGCACGTGTCTCGCACGTGCGAGTCGATCGCGGCCTGCCCGCCCGATCCGGGAACAGCGATGCCGCCCTGCGCGTACTGAGTCGCGGTCCCGGGCGGTCCGTCCTTGGCGATCGTGAGCACGCGAAGCCCGCGTCTGCTCGCCGACAGTGCCGCACTCAGACCCGCGACGCCGCCTCCCACGACGACGAGGTCCGCCGACACCTCCCAGGACCCGATGTCGGCCGAGGCCTCCCGGGACCCGATGTCGGCCGAGGCCTCCCGTGCAGCCCCCGAGGGTGTCGTCACTCGCCGCCGCCCGGCGTGCCGATCTCGATCATCCGCTGGACGGACTTGCTCGCCACGTGCGCCGTGTCGAGGTCGACGTGCACCTCGTCCTTTCCTTCGACGAGGCAGCGCAGCAACGCGGCAGGAGTGATCATCTTCATGTAACCGCACGATGCCCGGTCGTTGACGGCCTGGAAGTCGACTTCCGGTGCGGCACGGCGCAGCTGATGCAGCATGCCGATCTCGGTGGCCACCAGAACCTGCTTGGCTCCCGTCGCACGGGCGGCATCCAGCATCCCTCCCGTGGACAGGATCTTGACCTTGTCCTCCGTGACGAAGCCCTCACCCGCGAGGTACAGAGCCGACGTGGCACAACCGCACTCGGGGTGAACGTACAACTCGGCGTCGGGGTGAGCCCTCGACTTCTCCGCCAGTTCGTCACCGTTGATGCCCGCGTGCACGTGGCACTCGCCTGCCCAGATGTGCAGGTTCTCGCGCTTGGTGACCCGCTTGACGTGGGCTCCGAGGAACTGATCGGGAAGGAACAGAATCTCGCGACTCGGATCGATGGACTCGACCACCTCGACAGCGTTCGATGACGTGCAGCAGATGTCGGTGAGTGCCTTGATCTCGGCCGTGGTGTTGACGTAGGACACGACGACGGCGTGCGGGTAATCGGCTTTCCACTCGCGGAGTTGGTCCGCGGTGATCGAGTCGGCCAGCGAGCATCCGGCACGCTGATCGGGAATGAGGACCGTCTTCGACGGGCTGAGAATCTTCGCGGTCTCGGCCATGAAGTGGACACCGCAGAAGATGATCTCCTCTTCGGGAACCTCGGCGGCCATCCGCGACAGCGCCAGGGAGTCACCGACGTGGTCCGCGACATCCTGGATGGCGGGAAGCTGGTAGTTGTGCGCAAGGATCGTCGCACCGCGACGGCGCGCCAGACGCTTCACCTCGGCCGCCCACTCCTCGGTCGGTTCCACCCCGCTGTAGCCGCCGGGGCCGTCGACTATGCCGGCCGCGCCCGCCCACAGAGCCGCAGTCGCGGCGGAATCCATCACGGCAGAATTGATCACTGCCGAACCACTGGCCCCGAGCCCGTTCGTCCTGCTCGCCATGGCGGTACTCCTTCATCGATCGTCCGGCCGAGGTAGTGCCGCCGGCGTTTCCGGCGAACGTGTCGGTCCGGCGTACTTCGTCCGGATTTACTTCCTTCAGGTTTTCGACTTACAATCGAAAACATGCAACATCGTAGCACCGTCCACGAAGTTCTCATCGCGGTATTCCAGGTTCGCAGCTTCGCCGCAGGCCAGGCGCCGGAACTGGCCGTGCTGCTGTGGCAACGTGCGCTCGATCCCCAGAAGGGTTCGTGGTCGCTTCCAGGCGGTGTACTGAGCGACGACGAAGACCTCCCCACCTCGGCGCGGCGACAACTCGCCGAGAAGGTCGACGTGCGCACGGTGGCGCACCTCGAACAGTTGTCGGTGTTCAGCGACCCCGAGCGCGTACCGGGCGACAGACGAATCGCATCCAACTTCCTCGGACTTGTCCCGATAGTGTCCGACCCCCGACTGCCACCCGACACAGCGTGGCACCCCGTGGCCCGCCTACCGGAGACGTCGTTCGACCACGGAACCGTAGTGCGACACGCGCGCAACCGTCTTGTCGCCAAGTTGTCCTACACGAACATCGGCTTCGCGCTGGCACCCGTCGAATTCGCGATGTCCACGCTGCGGGAAATCTACACCGCAGCACTCGGATACAGCGTGGACGCGACCAACCTCCAACGCGTGCTCGGCCGGCGCAAAGTGATCGAACCGACCGGTCGAACCTCGCCGTCGGGCCGGACCGGAGGTCGACCTCCCGCACTCTTCCGCTTTGCGGAATCGTCGATCAGAGTCACGGACGAATTCGCGGCCCTGCGGCCTCCGACCTGACCTCAGGCTCGGTCGCGCTCGAGAAAGAACTCGCCCTCCGGCGCGCCGGCGGGGTCGCCGCCGCCCTCGCCGCCGTCGGGGTCGCCGTCGTGACCCAGCGGAGTGAACCGCAGATTGTCGTGCGGGTTCATCGCAACCAACAGGAGCACCACCAGCGACGCCACGAGGGGCTGCACCACCAGCAGCAACGGCGATTCGAATCCCGGTGCGACTGCAACGACGGAGCCCGTCGCCGGATCGTCGGGCCTGGGATGAACCCACCGTGCGGCAGCGATACCGACGCCGAGCATCGCCCCGGATCCGAGTATCGAACCGATGAGGATACCCGCGAATTGCAGCGGACCCCGAACTGCCGTCCACGCCCAGACCGCAACGGGCAGAACAATTCCCGCAACAATCGCCGCACAGGCCGCCATCGCCAGCGCATCGAATCGATGCAGGCTCTCACCGGTCAGAGCGGCTCCACGCCCGGGGGCAACCACGACGAACCTCTCGGCCGGAGCGAGCAACGCCCAGACGATCCCGGCGAGAACACCGACGAGGACCGACACCGCGATCGGAACACCGAGCACCCGCCACCTCGCGGTCGTCGGCACGTCGAACTGCCCCGTCACGATCAACGCCTGCCCAGCAACGTCGAATCGGTGACTCCATGCCGGGAGCATTCCGCGGTCCATCCGTCGGGCACCACCTGGACCACCATTCGGCGGCCGCACTCCACACAGAATCGAGGAGGCTCGAGGCCCAGGGCAACCGCAGGCGAGAGCACCGGTGCGACACCTGGCACCACAGGCCGACCGGTGTAAGCGTCGAATAGCGCGGCACTGATCACCCCGTCCACCTTAGATGGTCGAGTTCAGTGCCTTGATCGGCATCTGCAGCGAACCGAGCAGGTCGAGGTCCTGTTCGGCCGGTCGACCGAGAGTGGTCAGGTAATTGCCCACGATGACCGCATTGATACCGCCGAGAATTCCCTGCTGTGCCCCCAGGTCGCCCAGAGTGATCTCGCGACCGCCGGCGAACCGCAGAATCGTCCTCGGCAGCGCCAGACGGAACGCGGCAACGGCACGCAGCGCCTCGGACGCAGGAAGCACATCGAGATGCCCGAACGGGGTGCCCGGACGCGGATTGAGGAAATTCAACGGCACCTCGTCGGGCTCCAACGCCGCGAGATCCGCAGTGAACTCCGCCCGCTGTTCCAGCGACTCCCCCATCCCGAGAATCCCGCCGCAGCAGACCTCCATCCCCGCGTCGCGCACCATTCGCAGTGTCTCCCAGCGCTCCTCCCACGTGTGCGTCGTCACCACGTTGGGGAAATACGACCGCGACGTCTCGAGATTGTGGTTGTAGCGGTGAACACCCATGCCTGCCAATCGATCGACCTGCTCCTGAGTGAGCATGCCGAGCGAACACGCGATGTCGATGTCGACCTCGTTCCTGATGGCCTCGATCCCCGCGGCAACCTGGGCAAGCAGCCTGTCGTCCGGCCCGCGGACCGCTGCGACGATGCAGAACTCGGTCGCGCCCGTCTTCGCGGTCTGCTTCGCCGCCTCGACCAGGCTCGGGATGTCCAGCCGTGCCGCGCGAACCGGAGACTCGAACAACCCGCTCTGCGAACAGAAGTGACAGTCCTCGGGGCAACCACCCGTCTTCAGGCTGATGATCCCCTCGACCTCGACCTCCGGCCCGCACCACTTCATGCGGACGTCGTGCGCAAGAGCGAGAAGGTCCTCCAACCGCGATTCCGGCAGCCGCAGGACCTCGAGCACCTGAGCTTGCCCCAACCCGATACCGTCCGCCAGCACCTGCACCCGTGCGGTCTCCAGAACGTCCGTCCTCCCGGACGGCTCCTGCAGGCTCGACCCCGTGCCTACCGATCCGTGCGTCATGAGCAACTCCTGAGGTTCGCCGACTGCGGCTCGAATTTAGCCTTGAACACTGTTCAAGTTGAACGGCGTTCAAGCTATACTCGGCGTCGATTACTGTCAAAGTCGAGCGGACCGACAAGGAGTGAAGAGTGCAACTGCGCAGAGCCGACGTCCTCGACGGTGCCATTGCGATCCTCGACGAATACGGCCTGGGCGATCTCACGATGCGCCGCCTCGCGACATCACTTCACGTGCAGCCGGGCGCGCTGTACTGGCACTTCAAGGACAAGCAGACTCTGCTCGGCGCCATCGCCGACACCCTGCTCGCCGACGTCGACGCCGCGACGGACGCCGGCGACTGGGACGACCAACTGCGAGAACTGGCCCATCGCCTACGCAATACGCTGCTCTCGCACCGCGACGGTGCGGAGTTGGTCGCCGCGACGTACGCGTCACGGTTGGTCACCAACCGCATCCGGGAACGTATTGCAGCGGTGTGCATACGGGCCGGATTGCGTCGGGCTGAATCCGAACTGGCCGCGGACACAGTGCTCTACTACGTGCTCGGCCAGACCGTCGACGAACAGGCACGCATGCAGATGGACTCGGCCGGAGCGCTCACCGAATCCGCATCGCCTCTGTTCGAAAGCCCGGACCCGACAAGCCGTTTCGATTTCGGACTGACCCTGTTCGTCGACGGCGTCCGAGCACGCCTGGGAGACCGAGCGCGACTGTCCTAACCGCCGAAGATCGGGCCGAGTCCCGCGCTGTTCGCAGTGTTGCCGGCGAACGGGTTGTCGTGAACCATGTAGGTCCACGTCGAGGACGGTCGGGCAAGTCCACTCTTGCCGAGATCGATGCCGTTCTCGGTGATCTCGGCCGACTCGAACGTCGCACGAGCATGCTCGATCGCCTTGTCGGACACCTCCCTGAACGCATCCACTGCGATCCGGTGATACTCGTCGAGCGGATTCTCGCGCCCGAGCGCGCGCAAATGGATACTTTCGCGCACGTCGGCGAGATGAGCAAGGTACTCGGACCACGACCGATCGAGATGGAAGAGCACGATGCGGCGTGCTGCAACCGTCAACACGTCCTCCGACACCGTCTCGCGTAGTTCGGCCGCTCGATCCGGCGCTGCGGATTCGAGAAGTTCGAGCGCCTCGCCGGTGGTCAGCAACGACGCTCGCCGACGATCCAGAATGTCGCGGTGCTGCGCCGTCAACTGGTTGTAACGCCATGTCCGAGAATGCACTTCGAGCATGGCCCCCTCGGCGATGCGTTGCGCATGGTCGATCTTCGCCGCCACACCGTTCGCCGTGACGAGTCCGGTGTCGTCGGTCTTCTTCGGCTGATCCTTCGGACCGAGGTTCGCCGTCACGACCTCGTCCTCCCAACTGGAGAAGAACACCGAGCGGCCGGGATCGCCTTGCCGCCCGGCTCGGCCCCGCAACTGGTTGTCGAGCCGTTCGGTCGTGTGTCGGCCGGTGCCGACCACCAGCAGACCACCGAGTTCGGCGACCTCGTCCTTTTCCTTCCCCCCGCCGGAGGGACCACCGAGCTTGATATCGGTTCCGCGCCCGGCGATCTGAGTGGACACCGTCACTGCCGACCGCTCACCGGCCCGCGCGACGACGGCCGCCTCCTCGGCGTCGTTCTTGGCGTTGAGCACGACGTGGGGTACACCCGCCCTGTCCAGCAGATCGGAGAAGACCTCGGACTCGGCGACGTCGTGCGTACCGATCAGAATCGGTTGGCCTGTCTCGTGGGCTTGTTCGACGAACGCGACGACGGCGGCATTGCGGTTCTCGGACGTGTCGTACACACGATCGGCTTCGTCGACACGAACGTTGGGTTCATTCGGCGGAACGACGGACACGCCGAGCGAATAGAACTTCTTGAGCTGCTCGCCCGCAGCAAGCGCGGTGCCGGTCATTCCGCACACCGTGGCGTATCGACCGATCAGGGCCTGGACGGTGATGGTGTCCAGAATCTCGCCGGTCTCGGTCGGTGTCAGGCCTTCCTTGATCTCCACGGCCGCCTGCAGACCGTCGGGCCACCGCTGCAACTCCGCGACACGTCCGCGAGATGCGTTGATCAGCTGCACCCGTCCGTCGCGCACGATGTAGTGCACGTCGCGCTTGACGAGAACCTGGGCATGAAGAGCAACGTTGACCGCGACGAGGGTGGATCCGACGTGGTTCTCCGCGTACAGGTCGATGTCGCCGAGTTCCTTCTCCAGTTTCTCCGCACCGGCATCGGTGAGGAAGACGTTGCGACCGTCGGCATCGGTATCGAAGTCGGTTCGACTCTGCAGAAGCTTCACGGCGTCGAAAACACGATCCGACGGAACGTCGCCCTTCACCGAACCGGCGAGCACGAGTGGAACCAGCGCCTCGTCGACCAACACCGAATCCGCCTCGTCGATCAGCGCGACGTCGGGTGCGGGCGTGACCAGATCGGCGGCGTCGTCCACGAGATGATCGCGAAGAACGTCGAAGCCGATCTCGTTGACCGACGCGTACGTGACGTCGCACGCGTATGCAGCTCGTCGCTCGGCCGCGGACGAGCCCTCGGAGATCCAACCGACGGTGAAGCCCAGTAATTCGTACAGCGGCCCCATCCACTCGGCGTCGCGTCGAGCCAGAAAATCGTTGATGGTCACGACGTGGACGCGGCGCCCGGCCATCACGTAGCCGATCGCAGCGAGGGCCCCGGACAAGGTCTTGCCTTCGCCCGTCGACATCTCCACCACATCGCCTGCGAGCATGCGCACCGCAGCCAGGAGTTGAACGTCGAACGGTTGCAGCTCCAGCGCGCGCGACGATGCCTCACGGACCAGTGCGAGGTAGCGCGGAACGTCGAGCTTGGCTGCGTCCGACACAGTTGCGTCGGCAGCCGCGGCCTTCAGATCTTCGTCCGACAGGCCCTTCGCCCACTCGGCGTGTCCGGCTGCGTTGTCGACGCTGGACCGTGACCGGGCCTGGCCCTTCTGCGCGGAGCGCCCCAGAACCTTCCAGAACCGATCAGTACCCGATGCCATCTTCGTTTCGTCCCTACTGCCGGATGCCGGTGGGCGTGAGCCCTTGCCGCGGCCAGCCTACTGAACACCCGACGTGGATACGGGCACCGGAATATCGACAGGTGAGCGTTGTTGACTCATGGTGTGGCCGTGGCGGCCGACGGTGACAGCAGGAAGGACACCGATGACACGTTCTTACGCCAAGGATTCCGAGCAGTTGAAGAATCTGACGGCCGAGCAATACCGAGTGACACAGCAGGAAGGCACCGAGCGAGCTTTCGACAACGAGTACTGGGACAACCACGAGCCGGGCCTCTACGTCGACGTCGTGACCGGGCAACCGTTGTTCTCCTCACTCGACAAGTTCGAGAGCCACTCGGGATGGCCGAGTTTCACCAAACCCGTCGACGCGACATCGGTAGTGCAGAAGCGCGACTTCAGCCATCTGATGGTCCGCACGGAAGTTCGTTCCTCCGGTGGCGACTCGCACCTTGGCCACCTGTTCAAGGACGGCCCGAAGGACCAGGGCGGCCTTCGCTACTGCATGAACTCCGCTGCCCTCCGGTTCGTGCCGGTGGATCGCCTCGAAGCCGAGGGCTACGGTGAATACCGCGCACAGTTCGACACGACGACACAGTCGGACAACACACAGTCGGACGACGCACAGTCGGACACAGTATCGACGCCAGACGAAGGAGCGCAGCAGTGACTACAACCACCGAGACCGCCATTCTCGCCGGAGGCTGCTTCTGGGGAGCCCAGGAACTTATCAGGCACCGACCGGGCGTTCTGTCGACTCGGGTCGGTTACTCCGGCGGCGACGTGGACAACGCGACGTACCGTAATCACGGCAAGCACGCCGAAGCCGTCGAGATCGTGTTCGATCCGAGTCTGATCTCGTACCGCGACCTGCTGGAGTTCTTCTTCCAGATACACGATCCGTCGACGAAGAACCGCCAGGGCAACGACGTCGGACTGAGCTACCGCTCGGCGATCTACTACACGTCCGACGAGCAGAAGCGAGTCGCGTTGGACACCATTGCGGACGTCGACGCTTCCGGCTTGTGGCCGGGCAAGGTCGTCACCGAGGTCGAGCCGGCAGGCCCGTTCTGGAAAGCAGAACCCGAGCACCAGGACTACCTGCAGAACTACCCGACGGGCTACACCTGCCACTTCGTTCGCCCGGGCTGGAAACTGCCGCATCGAGCGGACGCCGTCAGCTGAACGAAGGCCGAACGAACTGACCGTGGTCCCGAACGGCAGTGTTCTTGAACGGCAATGTTCCTGAACGTCAATGTTCCTGAACGGCAATGTTCCTGAACGTCAATGTTCCTGAACGGCAATGGTCCCGAGCGTTATGCTCGGGACCATTGCCGTCAGGGTGGGGCGTCGGATCAGATCCGAACCATCGAGCGCTGATGCTGCAGTCGGGTGGCCACCACGAGCACGACCACAGCGGCCACGGTGATGACCGCGCCCGCCCAGATCGGCGAGGTGTATCCCAGCCCTGCAGTGATCGTCACTCCGCCGATCCATGCACCGAGAGCATTCCCGAGATTGAAGGCCGCGATGTTGGCTCCCGACGCCATGGTCGGTGCGTCGTCGGCGAAGGCCATAACGCGCATCTGTAGGCCGGGGACCGTGGCGAAGCCGAACACGCCCATCAGGAACAGGGACACCACGGTTGCGATCTGGCTTTCCGCGGAGAACGCGAAGAACACCAGCACAGCGGTCAGCGCTGCGAGCAACGTCAGCAACGTCGCGGTGAGGTTACGATCCGCGGCCCTGCCACCGAGGTAGTTGCCGATGAACAGTCCGACGCCGAACAGAATCAGCAACCACGGCACCGAGCCGGAGGTGAACCCGCTGACCTCGGTGAGTGTGAAGGCGATGTACGTGAATGCCCCGAACATACCGCCGTAACCGAGGATCGTGATCGCGATCGAGAGCCACACCTGTAGGCGTCCGAACGCACGCAGCTCGGACCGCAGATGCCCTGGAGTCTCGGAGTCCGTCTTCGCCGGGACGAGAGTGATGGTGCCGACCAACGCCACAACCCCGATGACGGTGATGGCCCAGAATGTCGAACGCCAGCCGTAGGTCTGACCCAGCAGGGTTCCGAACGGTACTCCCAGAACGTTGGCTGCGGTCAGACCGGCGAACATCATCGCGATCGCGCCTGCCTTCTTCGCGGCCTCGACGAGACTTGCTGCGACCACGGCTCCGATTCCGAAGAATGCACCGTGACACAGTGCTGCCACGACACGGCCGAGCATCATGGCCTCGTACGATCCGGCGATCGCGGACAGAAGGTTGCCCGCGATGAACAGTCCCATCAATGCGACCAGAACGTTCTTGCGCGGAAACCGGGTGACGAGTGCCGTCACCACGAGGGCCCCCACGACGACGCTGAGCGCGTAGCCGGTGATGAGCCAGCCCGCCACGGCCTCGGTGACTCCGAAGTCCGCGGCGACTTCCGGCAGTAGCCCCATGATCACGAACTCGGTGAGTCCGATACCGAACCCTCCGATGGCGAGTGCGAGCAGTCCGAGCGGCATGCAGTTTCTCCTAGATCGATGCGTTCGCCGATAGCTAGCGCGTGCACTTAGTTGCAGACGCGTTATAAATAGTTGCACACGCCTTATAACTGCGCAAGCTGCTAAACTCCGACTGAACTTTCGACAGGCTTCGAGGAGGACACAGTGGGAATCGCCGACGATTCATCCCTCATCCGCGCCCAGGGATGGCGAACACTCGCAGCGCTCCACGCGCACATCGAGGCCGAACTCGAACGCGCACTGCAGGCCGAGCACATACTCTCGGTGGTCGAGTACGCAGTCCTCGACGCGCTCGGTCGGCAAGACGGGTGGCATATGCGGATGCAGCAACTGGCACGTGCAACGGCTTTGAGCAGCAGCGCCACCACTCGATTGGTCAATCGACTCGAAGATCGAGGCATCCTCACACGAGTGCTGTGCAAGGACGACCGTCGAGGCATCTACACGGAACTGACCACCGACGGCCGAGCGCTGTTGGAACGAGCACGCCCCACGCACGACGAGGTTCTGGAAAGCTCACTGTCGTCGGCCGAGCAGATTCCCGAGTTGGCACCACTCGTCGACGCGATCCACCGATTGCCCGCAGCCGCTGGCTGATTGTTCACCCGGGGTTCAGGCACAGTATCGTTTGCCTCGAGAACTGCACTGCGTCCCCGTATTCGTCGACCGTCGGAGCTTTCACCCTCTTATGCACGCCCAGTACCAACCTGCCGGCACTTCCGTGCCCGCTGCTCCCCCGGTTCGGGCGGCCGACGCACGACCGGCAGTGCGGCAGGATCTCAACGGTCTACGCGGCGTCGCGATCGCTCTGGTCGTCGTCTTCCACATCTGGATGGGACGCGTCTCCGGCGGTGTCGACGTCTTCCTGACCTTGACGGGCTTCTTCTTCACGGCCTCGCTGATTCGCACCGCCCGCGCGGGTGGATCGATCGATCCGTTCCGTCGAGTCGCCCGCATCCTGCGCAGGCTCGGCCCCCCGCTCGTGCTCGTCCTGACCGGTGTGGCCGTCGCAACGATCGTTCTGCTCCCGCGCACGCGATGGGTCGACATCGGAAATCAGCTGGTCTCGGGCGTCTTCTTCTTCGCCAACTGGGAGTTGGCGTGGACCTCACAGGACTACTTGGCGGCGGACCCGACGGTCAGCCCGGTCCAACACCTGTGGTCCGTTGCGGTCCAATTCCAGTTCTATCTGATCGCCATCGCCGTCGTCTTCGGGCTCTCCTGGATTCTTCGCAAGTCACGCGGAGCATCGCGACCCAGCCCCGATCCTCGTGTCTACCTGGTGCTGTTCGTCGGCGCGGCACTGCTGTCCTTCGTCTACGCCGCAGACGGTACGTCGCGGCTCCAATCCTGGAATTACTACGACACGGGCGCTCGACTGTGGGAGATCCTGCTGGGGGCGGCCGTCGCAGCGATGTACGCCGCGAAACCACCCGTCCACGACGGGGCCGATGCATCGTGGCCGTCGAAGACAGCCCGCACGGCACTGGCGGCGGCCGGGTTGACCGCGATCGTCGCGTGCGGATTCATCTTCGACGGTGTGCAGGAGTTCCCGGGCCCCTGGGCACTGTTTCCCGTACTCGCGACACTCGCGTTGGTGCTCGCGGGACCCGACACGCCTGTCGCAGCGCTGCTCAGCACGCGATTCGGGCTGTGGCTCGGCTCGATAGCCTTTCCTCTGTATCTCTGGCACTGGCCGATTCTGATCTTCACCCTCGCGTACACGGGCGAACAGACCGCGGACCTGCTCACCGGCGCGTGCATCATCGGAGCGTCCGTGCTTCTGGCGATGCTGACCGTTCGCCTCGTCGAGAAGCCGGTGCAGGCGCCCGCCCGATCCATTCCACGCCTCGCGGTGACGGGCACCGCTGCGGTCCTTGCCCTCGCACTCGTGGCCGGTTCCGCCGGATGGAACTACTACATCCAGAGATCGGTCGCGGACCTGCAGGCCAACGACACCGTCGACCCGATCACTCATCCGGGCGCTCTCGAACTCACCGACGGCATCGTCGCCGAGGACGCACCGGTCAGTCCCGCGCTGTTCTCGGCACCGGAAGATCTGCCGATCACCACCGTCGAAGGCTGCATCGCGGACTTCGAGACGCGTGATGCGATCAGCTGCGAGTACGGCGACACGACCGCGAACCGGACCATCGCACTTGCCGGTAGCTCCCACGCGGAGCACTGGATCACCGCACTGGATCTACTCGGCCGCGAACACGGGTTCCGCGTCGTGACCTATCTCAAGATGGGCTGCCCACTCACCCTCGGCACGATGCCCATGCTCGGCGACAGCGAATACCCCGACTGCCTGGACTGGACCGAGACGGTACTGTCCGATCTCGCGCAGATACGACCCGATTACGTGTTCACCACCGCGACGCGGCCGAGGGACGACGGCCCGGGCGACGTCACCCCCGACTGGTACGTGCAGGTATGGAACGAGCTGTCGGCCTACGGCATCCCCGTCCTCGGTATCCGCGACAATCCGTGGCTCGAACGTGACGGCATCGCGTACCGGGCCATCGATTGCCTGGCCGACGGCGGCAACGCGACATCGTGTGGCATGGAGCGAGGCAACGCACTCGGGCCGATCAACCCAGCTCTCGCGGCATCCTTCCGGCTTCCGACGGTGTACCCCCTGGATCTCTCGAACGCTCTGTGCGACGGTCCGGTCTGCCGTGTCATCGAGGGCAACGTACTGATCTACCGCGACGAACATCACCTCACCGCTACCTACGTACGCACTCTGACCAGCGAGTTGGGGCGGCAGATGGCGTCGGCGACGGGTTGGTGGTGAGCCGGTTCGATCCGGCCACAGTAGGGTTTCCTTCATGTCTGTCGAAGCACCCAACGAATCACCCGCGATCGAAGTCTGGCCCGGGTCCGCGTATCCGCTGGGAGCCACCTACGACGGTGTCGGTACCAATTTCGCGCTGTTCTCCGAGGTTGCCGAAGCCGTGGATCTGTGCCTCATCGCCGACGACGGCACCGAGACTCGTATCCGTTTCGAGGAGTCGGACGGCTACGTCTGGCACGCGTACCTTCCGTCGGTGATCCCCGGCCAGAAGTACGGTTACCGAGTACACGGTCCGTGGGATCCGGCGTCGGGTCATCGTTGTGATCCGAGCAAGCTGCTTCTGGACCCGTACGGCAAAGCGTTCGAGGGTGACTTCGACGGTGACCGTTCGCTGTTCTCCTACAGCCTCGACGTTCCCGAGCCCGAGGAGGCCGCGGCTCCGGACGAGAAGCCGTACGAGGACGACGCGGATCTGGCGGATCCGGACCTCGAGGTCGTCGAGCCGGATCCCATCGCGCACGACGAGGCACCACGCGACGATTTTCCGCAGCACGATTCCCTCGGCCACACGATGACCACGGTGGTCATCAATCCGTTCTTCGACTGGCAGAACGACCGCGCACCGCGTCGGCCGTATCACGAGACGGTGATCTACGAGGCGCACGTCAAGGGCATGACGATCACGCACCCCGACGTTCCGGAATCGTTGCGCGGAACCTACGCAGGGCTCGCCCACCCGGCGATCATCGACCACCTGCTGAATCTGGGCATCACCGCGATCGAACTGATGCCCGTGCACCAGTTCATGCAGGATCAGACACTGCTGGACAAGGGACTGCGGAACTACTGGGGATACAACACGTTCGGCTTCCTCGCGCCCCATGCCGACTACTCGTCGAACCCGACGGCGGGCGCGGCCGTGACCGAGTTCAAGGCGATGGTCCGTGCGTTCCACGCGGCCGGTATCGAAGTAATTCTCGATGTGGTCTACAACCACACCGCCGAGGGCAATCACATGGGCCCGACCATCAGCTTCCGGGGAATCGACAACGCTGCGTACTACCGCCTCGTCGACGGCGATTCGGCCCACTACATGGACTACACCGGCACGGGTAACAGTCTCAACGCCCGCCATCCGCACACGTTGCAACTCATCATGGACTCGCTGCGGTACTGGGTCACCGAGATGCACGTCGACGGCTTCCGCTTCGACCTGGCGTCGACGCTGGCTCGTGAACTGCACGACGTGGACCGGCTGAGCGCCTTCTTCGATCTGGTCCAACAGGATCCGGTCGTCAGCCAGGTCAAGCTGATCGCCGAGCCGTGGGACGTCGGCGAGGGCGGCTACCAGGTCGGTAACTTCCCCGGTCTGTGGACGGAGTGGAACGGCAAGTACCGCGACACCGTCCGTGACTACTGGCGCGGCGAGCCCGCCACACTCGGCGAGTTCGCATCACGACTCACCGGATCCTCCGACCTGTACGAGGCCACCGGTCGTCGCCCCGGTGCGAGTATCAACTTCGTGATCGCGCACGACGGGTTCACGTTGCACGACCTGGTGTCCTACAACGAGAAACACAACGACGCCAACGGCGAGGACAACAACGACGGCGAAAGCCACAATCGTTCGTGGAACTGCGGTGTCGAAGGCCCGACCGACGACCCCGAGATACTCGACCTGCGCGCCCGTCAGATCCGCAACATCATGGCGACTCTGCTGCTGAGTCAGGGCACGCCGATGATCGCGCACGGTGACGAACTAGGTCGAACCCAGCAGGGAAACAACAACGTCTACTGCCAGGATTCGGAACTGGCATGGATGGATTGGTCGCTCGCCGAGACCAACGCGGACTTGATCGAGTTCACCAAGAACGCGATCGCGCTGCGCAACGACCATCCGGTGTTCCGTCGCCGCAGGTTCTTCGAGGGCCGGCCGATTCGCACCGGCGAGCAGGCCCGCGACATCGCCTGGTTGACCCCGGCCGGTGAGGAGATGACACCCGAGGACTGGGACAGCGGATTCGGCAAGAGCCTGACCGTCTTCCTGAACGGCGAAGGCATTCCCGAGCCGAATCAGCGAGGCGAGCGCGTCGTCGACGACTCGTTCCTGTTGTGCTTCAACGCCCATCACGAAACCATCGAGTTCCTGACCCCCGACGGCGAGTACGCCAAGGAGTGGACGGTCGCACTGAACACGGCAATCCTCACCGGGGTGAGTGAAAATGTCATAGAAGCGGGTACACCGGTCGAGGTGGCCGCCCGGTCACTCCTCGTTCTACGAAAGACGGACTGACACCAGTGTCCCATCCCCCGCGGCCGATTCCCTCGAGTACGTATCGACTTCAACTGCGAGGGGACGGGTTCACCTTCGCCGACGCCCGCCGGATCGTCGACTACCTCGACGATCTCGGCGTGAGCCATGCATACCTGTCGCCGATCCTCGAAGCCACCGACGGCTCGACCCACGGGTACGACGTCATCGACCCCACCTCGGTGTCCGCACCGCTCGGTGGGCGCGAAGGCTTCGAAGCGCTGGTCGCTGAACTGCATTCGCGTGGCATGGGCGTGATCGTCGACATCGTGCCCAATCACGTGGGCGTCGACGATCCGCGGCAGAACGCGTGGTGGTGGGACGTGCTGTCCAAGGGGAAGGCCTCCGAGTACGCCTCGTACTTCGACATCGACTGGGCGTCGGAGAACGGAGCCGACGGAAAGATTGCGTTGCCCGTCCTCGGATCGGCCGACGACACCGCGGCCCTGACGATCGACCGGTCCGGAGACACGCCGTTGCTCGCGTACTACGAGCACCGATTCCCCATCGCCGCCGGAACCCTCTCCGACGGACCCGGCACCATCCCTGACGGAGTCGGCACCGAGGACGCCGAGGCAGTCCATGCCGCGCAGGCGTATCGCCTCGTCGACTGGAAGTCCGGTCTCGTCGGGTACCGGCGTTTCTTCTCCGTCAACGGCCTCGCCGGTCTTCGGCAGGAGGACTTCGACGTGTTCACCGCGTCGCACGTCCAGGTTGCCAGTTGGATCACCGACGAGCTGGTCGACGGTCTCCGCGTGGACCACCCCGACGGATTGGCCGATCCCGCCGGCTACCTCACCGAGCTCCGCGAACTCATCGGCCCCGATCGTTGGCTGGTGATCGAGAAGATATTGGCGCGCGGCGAGCCACTGGATCCCGCGTTGCCGGTGCATGGAACCACCGGATACGACGCTCTGGCCGATCTCGGCGGTGTCTTCGTCGATCCGTCGGGTGCCGAGGCTCTCACCGAGCTGTCTCGTTCGCGGGGCGGAGCGCCGGGGGACGCGCAGTGGTTGCATGCCGCGGAGCGCGACTTGAAAACTGCTGTCGCCGAGGGCGATCTGGCTCCGGAGGTCAGGCGGCTGGCGCGCGCTGTCGTGCGCGAGTCCGGTTCGGACGCACCGTTCGAGTCGATCACCGCGGCGATCGTGGCCGTGGTGGCCCGGATGCCGTACTACCGGTCGGACTACGGGCCGCTGGCCGGGACGGTCGGCCGAGTCGTCGGCGACGTCGGGGCCGCCGAACCCGCCCTGGTCGACGCACTGGATGCGGTGACCGCTGCGCTGATCGCCGACGGCGAATCGGCGGTGCGGTTCGAGCAGGTGTGCGGTGCGGTCACGGCGAAGGGTGTCGAGGACTGCTTGTTCTACCGCGCCGCTCGGTTGATCTCGCTGCAGGAGGTCGGCGGTGACCCGGCGGAGTTCGGGATCTCCCCCGCTCAGTTCCATCTTGCGAATGCGGAGCGAGCGGCTCGGTGGCCCGCGGCGATGACGACACTGTCCACTCACGACACCAAACGCGGCGAGGACGTGCGGGCCCGAATCGGGGTGCTGTCGCAGACACCGGAACTGTGGTCGCGGTGCATCTCGGATTGGGAGGAGGTCGCCCCGAGTCCGGACGGTGCGACCGGACTGTTCCTGTGGCAGAACCTGTTCGGAGTGTGGCCCGCCGACGGCGTCGTCTCCGCCGAACTACGCGAGCGAATCCACGCGTACGCGGAGAAGGCCATGCGTGAAGCCGGCACCCGTACGGGATGGACCGACGTCGACGAGGCGTTCGAGGCATCGGTGCATTCGTGGCTCGACTCCGTGATGAGCGGTTCGGTCGCCGACTCGGTGACCATGCTGGTCGCACGGCTCGACCCACACGGACGAAGTGACGCACTCGGCCAGAAACTGCTCCATCTGCTCGGACCGGGAGTGCCCGACGTGTACCAGGGCACCGAGCTCTGGGAGGACTCGCTCGTCGACCCGGATAACCGTCGGTTGATCGACTACGACGTTCGACGTCGGCATCTGTCCGCTCCGTCGTCGACGGTGGTGGACTCGTCCGGATCGGCCAAGTTCGCGGTCGTCCGCGAGTCCCTGCACCTGAGGCGTGAACGCCCGGACAGCTTCGTCGGCGGAACGTACGCGCCGGTGTACGCGCAAGGTTCGTCAGCAGCGCACATCGTGGGATTCGCCCGTGGCCCCGTTGCTGCAGCCGCGGACGTGATCGCCGTCGCCACCCGACATTCCCTCGGGCTCGATTCGGGCAGCTGGGGGTCGACGACGATTGCACTGCCGGCGGGCCGGTGGCGAGATCGTTTGACCGACAACGAGTACCACGGCGTAGTCAAGGCCGACACACTGCTGTCGTCCTTGCCCGTTGCTGTGCTCGTGCGTGAGATCACCGTGAGCGATACGTCAGGAGAACGTGACGCATGACCCATCGTTTCGAAGTTTGGGCTCCGACCCCCACCACGGTGCGCGTGGACGTGAACGGCACCGTCCATGCGATGACCAGAGGTGACGGCGGCTGGTGGCACGCCGACGTCGACGCCTCCCCCGATGCCCGGTACGGTTTCGTCCTCGACGACGATCCGGCGGTGATTCCCGATCCTCGGTCGCCGCGGCAGCCGGACGGCGTGCACGCGCCGTCTCAGCTGCACACGCTCGATCCGTCGGGCTGGACGGACTCGTCGTGGACCGGTCGTCAACTGCCGGGTGGGGTGATCTACGAACTGCACATCGGAACGTTCACGTCCGAGGGTACGTTCGACGCGGCGATCGAACGCCTCGACCACCTCGTGGACCTCGGCGTGACGTTCGTCGAGGTCATGCCGGTGAACGGATTCAACGGTACCCACAACTGGGGGTACGACGGTGTGCTCTGGTACACCGTTCACGAGGGATACGGCGGCCCCGACGGTCTGCAGCGCTTCGTCGACGCGTGCCATGCTCGCGGCCTCGCGGTGGTGCTGGACGTGGTGTACAACCACCTCGGTCCGTCCGGCAACTACCTGGAACGGTTCGGCCCGTACATGACGCAGGGCGCCAACACCTGGGGTCAATCCATCAACTACGCGGAAGCTCAGTCCGGTGTGGTGCGTCGGTACGCAATCGACAATGCTCTGCGCTGGTTCTCCGAGTTCCACATCGATGGATTACGGCTCGACGCGGTGCACGCCATCGTCGATCACACCGCCGTCCATCTCCTCGAGGAGTTGGCCGTCGACACCCGTCGGCTCTCGGCGCACCTCGGCCGACCGCTGACGCTGATCGCGGAGAGCGACCTGAACGATCCCACGCTGGTGACCGCGCGTTCCGGCGGCGGGTACGGGCTCGACGCGCAGTGGGACGACGACATCCACCACGCAATCCACGCTGCTGTCTCCGGTGAACGTCAGGGGTACTACGGCGACTTCGGATCGCTGAAGGGGCTCGCGAACACGTTGCGCCAGGGCTTCTTCCACGCCGGCACGTACTCGACGTTTCGGGGTCGAACCCACGGCAGGCCGCTCGACACGCGCCGAGTCCCGGCGAGCTCGTTCGTCACGTACACCACCACGCACGACCAGGTGGGTAACCGAGCCGTCGGTGACCGGCCCGGTTTCTACCTCAGCCCGGGTCAGCTGGCCGTGAAAGCCGCACTGGTTCTCACCTCTCCGTACACACCCATGTTGTTCATGGGCGAGGAATGGGGCGCGTCGACCCCGTTCCAGTTCTTCACCTCGCATCCGGAACCCGAGCTGGGCGAAGCGACGGCCGAGGGCCGCAAATCCGAGTTCGCCGAGCACGGCTGGGACAAAGAAGACATCCCGGATCCGCAGGACCCGGACACGTTCCTCCGGTCCAAGTTGGAGTGGACAGAACTGGGCACCGGAGATCATGCCCGGCTGTTGACCGTCTACCGGGATCTGTTGTCGCTGCGGCGTGCGCGGCCCGAACTCACCGATCCGTGGCTTCCGAATCTGAAGGTCGACTACGACGAGGACCAGCAGTGGATCGTGCTGCACCGTGGATCGCTCGCCGTCGTGTGCAACCTGTCCGATTCCACGGTGACCGTTCCGGTCGGGGGTCGCACCATGCTGTCGTGGGAGGAGCCGACGTCGAACGACACCGGCTCCGCCACACGCGTTCCAGGTCACTCGTTCGCGGTGCTCGAAACGTCCTGAGCAACGCGGCCGAGGCTCGGTTGTCACGTCCGGCGGAGCCGAGCTTGTTTCTACTTCCGGCGGAGCCGAGCTTGTTTCTACTTCCGGCGGAGCCGAAGGACGACGTAGACGGCGGTCGCTGCCATGACGGCGGCCGTCGCCACCGACGCCGTGTGCATGCCCTGAACGAACGCTGCATGCGCCGACTCGGTCAGGGCCGTTCCCAGCTCCGCCGGGAGGTCACGCGCGACTGCAGCCGCGCCGCCGAGTGTCTCTTGGGCGGACGCCGCGCGCTCGGAATCGAGGCCGGAGACGTCGAGCCCTCGGCGGAAGTAGGACATGACCACGGTGCCGAGAACGGCCACGCCCAGCGCGATCCCCAACTCGTATGCCGTTTCCGACACGGCGGACGCCGCACCGGCGCGTTCGGGACGGACGGAACTGACGACGAGGTCCGACGTCAACGTCAGTGCCGTGCCCGCGCCCGCGCCGACGAGAACGAAGCCGATGATGAACAGTGCCGGGCCGCTGTCGACGCGTAGCCCGAACAGCACGGCAGCACCGACAGCAGCAGCGGCAAGTCCTGCGCCGAGCACCGTTGCCGGAGACCAGATACGGACGAGGTACGCGGCCACCAGAGACGTCACGATGCTCGACGCCGTGCCTGGCAGCAGTAGCAAGCCCGCTTCCAGTGGGCTGTTGCCCAGCACGAGCTGAAGATACTGGGCGCCGAAGAAGAGCACGCCTGCCAGCGCGAACACCGACAGGAAGTTCGTGAACACCGCCGTCGAGAAGGCGGGGTTGGAGAACAGCCGTAGGTCGATCATCGGGTCGTCGAGCCGCCTCTGCCGCCGGACGAACAGAACGCCTGCACCGACACCGACCAGTGCCGCGCCGACGTTGACGGCGGATATGCCGTGGGCCGCGGTCTCTTTGACCGCGTAGACCAACGGAACCAGAGCGGCCATCGACAATCCCGAGCTGATCAGGTCGAACGTGCCGGGGTTCGGATCCTTCGATTCCGGTATCACGAGAGGACCGAATGCGATCAACGCGAGCATCACCGGGATGTTGATCAGGAACACCGAGCCCCACCAGAAGTGCTCGAGCAACCATCCGCCGACCAGTGGTCCGGCCGCTGCGCCGCCGCCTGCCATTGCGCCCCACACACCGATCGCCATGACACGTTGGCGGGGATCGGTGAAGATCGTCCTGATCAGACCGAGAGTGGCCGGCATCAAGGTCGCGCCCGAGACACCTTGCAGCACGCGAGCGGCAATCAACATTTCCGGGCTGGTGGCAAATGCCGCGACGACGGACGCGATTCCGAATCCGGCAGCACCGATGAGCAGGAGTTTCCGTCGTCCGATCCGGTCCCCGAGAGTGCCCATCGTGATGAGCAGCCCGGCCAGTACGAACGAGTAGACGTCGATGATCCACAGAAGTTGGTTGCTCGACGGTGACAGATCCGAGCTGATGAACGGTAGCGCCAGGTCCAGGACCGTACCGTCGACCGCGATCAAGAGAACCGCGAACGCCAGTACGACGAGACCGAGCCAGTCTTTCGGCGTCGCCCGCTGGGTCTGCGCCTGCGCGGCGGGTCCGACGCTGATGTCTTTCACTTCGTCACTCCTCGATGCTCTCACCCTCGACTGAACCGTCCAGCCGGTACAGCGACCGAGAGTAGCAGTGAACCGTCCAGCCGGTAAAGCGAAATTGGGTAGGGTGACGCACATGGCATCCGACACACGCGATCGCATTCTCGACGCCCTCGAAGAGATGCTCCTCGATCAAGGAGTCACGAAGGTCACCCTGGAAAGCGTCGCAGCCAAGGCAGACGTCTCCAAAGGCGGCCTTCTCTACCATTTCAAGACCAAGGACACGATGATCGCGGCCATGGTTCGACGCCTCGGCGAGCAGGCCGATCTACAACGTGCGGAGGCCGAGCGAGGCGGTACCACCGTCGCGCGGTGGTACCTGCAACCGCCCGAGGGCATCGCCGAGCACGAGGTGGCGCTGTACAGATCGACCCTCGCCGCCCTCCGCAGCGTCGACGGCAACCCCGGCGAGATCCATCAGGCGGTCATCGACATGATGCGACTGTGGGACGAGAGCCTGCGCACCGAGATACCCGACGAGGTGCACGCCGAGATCGTGCGCCTGGTCGGCGACGGAATCTACCTCGGCGCCCTGCTCGAACTTCCGCCCGTCGACGCCGACCTCCACCGGAAAGTGGTCGAGCGCCTGCTCGGGTCGGATCAGGTCAAGTAGCGATACGCGGGCGAACCCGGCTCGAGCTGCTCCACGGTCAACCCGGAGGCCCGCATCCGTTCGAGAAGCGCACTCAGGCCGCTGGCCACGCCCAGCTCGATGCCGACCAACGCAGCACCCGTCTCCCTGTTGTTCCGCTTCACGTACTCGAACAGAGTGATGTCGTCGTCGGGCCCCAGGACTTCGTCGAGAAAACGGCGCAAGGCACCGGGCTCCTGAGGAAAGTCGACGAGGAAGTAATGCTTCAGACCGAGGTGAACGAGTGACCGTTCGAGGATCTCGCCGTACCGCGAGACGTCGTTGTTGCCGCCCGATATCAGGCAGACGACGGTGCTCCCCGGCTCCACCGCGATCTGTGTCAACGCCGCCACACTGAGCGCCCCCGCCGGCTCGGCGATCACGCCCTCGTTCTGATAGAGCTCGAGCATCGCCGTGCAGATTGCACCCTCGTCGATCTGTGTCATCAGAAATGGGCCCGCGCCCTCATCGCGCGACGGGAACGTCGGCATCGCCACCAGCGGCAACGACGCGTGCGACACGACCTCGGCGCCGAGCGAACGCAGCGCTTCGAACGGGACGTCACCGATCCGGCGCACGGCAGCGCCGTCGACGAACGGGTCGATGTCGGACAACGTCACCGGACCCCCGGCCACCAACGCCGCCGTCATCGACGCCGCACCCGACGGCTCGACGCCGACGAGCGCCGTACCCGGTGCGCGTTCACGCAGATAGGTCGAGATTCCGGCAATGCATCCCCCGCCGCCGACCGGCATGACGACGGTGTCCGGTGCAGAACCCAGTTGCTCGACGATTTCCGCGGCGATCGTGCCCTGCCCGGCCACTGTCCGCTCGTCGTCGAAGGGAGGAACCATGGTCGCTCCGGTGCGCACGACATCCGCGGCGGCCGCTGCCGCGGCGGCGTCGAACGTGTCACCGGTGACGATCAACTCGACGAAATCCCCGCCGTGCACTCGAATGCGGTCCCGCTTCTGCTTGGGCGTGTTGGCGGGCACGTAGATTCGGCCGCGCACCTGCATCGCCCGGCACGCGAACGCGACACCCTGCGCGTGGTTGCCTGCACTCGCCGTCACGACACCGACTGCGAGCTCCTCGGGTGTGAGCTGGGCCATCAGGTTGTAGGCACCGCGGATCTTGTAGGACCGGACGATCTGCTGATCCTCGCGCTTGAGGTAGACGACGGCACCGGTCTCCCGGGACAGCCGCTCGCAGTACTGCAACGGCGTCGTGGCCACGACCTTCGCAATACGCTGCGCAGCGATGTCGATGTCATCCGCAGTCACTGCGAACGAACCGGTGCTGGGCGCGAAGACGTCAGGCGAGTTGGACACCCACCTATGCTGCCACCAGCGGCGGGTGCTCGACCAATCGGGACTAGCCTCGCGGCGAGAACTGAGACGGCAACGGCACGTTCCGGAGATTCGACTTCGCCATCTGCACGGCTTCCCCGACGCCTCCGTTCATCACCATCCTCGACATCGCGAGAGCGAACCCCTTGACCTGTTGGCCGGTGATGGTCGGGGGCAGAGACAACGCGTTCGGGTCGGTGACGATGTCCACCAGGGCGGGGCCGTCGTGTTCGAGCGCAGCGCGAAGGCCTGCTTCCAGATCACCCGGCTCGACGATCCTCTTGGAGAAGATCCCCAGCGCTGCCGCGACCGCTGCGTAGTCGACCGCAGGCACGTCGACGCCGAAGTCCGGGATACCGTCGACGAGCATCTCGAGCTTCACCATGCCGAGCGTCGAGTTGTCGAACACGACGATCTTGACCGGCAACTTGTACATCGCCACCGTCACCAGTTCGCCCAGCAACATCGACAATCCGCCGTCGCCCGACACCGACACGACCTGGCGCGTCGGGAACGCCACCTGCGCACCGATCGCGTGCGGTAGAGCGTTGGCCATCGATCCGTGCAACGCCGAAGAGATGAAGCGCCGCTGACCGTTCGGGTTCAGGTAGCGGGCGGTCCAGACGTTGCACATGCCGGTGTCGGCGGTGAAGATCGCGTCGGCCGCCGCGAGGTCGTCGAGGATGGACGCCGCGTATTCCGGGTGTATGGGAGTGCGTTGCCCCACCGGCTTGGTGTACGCGCCCACGACCTTCGTCATCAGCTTGCGGTGACGCTCGAGCGTACGGTCCAGGAACCCACGGTCGTCCTTGCGCTGCACCAGCGGAAGCAACGCGGCCAACGTGCTCTTCGCGTCGCCGTGCACGGCCAGATCCACGCTGGTTCGGCGTCCGAGGTTCTCGGCGGCGCTGTCGATCTGGGCGGTGCGTACCTCGTCCGGCAGGAACTGGTCGTACGGGAAGTCGGTGCCGATCAGGATCAGCAGATCCGCGTCGTGAATACCGTCGTGAGCGGCCCCGTACCCCAGAAGTCCGGTCATCCCGATGTCGAAGGGGTTGTCGTACTGAACGAACTCCTTACCGCGCAACGAGTGCCCCATCGGAGCACCCACCTTCTCGGCGAGTTCGAGCAACTCGGGCCGCGCGTCCCGGACACCCGCTCCGGCGAAGATCGCGACCGTGTCGGCTTCGTCGATGGCGCTGGCCAGCGCTCGAACATCCTCGTCCGCAGGCACCAGCGCTGGCCTGCCGGTGCGGACGTACGCGGGCGCCGAGCGCGCCGCAGGTTCGTCCGCGATGTCCCCGGGCAACGTCACCACCGCGACGCCCGACCTGCCGACGGCATGCTGCAGCGCCGAGTGGACCACTCGCGGAGCCTGTTCGGGCGTACTGACCAACTCCGCGTACACCGAACACTCCACGAACAACCGGTCCGGATGCGTCTCCTGGAAGAATCCGGAACCGATCTGCACGCTGGGAATGTGCGACGCGATGGCCAGCACCGGCGCGCCCGATCGGTTCGCGTCGTACAAGCCGTTGATGAGGTGCAGGTTGCCCGGCCCGCACGAACCGGCACAGACTGCGAGCTTGCCGGTCAACTGCGCCTCGGCGGCAGCGGCGAAGGCGGCGGCTTCCTCGTGGCGAACGTGAATCCAGTCGATGCCACCCGCCTTCGAACCGCCACTGCGTCGAACCGAGTCGACGATCGGGTTGAGACTGTCGCCGACAATTCCGTAGATGCGTTGGACACCGGCCTCGATCAGTTGGCCGACGATCTGATCGGCGACAGTCTCGGTACTCAATTTCTTCGGGCTCCTTCTATGCTCTCGACAGTACGAACACGGGAATCTCGCGGTCGGTCTTCGTCTGGTAATCCGCGTAATCGGGGTACGCCTGGACGGCGCGTTCCCACCACACGGCCTTCTCCTCCCCCGTCACTTCACGGGCGATGTAGTCGGCACGATCGGTTCCGTCCTGCAACTCCACGAGCGGCTCGGCCTTCACGTTGTAGTACCAGACCGGGTTCTTCGGCGCGCCGCCCAGCGAGGCGACGGCCGCGTACTCCCCGTTGTGCTCGACGCGCATCAGCGGCGTCTTTCTCAGCTTGCCGGACTTGTTGCCGCGCGTCGTCAGCAAGATGACTGGCATTCCGTTCATCGTGGTGCCCTCGGTACCGCCGGACCCTTCGAGCAGTTCGGCCTGCTCGCGTGCCCAATCGGATGTGCTGGGTTCGTACTCTCCTGTCAATGGCATGCACTCGAGTCAACACCTGTACCGCCCGGCGCGCCACCGACCGTGCACACGCACATCGAACAGAGAAGTTCGGTGGACCGAATCCTTCTGTGCGTATACCCTGACGTAGGAGAACAGCACTGCCGAAGGAGTCAGCGTCATGACCTACGCACTTCCCAGCACCACCCCGCGTCGGCGCACTCATGTCGGTACCGTCGACATCGCTGGGACCGCCTGGCCGGTCTACAAGGTCGAGGCGCTCGTGCTCGGAGCCCTCGTGTTTCTCGGCGCTCTGGCATTCACCACGTCGCTGCAGGTGGCAGTACTGACCGGTGCTGCGGCCACCGTCGTTACGTGGTGGACGCTGCTGTTCGCCGAACGCCGCGCGACCGTCCGCCGATAGCGTCCACGCATCAGCCTGCCAAGCAGCCTGGTCCGAGCAGCGCCTTCAAGTCACCCATCAAGGCCGACGTGGGCGTGACCCGCAGACTGTCGTCCAGCTTCATCGCCGTCACCTTGTCCCCACTGACCAGCCGGAGATGCACGTCGGACGTGCCCGGGTGGCTCTTCAGAATCCGCTTCAGTGCTCCGACCTTGTCGGCCGTGCACTGACGGGTCGGGAGGCTGACGGCGAGAGGCTTCGCGACACCGACCGCCGAGAGGTCCGGCACAGCAAGGTCGTTGGCGATCAGGGAGATTCGATCGTCACGTACCGACACGCGCCCCTTGACGAGAACCACCGAATCCTCGGTCACGTCGGCGCCGAACACCGAGTAGGACTGCGGGAAGAACAGAACCTCGATTCCGCCGACGAGGTCCTCGAGTTGAGCCGACGCCCACGTGAGACCGTTCTTGTTGATCCGGCGGTTCACCGACGCGAGGATGCCGCCGATGGTGACCTGCGTACCGTCCTTGACATCGCCTTCGAGAATGGCAGGAATGTTGGTGTCCGACTGGGCCGCGAGCATGTGCTCGACGCCGAGCAGCGGATGGCCGGACACGTACAGGCCGAGCATCTCGCGCTCGAGCGCCAATCGGTGCTTCGATTCCCACTCGTCCTCGGGGACACGAACATTGAACACCGCGGAAATCGACTCGTCGGCGTCCTCTCCGCCGAACAGATCGAACTGTCCGATTGCCTCGGCCTTCTTCGTGCCCATGACCGAATCGATGGCGTCGGCGTGAATGAGCATCAAGCCCTTGCGCGGATGATTCAGCGAATCGAACGCACCCGACTTGATGAGCGACTCGGTGACCTTCTTGCTGCAGGCCGTCGCATCGATCTTGTTCAGGTAGTCCGAGAAGTCGGTGTACTTGCTCTTCTCCTCGCGTGCCCTGATGATCGACGCCACCACGTTGGTGCCGACGTTGCGGACCGCGCCGAGACCGAACCGGATGTCCTTGCCCACGGACGCGAAGTTGAGTTCGGATTCGTTGACGTCCGGGGGTAGGACGGTGATCCCGAGCTTGCGGCAGTCCGCCAGGTAGATGGCGGACTTGTCCTTGTCGTCGGACACGCTGGTGAGCAGACCGGCCATGTATTCGCCGGGGTAGTTGGCCTTGAGATAGCCGGTCCAGTAGGACACCAGACCGTATCCGGCTGCGTGCGACTTGTTGAACGCGTATCCGGCGAACGGAAGAATGGTGTCCCACAGGGCCTTGATCGCGGGCTCGGAGAAGTCGTTGGCCAGCATTCCCTCACGGAATCCTGCGTACGCCTCTTCCAGCACCGACAGTTTCTTCTTACCCATGGCGCGGCGCAGAATGTCGGCCTGTCCGAGCGAATACCCGGCGACCTTCTGCGCGATCTGCATGATCTGCTCCTGGTACACGATGAGGCCGTACGTGTCCTTCAGGATCTCCGCGAGAGGCTCTTCCAACTCCGGGTGGATGGGCTTGACCTCTTGACGACCGTTCTTGCGGTCGGCGTAGTCGTTGTGGGCGTTCATGCCCATCGGTCCCGGCCGATACAGGGCCAGAACGGCGACGATGTCCTCGAAGCCGGTGGGCTGCATTCGTCGCAGAAGATCACGCATCGCGCTGCCGTCGAGCTGGAACACGCCGAGAGTGTCTCCGCGAGCAAGCAATTCGTACGTCGCGGGGTCATCGAGCCCCAGCGTGTCGAGGTCGAGTTCGATCCCGCGGTTGCTCTTGATGTTGTCGATGGCGTCACCGATGACGGTGAGGTTGCGTAGGCCGAGGAAGTCCATCTTGAGCAGGCCGATGGCCTCGCACGAGGGATAGTCCCAACCGGTGATGATCGCGCCGTCCTGCGCGCGCTTCCACACCGGGATCGCGTCGGTCAGCGGCTCCGAGGACATGATGACCGCGCAGGCATGGACGCCGGCATTACGGATCAGCCCTTCCAGGCCACGCGCGGTCTTGTAGATCGTCGCGACATCGGGATTGGAATCGATGAGCGCACGAACCTCGGTCGCTTCCTTGTACCGCTCGTGCGCCGGATCGGTGATGCCAGCGACCGAGATGTCCTTGGCCATGATCGGCGGCGGCAACGCCTTGGTGATCTGATCGGCGATCGCGAATCCGGGCTGCCCGAACTGAACACGAGCCGAGTCCTTGATGGCGGCCTTGGTCTTGATGGTGCCGAACGTGATGACCTGAGCGACGCGGTCGCTTCCCCACTTCTCCGTCGCGTACCGAACCATCTCACCGCGGCGACGATCGTCGAAGTCGATATCGATATCCGGCATCGACACACGTTCGGGATTGAGGAACCGCTCGAACAGCAGACCGTGCGGCAGCGGATCGATGTTGGTGATACCCATCGCGTACGCGACGAGAGAACCCGCGGCCGAGCCTCGGCCGGGACCGACGCGAATACCCACGTCGCGGGCGTGTGCGATGAGGTCACCGACGACGAGGAAGTACGCCGGGAAGCCCATCTCCAGAATCACGCTGATCTCGTACTTGGCACGATCGCGGTATTCCTGGGGCACACCGCCGGGGAACCGCCATTCCAGACCCTTGTCGACCTCTTTGGCCAACCACGTACCCTGCGTCTCGCCTTCCGGCACAGGGAAGATCGGCATCCTGTCACGGTGGGCCCACACATCGTCGTACGGCTGGACGCGCTCGGCGATGAGCAACGTACTGTCGCACGCACCCGGCACCTGATCGTCCCAGAGGGCCCGCATCTCGGCGGCGGATTTGAGGTAGTAACCGTCGCCGTCGAACTTGAAACGGGTGGGATCGCTGAGCGTCTTACCGGTCTGGATGCACAGCAACGCCTCGTGGTTCTCCGCGGCGTCCTTGGTCACGTAATGGCAGTCGTTGGTGGCGAGCGGCGGAATCTGCAGCTTCTTGCCGATCTCGAGCAAACCCTCACGGACCCGACGCTCGATCGACAGACCGTGATCCATGAGCTCGAGGAAGAAGTTCTCCGGACCCCAGATCTCACGCCACTTCGCTGCCGCTTCGAGCGCCTCACGGTCCTGACCGAGACGCAGACGCGTCTGCACCTCACCCGACGGGCACCCCGTCGTCGCGATGATCCCCTCCGCATGCGCGGCGATGATCTCCTCGTCCATCCGGGCCCACTTGCCCAACTGCCCTTCGATGGACGCCAGAGAGGACAGCTTGAACAGGTTGCGCACACCCGTCGCGTTCTCCGCGACCATCGTCATGTGCGTGTACGCGCCGCTACCGGACACATCGTCGGACTTCTGGCTGCGGTCACCCCACAGCACACGCTTCTTGTTGAACCGAGACTCCGGCGCGATGTACGCCTCGATACCGATGATCGGCTTGATGCCGGCCTTCTTCGCCTCGTTGTAGAACTCGCTCGCGCCGTACATGTTGCCGTGGTCGGTCATACCGACCGCCGTCATCTCCAACCGACTCGCCTCTGCGAACAACGGCGCAATCTTGGCCGCTCCGTCGAGCATCGAATACTCGGTGTGGTTGTGCAGATGTACGAACGAGTCAGTCACGAAGATGTCTCCTACTGGGTCGAGCTAGATCGAGCCGGGTCGTACGGGCCGAGATGTCCGCGCGCGAAGTGCACCTGATTCTAAGCGCTCGAACCGACAGAGCATTCCTGGCTCTCGGTGTGTCCGGCCCCCGCGCGTGTCGGCCCTGGCCCGGCGCGCCGACGGTCTCGCCGCGCCTGTAACCGCCGCCGAACGGGCGTACGTCACGGAGTAGGAACGGGCCCGTCGTCCGGCAGCGGGCCGACGACGTCCGCATAGTCGGGAAGTAGGGCGCGCACGGCGAATCGGCCTGCGATCGCGTCCGCGGGCAAGGCCTCGACCGCCCGAACCCCGTCCCCGGCGTCGACGGTTCCGAGTTGCTCCGAAGAGCCGCGGACGATCAGTCCGACGACACATTCGCACCCCTCGAGCAAGCGTGCGGAAGACACTGCATCGATCTGCGATTGGCGATCCCACTGCCCGGTCGAACCATGAAGTCTCGATCCCGCAACGGCCGCCGAGCCCAGCACCGACGCCTCGGTTCCCGGCACTCCGACGGAGATGACCTGGGTCTGGACGCGCTCTAAGGGAACTCGGAGCAGAACCTGCGCGATCCGTACGTCCTGCACCGCGTCGTACGCGCGCGCGGGTGCAACCTCGGCGTCGAACGACACCAACGCCCACTGCATCTCGGAATTGCTCCCCGCCGAGTCCTGGTCGGCGGAGTCCTCCGCGAGCGTCTCCTCCGCCCGCGCCAGGTACTCGGACACTGCTTCTCCGGTGTCCGGACCGAGGGTGTCGGTGTTCACCCCTGGCCGGGGCACCGGATTCGCGGTTCCGAGGGCGAACAGCAGAACCACCGCGGCCAGGACCGTCGCCGCGGCCGTTGCCGCACCCGACATCCGCGTCATGCCGCGCGCAGCACCTCGAGTGCGTGCTCGAGGTCAGCTGGATACTTGCTCTCGATCTCGACCCACCGACCGTCCGACGGATGCGCGAATCCGAGTGTCTTGGCGTGCAGCCATTGACGTTCCAGGCCGAGACGGTCGGCGAGCTTCGGGTCGGCGCCGTAGGTGAGGTCTCCGCAACACGGGTGCCGCAACGCGGAGAAGTGAACGCGAATCTGATGAGTCCGACCGGTTTCGAGGTGCACGTCGAGCAGGCTGGCCGCCTGGAACGCCTCGATGGTGTCGTAGTGCGTGATGCTCGCTTTACCGTCGGCCCGCACCGCGAACTTCCAGTCGTTGCTGCCGTGCCTACCGATCGGTGCGTCGATGGTGCCACTGCTCGGATCCGGATGGCCCTGCACGAGCGCGTGATAACGCTTCTCGATCGTGCGCTGCTTGAACGCCCGCTTCAACACCGTGTACGCGCGCTCGCTCGTGGCGACGACCATCACGCCCGACGTCCCGACGTCGAGGCGATGCACGATGCCCTGCCGCTCATGGGCACCGGACGTGGAAATCCGGAACCCCGCTGCAGCAAGCCCACCGATCACCGTCGGTCCCGTCCACCCGACGCTCGCGTGCGCCGCGACCCCGACCGGCTTGTCGACCGCGACGATGTCGTCGTCCGCATAGAGAATCTCCATGCCCTCGACCGGCTCCGCCTCGATGGTCAGCGCGCGAGCAGGTTCGGGAAGCAGCACCTCCAAGTACGCACCCGCCGACAACCGATCCGACTTCCCCAGTGCCGACCCGTCGACGGAGACGGACCCTTCCTCGGCGAGAGTCGCCGCGACCGTCCTGGACAGACCCAGCAGCCGCGAGACGCCGGCATCGACCCGCATGCCGTCCAAGCCGTCGGGAATCGGCATGGAACGCGATTCCCTCATTTCTGTCCCGCCGTTCCCGAGTCGGTGCTCGCTGCGGCATTCTTCTTCGACGTGGTGGCCCGCTCACCGTTCGGTTCGAATCCGAACAGGCTCAGCGCGACGAGGAGTATCGCCCCACAGACGATCGACGAGTCCGCGACGTTGAACACCGGCCACCATCCGATGGACACGAAATCGACCACGTGTCCCTGCAGCGGTCCGGGCGATCGGAAGAACCGGTCGATGAGATTTCCGAGAGCCCCGCCGAGCACGAGTCCGAGGCCGAGAGCCCACCACGGAGAGCGAAGGGTACGGCCGATCCGGATCACCCCGATGACGACGCATACCGCGACGATCGTCAGAAGCCAGGTCATGCCGGTGGCCATCGAGAACGCTGCGCCGGGATTACGCACCATCCGAAGTGTGACGACGTCGCCGATGATCTCCACCGGGTTGCCCGGCTTGATCCAGTGCACGGCCGCGATCTTGGTGATCAGGTCGAACGCGAGGACGACAACGGCGATCAGGACCAGCATCCTGGTACGCAGCGGCTTCGGTGCCACACCGGTGGCAGGGTCTGCGTCGGTGCCGGACACCACGGTGTCGTCGGGTTCGGCCTTCTGATCGCGGTGCGGGTCGGAGCTCGTCGAATCGGTCGGGCGGTCGTCACTCACCCCCCTATCATGTCGCATCGCCCCGGCACAGCCGAATCCCGGATCGACACCGAGGGGTCCGCGGGCGGGCCGCACGCGCACGGCTTCGCCGACGGTGTCCGGTGAAGTGGCCGGAGCGTGTCCGTAGCCTGGTCCCGTGATCTCGCCTTCCCGAAACCCGATTCGACGTATCCGAGTTCTCGCTGTGGCCGTCGCCGCCACCACACTGTTGGCGGGGTGCGGGTCGTCCGACGACGAGGCACCGTCGGAGACGGACACCTCCGCCACGACGTCGAGTGTGTCGCTGCCGGTGACTCCGGTGACGACCACCCTCGTCGACCCCGGCGCCGAGCCCAGGACCGCGGTGACGCGAAACATCTCCGGCGAACAGTCGGTACGGCTGACGACGCGGTCGACCGTCACCCAGCAGATCGACGACCAGGCAGTACAGGACTTCTCGACGCCGAATCTGACGGTCCCGCTGACGGCACGTGCGTCGGGGGCCAGCGGTGACGAGGTCGATCTCACGATCGGGGTCGCGACGTCGGCGGATCAGCGTCTGACGGACCAGCTCGCCGCGGCCGACGGTTCCGGCGCCGGGTTGACCGTGACCGACGGCGGGGCCGTCACCGCACTGTCCATCACGCCTGCGGACGCGGCACAGGACGCAGCACGT
Source organism: Rhodococcus sp. 114MFTsu3.1 (assembly GCF_000383555.1). Classification (NCBI taxonomy): domain Bacteria; kingdom Bacillati; phylum Actinomycetota; class Actinomycetes; order Mycobacteriales; family Nocardiaceae; genus Rhodococcus; species Rhodococcus sp. 114MFTsu3.1. Next base: position 118,611 of record NZ_KB911551.1, on the reverse strand, counting down.
GCGGCAATAGAACAAGCGTTGAACCAAGCGGTGTACCGGTCGATTTCCTTTCCCGAGGAAGATCTGGGAATCGGCGCGGTCTGGACGGCTCAACAGCAAGTCATCAGCGGTCTGACGCTCAATCAGACGACCACCGCAACTCTGCGCGCGCGGGAGGGTGACGTGCTGACGATCGACCTGCGAATCGATCAGACGCCGGAATCCACGACCCTGGAACTGCCCGACGACGCCGGCCAACTCGCGATCGACAACTACACGATGTCCGGCACCGGAACTCTGCGCATCGACCTGACGAAACCACTTCCGGTATTGGGAGAGGTGACCGTCGGTGGCAGTCAGCAATACAGCGACACCGACGGCACGACGGTTCTGCGTCAGGACATCAGTGACACCCTGGAATGGGCGTCGGAGTGAGGTCCGCAGCTGGATCGGTACGTACTGCCGCAGTGTGCGCGGGGGCTCTTCTGGTCCTCGGCGCCTGCGGTGGGACGGACGACGCGGGTGCCGCCGGTGCCGACACCGACACTTCCCCGGCTGCTCCGGTCACGGTCGTCGACGCCCCTGACGTTCTCTCCGGGTCCGTCGTCACCGACTCCGTAGATCTGCAATCCCGCATGCTGACGCCCAGCGACCTTCCCGACGGGTATGCGGTGGTTCCGGATCCGGTGCGTGATCTCGGGCTGGACCCGGCTCCGGAGTACGACTCGCCTGATCGGTCCGGCACCGAGCCGCAGGAGTGCGCCGACGTTCTCGCGGCTGTGGGGACGCAGTCGGCGGGCGCATCGGCGGTGGCGGACGTCCGGTACTCGGGTCCGAATTTCTCGTCCATCGACGAGGACGCCGCCAGTTACGCAGGCGGCGAGGACGGTGCCGGAGGCGCTGGAGAGGCGTTCCGCACCGTGCAGGACACGCTCGTCGGCTGCGCCGAGTACACGGGCACGGACGCCGACGGGATCGACGTCGACTTCTCGCTGTCGGCTCGGGACCAGTCCCCGGTGGGTGACGCGTCGACGTCGTTTCGGCTCGCGACCACCAGCGAAGGGTTCACGCTGGTGTCCGACGTGGTGATCGCAGTAGTCGACCACACCGTGTTCCAGCTGTCCGTCACCAGTCAGGAAGGCGTCGACGCGGCATCGTTCACCGCACTCGCCGATGCAGCAGCCGAGCGTATTCGTGGTGACCTCGGGTCCTGACCGAGACGAAGGCACACGAAAGCCGGTGCCGCACTCCGAACGAGGAGTACGGCACCGGCTTCGAGGTACCGCGAAAAGCTAGGTGACTACGCGCACGCAGGCGAGGTCAGCTGCGCCAGCTGGACGAGACCACATGCGTTCTCCTTGGACAGCTTCCATGCGCCATCCTCGGCAACGAAGATGAAGTTGCCCGGGTTCGCCTGACCGTTGATGGTCAAGGTCGCGCCCGTGTTCAGGGTGCCGTCGCCGAGGTCGTCGACACTGGTGATCTCGACGGTGGCGCCGTTCTGCACAGCAGCGGCCGCGACCTGCTCGATGAGGCCCGGATCTTCCTCGGCGCCCTGGATGAGGGCCGCCTTCTCCTCGACCGGGACAGCCGGGTCGAGACCGCGAGCGAGTTCGGCGTTGAGCTCTTCAGCCGTGGGCACAGGTGGGTAATCGCCCGATGCCTCCGGTGCCGCCGACGCCGAGGACGTCGTGGAAGCTGCCGACGTCGTGGTCGTCGTGTCGCCACCGTCGTCCGAGCTACATGCGGTCATCGTCAGCGCAGCAGCGATCGCCACGCCGGCGACTACGGCCTTTCGGGTGTTACGGAGCTTCAAGTGCTTATCCCTTCGGTTGTACTGCTCAGTCGTTCACGTGAACCGGACATAGAGGCCGGTCTCGGCTGTTCCACTATGCCATTGGAGGCCTCGGGCGGAAAGAAGCGTCGCTACTCGCCGGTAGCCGAGAGCGTCATTTCAGGACGAGTCACTGTCATTTCAAACTGTCCAGTGGATCCGCCACAACGAGCTGCTCGTCCCCCTCTGCGAAAGTACGGGCTCGACCCGGTCCGGTGGACCGTGTCTCGAACCGAACCGTCACCACGGAGTGGCCTGCCCCTTGCACCCATCCGTGTCCGTGTTCAGGATGCCTCACGTCCATGCCCGGATGCCACCTCTGCTGCGGTTCTCTTACCGAAGGCACAATTTCGCCCGTGGTCGTGGTCGTGGGCGACGTGGACGTGTCCTCCGGTTCGTGATCGAGTTCGGGAAACAGCGACCCTTGCTGCACGGTGGACAGCCCGGCGAGGCCGACACCGACCAGCCGGATCGGACCGAGTTCCACCGGGTCCAGCACCTGACGCTGTGCCGTCGCGACGATGGTCTGCTTGTCCACGGTCGCGTACGGCAACGTCGCCGACCGAGTCACGATGCTCATGTCCGATTTCCGCAGCTTCAGCACCACCGTGCGTGCGCCGCGCCCGTCCTTCACCAGGCGTCGGTGCGCGGCTTCCGCGCTCCGTTCCACCGCAGACCTCAACTGCGCCAAGGTCACCAGATCGTGTGCGAACGTCGTCTCGGCGCTGACCTGCTTCGCTTCGGCGCGCTCGGCGACGGCTCGATCGTCGATCCCACGCGCCAGCCTGTGCAGCCCCGGACCCACCGTCGCACCGAGGATCGACGCCACTTCCGACTCCGGCGTCGCGACGAACTTACCGATCGTGTCGATGCCGAGCTTTCGAAGTTTCTCGTCGGCGACCGGCCCGATTCCCCACAACTTCCGCACCGGCAACGCAGCCATGAGAGCACTTTGTTCGGCCGGCGCGACCACAGTCACGCCGTCCGGCTTCGCCAGACCGGACGCGATCTTCGCGATCTGTTTACCGGAACCGGCGCCCAACGACGCCACGAGGCCCGTCCGTTCCATGACGAGTGCCCGCAGCATCTCGCAGAACTCCGCCACCTCGGCCGCGGTGGCGCCGACGAGTTCGACTGGCTCGCCGAACGCCTCGTCCATCGACAGCTGCTCGAGAACAGGCATCCTCGTGCGCAGACCGTCGAACACCGTCCGACTGACGCTCTGGTACAGCGCGCCGCGCGGCGGCAGCACGATCGCGCCGCCGCCCACCAATCTGCGAGCCTGATGCATCGGCATGGCGGAGCGCGCGCCGAAGACACGCGCCTCGTAGCTGCAGCCGGCGACGACACCGCGACCGCCTGCTCCGCCGACCAGAACGGGGCGTCCGCGCAAGGTGGGCCGGGTGAGCTGCTCGACCGACGCGAAGAACGCGTCCATGTCGAGATGCAGCACCCATCGCCTACTGCGAGCGTCGGTCACGACCGAAAGATACTCCGGAACGCAGACATCACAGTCCGTGCCTCATGGGATGCCGACACGACGGTCGAAGGCCATGTCACGACGCGTCGCCTCGGCCGGTACCGAGGTCGAAGCCGAGCGCTGCAGCCGCGTGCTCGGGCGTCGGATCGGCCCACAGATCCGCGTACACGTCGTTCGCGGACAGCGACCGCGTCACCGCTCTGTCGATGTACACCGTCCCGTCGAGGTGATCGGTCTCGTGCGCCACGATCCGCGCGGGCCATCCACCGAACTCCTCGTCGACCACGGCGCCGTGCAGGTCGGTGCACCGAAGCCGCACCGACGCCGCCCGAGGGACGACCGCCTGGTAGCCGGGCATGCTCAGGCATCCCTCGTAGAAGCTTCGCCGAGCCGACCCGACGTCGTCGTAGCGCGGGTTGACGATCACTCGGAACGGCAACGGCGTGCGCTCCCGCTGCGTCGCGACCTCCTCGGACACCGGGTACATGTCCTCGATCACCGCGATTCGCAGCGGGACGCCGATCTGCGGCGCAGCGAGACCGACACCGGGCGCGTCGTGCATCGTGGCCCGCATGACCTCGACGAGGTGTTCGAGCGTGCGCGGCTCGAGCTGATCGGTCAACGCGGCTGCCGCTGTGCGCAGCACCGGATCACCGACCGTGACGATCGGAAGGACGCCGTCGTGCGCGTGCGACAGCAGCTCACGGACGGCGCCTTCCATCACCGCGTCGCGGGTCATCGCGAACGGGTGACCGATACGCGGGTACCTTCCCCGAGTTCGACGGCGTCGTCGCCCGGATCACCGTCGATCAAGCTCAACGCCAGAACCTCGCCGGCGATCAACGAGCGGTGCGTGTCGAGCCATTCGCGGCGTTCGGCCGGAACCTCGATGACGATGTCGATCCGATCGGACACCTCGAGGCCCAGCGTTCGGCGGGCCTCCTGGAGCTCACGGATGCGGTCTTTCGCCCACCCCTCGGCCTCCAGCTCCGCGGTCACCTTGGAATCGAGCACGACCAGACCGGCGTTGCCCGGCAGAGCGGCAGTGGAGTCCGGCTCGGCCGCAACCAGCTTGCGGGTGTACTCCGTCGGGAGCAGTTCGATGCCCGCGGCACTGACCGTGCCCGATGCATCCTCGCTCCACTCCCCTGCTTTGACCGCCTTGATGACCTTCTGGACGTCCTTGCCGATCCGAGGACCTGCCGCACGCGCGTTGACGACCAGTTCGAATTTGCCGTGCACGGCAACATCGTCGGTGAGGTCGACCTTCTTGACGTTGACCTCGTCGGCGATGATGTCGGCGTACGGACGCAGTCGTTCCGCGTCCTCGGCGGCGACGGTCACCTCGGGGAGCGGCAACCGCACCCGAAGGTTCTGGGCCTTCCGAAGTCCGAGTACCGCGCCGCACACCGAACGCACCTCGTCCATCGACTCGACCAACTCCGGATCGGCAGGCAAGTCTGCTGTCGCCGGCCAGTCCGCGAGGTGGACCGACCGTCCACCGGTCACACCGCGCCACACCACTTCGCTGACCAACGGCAACAGCGGCGCAGCAAGTCGCGTCACGACCTCGAGCACCGTGTGCAACGTGTCGATCGCGTCGGAGTCCTCGCTCCAGAACCGCGAACGTGACCGTCGCACATACCAGTTGGTGAGCGCGTCGCAGAACGTACGCAGCTCGTCGCACGCCCCTGCGATGTCGTGGACCTCGAGCGCTTCGGTGATCGCGTCCCGCGTCGCCGCCAGCTTGGCCAGAACGTACCTGTCCAGCACGTTCGGCGAATCCGTTCGCCACGTACCCGGCTTGCCTGCGTACAACTGCAGGAAACTCCACGCATTCCAGATCGGCAGCAACGCCTGGCGGACGCCCTCACGGATGCCTTGCTCGGTGACGATCAGGTTGCCACCGCGCAGGATCGGCGACGACATCAGGAACCAGCGCATCGCATCGCTGCCGTCTCGGTCGAACACCTCCTTGACGTCCGGGTAGTTGCCCTTGGACTTGCTCATCTTGAGACCGTCGTCGCCCAGCACGATGCCGTGCGCCGCAACGGTCTTGAACGCAGGACGATCGAACAACGCGGTCGCGAGCACGTGCAACGTGTAGAACCAGCCACGAGTCTGGCCGTTGTACTCGACGATGAAATCGCCCGGGTTGTGTGCTGTGGCATCCCCCGTCGTTCCGCTCGCCCCGGAAAACCACTCTGCATTCTCGAACGGGAAATGCACCTGCGCGTACGGCATCGACCCGGACTCGAACCAGCAGTCCAGGACCTCGGGAACCCGTCGCATCGTGGACTTGCCCGTCGGATCGTCCGGGTTGGGACGCGTCAGATCGTCGATGTACGGACGGTGGAGATCGTTCGGACGCACGCCGAAGTCACGCTCGAGCTCGTCGAGGCTGCCGTACACGTCGATACGTGGGTACTCGGGATCGTCGGACGTCCACACCGGGATCGGGCTGCCCCAGTATCGGTTTCGACTGATGTTCCAATCGCGTGCGCCTTCGAGCCACTTGCCGAACTGCCCGTCCTTGATGTGCTCGGGCACCCAGGTGATCTCTTGGTTGAGCTCCACCATGCGATCGCGGAACTTCGTCACCGCCACGAACCACGACGGGACCGCCATGTAGATCAGCGGCTGCCCGCTGCGCCAACTGTGCGGGTAGGAGTGCTCGATGGTCTCGTGACGCAGCAACCGACCGGACGCCTTCAGATCCTTGATGATGACGGGGTTGGCGTCGAACACCATCAGGCCCTGGTACGGCGGCACAAGTGCCGTGAACTTGCCACCGGGGTCGAGCGGCTGAACGACCTCGATGCCGTTCGCCGTCGCGACGTCCATGTCCTCTTCACCGAATGCCGGTGCGAGGTGCACGATTCCGGTACCCGAGTCGGTGGTGACGTAGTCCGCCTGCAGAACACGATGCGAATTGGCGTGTCCCAGAAAGAAATCGAACGGCGGAGTGTAAGTGAGGCCGACGAGTTCCGCACCGGTGTGCTCGGACAACACCTCGGGCTCGTCACCGAGTTCGCGGGCGTAGTGCGTGAGCCGTTCCGCGGCCAACACGTAGCGTTCGCCGTCGGTTCCGCGGACCTGCACATAGCGAACATCGGGATGAACTGCGATCGCCAGGTTCGACGGCAGAGTCCAGGGCGTCGTCGTCCAGATCAGTGCACCTGCACCGTCGAGAGGCGAACCGGGTGCCGTCACCGGCATCGTGACGGTGACCGCCGGGTCCTGACGCATCTTGTAGGCGTCGTCGAGCCGAGTTTCCTGGTTGGACAACGGGGTCTGCTCGTACCAGGAATACGGAAGGACTCGATAACCCTGATAGATCAGGCCCTTGTCGTACAACTCCTTGAACGCCCACATGACCGACTCCATGAAGTCGACGTCGAGCGTCTTGTAGTCGTTGTCGAAATCCACCCAGCGGGCTTGACGGGTGACGTAGTCGCGCCACTCGTCCGTGTACCGCAGAACCGACTGCCTGCAGTAGTCGTTGAACTTGGCGAGACCCATCTCGTCGATCTCGGATTTGTCCTTGATCCCCAACTGCTTCTCGGCTTCGAGCTCCGCGGGCAATCCGTGGCAGTCCCACCCGAACCGACGCTCCACCTTCTTACCGCGCATCGTCTGAAAGCGCGGAACGAGGTCTTTGACGTACCCGGTCAGCAGGTGACCGTAATGGGGAAGACCGTTGGCGAACGGCGGGCCGTCGTAGAAGACGAACTCGTCCGCACCCTCGCGACGGTCGACGCTGGCACGGAACGTTCCGTCCTCGGCCCAGAAATCGAGCACTCTGCGCTCGAGGTCTGGAAACGACACACCCGCGGCTTTCGGACCAACCATGTCGACCAACGGGTACTTGTCACCGTCGGTCCTCGCAACATCGCCGCTCTTCGAATCTTCGGTACTCATGACGGACGCTCCTGCCGTGCCGACGCCGTCGCTTCTGCGACGGCGATAGTTTCCTCGGCACGGGGACGACGATCGACGTGTGGGACGTCGACTACCGCGGTACCACCCCGCTTGCTTCATCGACGCCGGAAAACGATCCCTCGTCGACGAAGCCTCTCGCACTGCTGTGACGGGCTTACCCGTTCGGTTCTACTGAGCCGACCCGACCTCGACGGTCGATTCGGCCGTTCTTCCGAATGCTCCCCGGGGATGACCGGATCATCGCGTTCTTCTCGACAGTCGTTGTTCTCGACAGTCGTTGTTCTGTTCTCGATGTTCGTGATGACGACTTCGGACACCTCGAGGGTAACCGAAACGTCCACACAATCGATTCTCGGGTGGCGACTACTTCTCGGGTGGCGACCTGCGGCCGGTCAGCGCGCCTGCCAGCAACAGAATCGCGCCGACGATGCAGACACCGATGCACCCGTACGCCCAGACGACCGATCCGGTCGTCAGGGCGATGACCAGCAGCGCGAACCCGACACCCGCTGCGCACAGCGTCAAGACGAGCACTGTGCGCCTCGTTCCGCACGAGCCGGCTCACGCCGGGCGGGTTTCACGTCCGCAGCCATGCCGAACAGGCTGGGCGAGAATGCGTCAGTTGTTGCCCTTGGCATACGACTGGCTGTAGCCCGACGACTGCTCGTTCTGGTTGAAGCTGTCCGACCCGTTGTCCACCGGCAAAGCCGAGGAACGGTTCTCGAGCTCTTCGAGCTGGGATTCCAGGTAGGACTTGAGACGGACACGGTACTCGCGCTCGAACGTCTTGAGCTGCTCGATACGACCCTCGAGCACCGAACGCTGCTCGTTGATCGTCGCCATGATCTCGGTGTGCTTGCGCTCGGCGTCCGCCTGAAGAGCATCGGCCTTCTCCTTGGCCTGACGAAGCTGTGTCTCGGACCTCGTCTGAGCGTCGGACAACAGCGATTCCGACTTCTGACGAGCGTCGGTGACCATCGCCTCGGAGCGGGTCCGTGCGTCGGTGACGAGACGCTCTGCATTGGTGCGAGCGTTCCCCAGGAGCTGCTCGGACTCGGTCTTGGCGTCGCTGGTGAGCCTGTCGGCCATTTCCTGCGCGAGTCCGAGAATCTTCGCGGCTTGCATGTTGGAGTCGCCACCCTGCGCCGGCGCAGCCGCAGCCACGGGAGCAGGCGCCACCACCGGGGCGGGCTTGGGTGGCTCGACGGGGCGCTGAGGCTCCGGAGCCTTCTGCTGAACCGGAGCGGGCTGAGCCGGACCGGACTGTCGAGCCGACTTGGCATCCGACAGTTCCTGATCGAGCTCGCCCACGCGCTGGCGCAGGTCTGCATTCTCCTCGATCAGTCGCGACAGCTCTTGCTCGACGAGATCGAGGAAAGCATCCACCTCGTCTTCGTTGTAACCGCGCTTACCGATAGGCGGCTTGCTGAAAGCGACATTGTGCACATCAGCTGGAGTCAGCGGCATGGAAGGATCCCTTCACGCGTCTTGAGGCGGTAGAGCAAGCATTCAGTTATATCCCATTCCGCACTTGCCGGAACAATCAAACTGTAACTGGCGTCCATTCTGTCACATCGGTTGCGCAGGTCGCGCCTGTCCCCGATGTCTTTCATCAAAGTTCGATCAGTTCACGATCCCAGACTCCGCACGACGGACATCAGGATGAAAACGCCGAACAACAACACCATGATCGACAAGTCCAGTCGAACTCCCCCGAGATTCACGGGGGGAATCACTCTTCTCAGCAGCTTGACCGGTGGATCGGTCACGGTGAATATCGCCTCGAGCAAGACAACGACGATTCCCGACGGCCGCCAATCCCTGGCGAACGTCCTGATGAATTCGACGATGATGCGGCCGATGAGAAGAAGCCAGAAAATGAACAGTATGAAGTAGATCACCGCGAACAAGGCCACAGGTCATACTCTGCCCGAAAAGGTCGGCTCGATCAAAGCGAGCAGGTCAGAGACCTGTTCGAATCGATCGAGCCGAAGGAACGCACCAGTGCTGTCGATTGTCATTGCTGACTGTAGAAGCCCGTCTCGGCGATGCGACGCCGTTCCTGGGGGGACACGTCGATATCTGCCGGCGAGAGAAGAAATACTTTCGTTGCGACCTTGTCGAACGAGCCGCGAAGGGCGAAGGCGAGCCCTGCGGCGAAATCGACCAGACGCTTGGCGTCGGCATTGCTCATCTCGACGAGATCCATGATGACCGGAGTTCCGTCACGGAAACGCTCGCCGATCGTCCTGGCTTCGCTGTAATCGCGGGGACGCAGGGTGGTGATCTTCGACAACGCGCTGCCGTCGTCCGCCACCGGGCTACGGCGGGTCTCCGCGCGCGTCATCGGCTCACTGCGCAGGCTGCGCTCCTGCGCGTCCATACGGGTGTCCACCGCGAGGTTGCCGCGAGTGGACACGCCTCGTCCGGCCCCGGCCGACCGCGACGAGCGACCGCCGATGGGGGCAAGTGTCGGCGCGGAGCGAGGTGCCTCGTACTCGTCGTAGTCGTCGTCGAGGTCCTCGATCTCGGCACGGGACGAGCGCCGCGAGGAGAACGACGGCTTCGCGAACTCCCGGTCGTCGTCCGCGTAGGGATCGCGGCCGCGGACGGAGTGCCGCGATTCCGGCTCGTCGAGGTAGTCGTCTTCGTAGTCCGCAAGAGGAACCATGCCGAAGTACGCCTTGAACTTGTGCAGGGTACTCATTGATGCAGCCTTCCGTGCCGGGTACTTCGTTGCCGGTCTCCAGGTTCGCAAGTGTCAGGTGTGACTGATGTGATCCGTGGACTGTACTGGCGAGGTTATCGGCCGAGGGCCGAGTATTGCGGTACCGACACGCACGCACGTCGATCCGTGTAGAACAGCAGCCTCCAGATCGCCCGTCATCCCCGCGGACAGCTCGACTGCATCCGGGTGCTGCTCGAGCAACTGCTGGTGTACGGCCGACAGATCGGCGAATGCGTGATCCGGATCCGAGTCCAACGGCGGAACGGCCATCACTCCGGACAGGGTGAGCCCGTCGGTGTCGGCCACCTGATCGGCCAGCTCGAGTAGATGCTCTCGCTCGACTCCACCGCGATGGACGTCTCCGTCCAGACTCACCTGAATCAGGACCTCGAGCGGAGTGGACCTGACCCCGTCGGACTGTGCTGCGTCCACCGCCTTGCCGAGAGCGGACACCAAGCGATCACTGTCGACCGAGTGGATCGACGTGGCCCATCTCGCGACGGATTTGGCCTTGTTACGTTGCAGATGCCCGATCATGTGCCACCGGGCCGGTTCGGTACCGAACGCTCCGGCCAATTCGTCGACCTTCGCCGACGCGTCCTGCTCGCGTGACTCGCCGAAGTCGCGGCATCCGAGACCGTGGAGAATCTCGATGTCCGACGCCGGGAAGAACTTGGTGACCGGAAGCAACATCACGTCGTCCACCGAACGGCCGGCGGCGGCGCACGCGGCGGCGAGCCGAGCCTCCACCGAGCGAAGTGCCTCCGAGATCTCGGATTCTCTGGTCGTCGTCATATCGACAGTCAAGCAGGACCGTCGGTGCGGCCGGCCGAGGTGTCCATCCAGATCACGCTTGCCGATCGTCCCGTCGGCGACCCGCGCCGATGGCTGAACAGGGTTCGGTCTTCGATGGTGCACCGAGGATCGACGGCAATCGACGTCACGCCGAGTCCGTGAAGTTGCCGTCTGATTCCGTCGCGGATGTCGAGGCCGGGCGTCTTTCTGACGGTGGTCGTGGCGCTACCGGGAAGGTGCTTCTCCACGTCGGCCTGCATGTGCGCGGGTACCTCGTACTGACGCCCGCTCGCGGCCGGACCGAGGAAGGCACCGATTCGACGTGTGTCGGCTCCGAGCGCCACCATCGCCTCGACCACACGGGGAACGATGCCGATGCGCGCTCCGACCCTTCCGGCGTGTACAGCCGCGATCACACCGGCCTCGTCGTCGGAGAGCAGGACCGGCACGCAGTCCGCGGTGAGGACGACGAGTGCTAGATCACGGCTGGTCGTGACCAACGCGTCGGTGACCGGAACGGGCTCGGGGGTCGGACCGTCGACGACAGTGACGGTCCGTCCGTGGACCTGTTCCATCCACACCAGTCGACCAGCGCCCATGCCGAGCTCACTACCGAGCCGCTCGCGGTTGGCGGCCACGGCCGACGGTTCGTCGCCGACGTGGTCGCCGAGGTTGAAGCTGTCGTACGGCGGCGCCGACACCCCGCCTGCCCGCGAGGTGGTGACCCTACGAACCTTGAAGTCGTTCTCCGCCATCGGCGATCAACGACGCATGAACGACGGCACGTCCACATCGTCTTCGCCGTCGTCCTCGGTGACGGGCACACGCCGACCCGAGTTGTTCGACCCTGACGATCCCGAGTTCGAGGACTGAAGCGGAGGCAGGCTGCTGCCGTTACCTGCACTGCCTGCACCGACCGGGTCACGGAACACGGCACCGGATTCGGTGGAGTCGGACCGAGACGACACCTCGCCGGATCGTGCGGATCCGATGGTGCTGCGTGAGGCGCCCGGAGCTGCTTCGACGGGACGTCTCGTCGGCGTCCCTCCATCGAAACCGGCTGCGATGACGGTGACGCGCACCTCGTCGCCGAGGGAATCGTCGATGACGGTTCCGAAGATGATGTTGGCGTCGATGTGTGCCGCTTCCTGGACGAGCGACGCAGCTTCGTTGATCTCGAAGAGTCCGAGGTCCGAGCCTCCCGCGATCGACAGCAGCACGCCGCGCGCACCTTCCATCGACGCTTCGAGCAACGGCGAGTTGATGGCGGACTCGGCTGCCTTGATGGCGCGACCCTCGCCGCGCGACGAACCGATTCCCATCAGCGCGCTACCTGCCCCCGACATGACGCCCTTGACGTCGGCGAAGTCGACGTTGATCAGGCCAGGCGTGGTGATGAGGTCGGTGATGCCCTGAACGCCGTTCAGGAGCACCTCGTCGGCGCTGCGGAACGCGTCCATCAGGCTGACGGCTGCGTCACCGAGCTGGAGCAGTCGGTCGTTGGGGATGACGATGAGGGTGTCGCAGGACTCGCGCAGTTGCTGGATCCCGGTATCGGCCTGCCCTCCGCGCCGCTTGCCCTCGAAGGAGAACGGGCGCGTGACGACGCCGACGGTGAGAGCGCCGAGCTTGCGAGCGATGTTGGCGACGACGGGTGCGCCACCGGTACCGGTGCCACCTCCCTCGCCTGCGGTGACGAAGACCATGTCGGCGCCCTTGAGCACCTCTTCGATCTCGTCCTTGTGATCGTCGGCTGCCTTGCGGCCGACTTCGGGATCGGCGCCTGCGCCGAGACCACGGGTGAGCTCACGGCCGACATCGAGCTTGACGTCGGCGTCGCTCATCAGCAGCGCTTGAGCATCGGTGTTGACCGCGATGAACTCGACTCCCTTGAGTCCCTGTTCGATCATGCGGTTGACCGCGTTAACGCCGCCGCCGCCGATGCCGACGACCTTGATTACGGCGAGGTAGTTGTGCGGGGGCGTCATTGGCTCTCGCCTTCCGTGGTTGTGTACTGGTCCGTCTTTGTACTCGGCTGATGCGCTTCGACAAAACCCTCAACCTAAACCATAGGCTTAAGGTTATGTCAAGTACTCGACGCTCGGAACGCTATTCACCGCAACGGAGATACGCCATTAGGCGCGCCGAGAAGTCGAGAAAAGAATTTGGGTTTCGTGAAAGTCACTTGGTGGTGGGCAGGTCCGGACTCGACACATCCAGGATTTGCCCCGGTTGAGACAATAGCGCAAGAGCCACAGCGGATTTCCGCTCGGATCTGTCGCGGTCTCCCCACACCACCGTCCTACCGTCGAACAGAATCACGGACACGTCCGACGCCGAACCCGCCCGAATCTCCCCGACCTGCACCCGCAGCGGTTCGGGCAACGAATCGAGCACTGCGAGAGCACTTTCCGTCGGCGGATCGCCTGTCACCGGGTTGTCGGTGACCAGACGAATCACTCCGGGAGGCGGCGGGGCGACGGCGAAATCCACGGCATCGGCGTCGAGCAGGTGGGTTCCGTCCGGTCGGTCGACGAACACGACCGGTATCCGCTCGGTGACGGTGACCCGGATGGTCGACGGGTACATCCGTTGCACCCGAACCGAAGCCAACGACGGAATCGACGCGACGCGCCGAGCGGCCGCGCCGGTGTCGACTCGAACGAGCTTCTCCCCCATCGGCACCGCCAGATCGGCGATCACCTCGTCCTCGGAGACCGACACCGCACCGCGTACGTCGATGGTCCGCACCGTCAGCACAGGTGAGAAGTACACGACGGCAAACCCCGCGAGTACGACGGCGACCACGGCGGCCGCGATAGTTCCAGCGCGTCGACGCGATCGCGACACCTTCGCGCGTTCGTCCTCGCGAGCCCGACGACGATCCGCTCGTTCCTGGGATTCGGCGCTCGGACGGGTGGTGTCGCGGTTGTCCCGGCGTGCGTACGCGCCCCGGTCCCGAGCTCCGCCCTTCGATGCACTGCCCGTGTCGACCTTGCCCGTGCCGACCTTGCCTGTGTCGACCTTGCCCGGGCCGCTCGGCGTTCCGGTGTCGGTCCGAGCGGCGTCCTCGCCGGAGGACGTGTCCTCGGTCGGACGCTTCGGACGAGACGTCACTGCGACGCCCGGCCGTGCCCGATCCGGAAACTCGTCCTCGAACGCAGCGCGTCGAGGATCGGCCCGGCCAGCATGGTGACGTCCCCGGCACCCATGGTGATGACGACGTCGCCGGGCTCGGCAAGAGACGCCACCTGCTTCGCCACCAGCGACAGGTCCGGTTGATAGATGACGGGCTTGGTCACTGCAGACGCGACGAGAGCTCCCGTCACGCCGGGAAGCGGTTCCTCACGGGCACCGTAGACGTCGAGGACGACCACCTCGTCGGCGATGGACAGAGCCTCACCGAACTCCGCTGCGAACGTCTCCGTACGGGAGTACAGGTGCGGTTGGAACACGACGACGACCCGGCCGCGTTCGCCCGCCCCTGCGGCGCTCGTGACGAGTTGCTGAGCTGCGCCCAGCACGGCACGCACCTCGGTGGGATGGTGCGCATAGTCGTCGAACACGCGGATGCCGTGTTCGCGCCCGCGAATCTGAAAACGTCGGTGCACACCGCCGAAGCCCGCAAGACCTTCCAGCAGATCCGTCGCTGCGGCGCCTGCCTGGGTTCCGGCTGTGAACGCGGCCAGTGCGTTCAGTGCCGTGTGTCGTCCGGGAACGCCGAGTCTCAACGTCCGCGGGCTCTCCTCCCCCGCGATCAACAGTTGGGCGACGCCTCCGACGTCCTCGGGTTCCCACTTCAGCAACCGAACCGCCATGTCCACGTCGCCCGCGTCGGTGTCCTCGGATCCGTATCCCAGCACGCGTACGCCCGGGAGCGCTCGTTCGTGGACGCGCCGAGCCAGAGCGGCCGATCCTGGATCGTCCATGCAGGCAACGAGCACTCCACCCGGTCCGAGCAACGCCGCGAAATCGTCGAAGACCTGCGTGTACGCCTCGGGAGTACCGAAGTAGTCGAGGTGATCGGCCTCGATGTTGGTGACGATGACGACGTTCGGGCTGTACTGCAGGAGCGAACCGTCGCTCTCGTCTGCCTCGGCGACGAACACGTCACCACTGCCGTGGTGCGCGTTGGTGCCGGCCTCGTTCAGTTCTCCACCCACCGCGAACGACGGATCGAAGCCACAGTGCTGCAGCGCGACGATCAACATCGACGTGGTCGAGGTCTTGCCGTGCGTGCCGGACACCAGCAGTGCCCGATAACCCTCCATCAGCGATGCCAACACCGTCGGCCGGAGCACGACGGGAATTCCTCGGCGCCCGGCTTCGACCAGTTCGGGGTTGGTCTTGGGTATCGCGGCGTGCGTGGTGACCACCACCGTCGGACCACCGGAGATCAAGTCGAGAGCCGAGGCATCATGACCGACACGAACCTGTGCACCACGAGCGCGCAGTGCCAGAACCCCTCGGCTTTCCTTCGCATCGGAGCCGGAGACTTCGCCGCCACGAGCGAGCAGAATCCTGGCGATGCCGGACATGCCGGCACCCCCGATTCCGACCATGTGAACCCGTCGGAGATCCTCCGGCAGTTCAGCGGGTAGCTCGGGCATGTCCGTCCTTTCGGTACCACCTTGTCGTGCCACGACCGTCACACGCCTCGTCGACGCTGGGAGGCGACGTCGAGCACGATTTGCGCCACGGTCGCCGCGGCGTCGCGGTGGCCTGCACTCGCGGCGCTCTTCGACATCGCTTCCACTCGTGCAGAGTCTGTGATCAGGTCGATCACCTCAGCGGCGATGTATTCCGGAGTCACCGATCCGTCGGCCACGAGTATGCCTCCCCCGGCGTCGACGACGGGGCGTGCGTTGAGTTCCTGTTCACCGTTCCCGTGCGGCAACGGAACGTACACCGCGGGCAGACCCGTCGCCGACACTTCGGCAACCGTCATGGCGCCCGATCGACAGATGGCCAGATCCGCAGCGGCGTACGCCAGGTCCATGCGGTCGATGTACGGAACGGCGACATACGGTGCTGGCGCATCGGCCGTCGGTACCTCGATCGAATTCTTGGGTCCAACGGCATGCAGTACCGACACTCCGGCTTCGGCCAATCGGTCCGCGGCGCCCGACACGGCGTCGTTGAGCGACCTGGCACCCTGCGATCCGCCGAACACCAGCAGTACGGGGCCGCTCCCCGGCAACCCGAAGTACTCGCGAGCCTCGGCGCGCATCGCCGCTCGGTCCAGCCCGGTGATGGTCGGTCGAACTGGAATTCCGACGATGTCCGCGTCCGAGCGGCCACGAGCGGACACGCCGGATCCGGCCACCGCGGCGAGGACACACGTCGCGACCTTCGCACCGACCTTGTTCGCGATCCCGGCACTGGCATTGGCCTCGTGGACGATGACCGGAATCGACCGGCTGCGTCCGAAGGTTCGCCGTGCAGCAAGGTAGGCGGGCAGGGCCACGTAGCCACCGAACCCGATCAGTACGTCGGCGTCGACGGCCGCGAAGACCGCCCGGGTGGCCCGTACCGACCGAATCACACGCCCCGGCAGCCGGACCAGATCCAGGGTGGGCTTACGCGGAAGCGGCACCGGAGGAATCAACTCGAGCTGGTAGCCCCGCGCCGGTACGAGCGTGGTCTCGAGTCCACGCTCGGTTCCCAGAGCGGTGATCCGTACCGAGTCGTCGAGCGCGCGCAGTGCGTCCGCGACAGCCAACGCCGGCTCGATGTGTCCCGCGGTCCCACCGCCCGCGACGACGACGGACAAGTGTGTGGGAGATGCATTCACCGTCGATATCCTCGCGTATCCGAGTGTCCGTACGCACCGCGGGGTTGAGCGCCTGCGCGCGGTGCTGCGCTGCGGCCTCCAACTGCACCGCCACGGGGAAGTGCCGCGCCGGTTCTGCGTGGTTCGGAATGACGAGGGGGCTCGCCCCCTCGAACTCGACCCGCCCTGCCACCGGCGTCCGGTGCACGACGCTGCGACGAACCGCTCTCGATCCGACGGCGATCCTCGCGATCGAGCGCAGGCCGGGTCGACTTGGATCTGGCCGCGGCGGCACGCAACGGAGAGAACGATGCGGGCATCGGGAGTCGCAGCACACGGTCCAACCGCGAGTCCTGCCCGGAGTGCAGCGCCGCGATGGCTTCCGGTTCGTGCCGGGCGGCGTTGGCGATGATGCCGAACATCATCAGCGTGATCGCCGTCGACGAGCCGCCGTAGGACACGAGCGGAAGCTGAAGCCCGGTGACCGGAAGCAGCCCGACCACGTACCCGATGTTGATCATCGCCTGCGCGAAGATCCAGGTCGTCGAACCCGCCGCGAGCAGACGCAGGAACGGATCCACCGAACGCATCGCGATGCGCAGACCGGTGTAAACGAACAACGCGAACAGGCCCAGTACCGCGAGGCAACCGATGAAACCCAGTTCCTCGCCGATGATCGCGAAGATGAAGTCGTTGTGCGCGTTGGGCAGGTAGCTCCACTTTGCGCGGCTCTGACCGAGACCGACACCGAACGGCCCACCGTCGGCGAGCGAGAACTTGGCCTGATTCGACTGGTAACCCAGCCCTTGCGGATCGTCACCGGGGTTCAGCCAAGCCTTGATTCGGTTCGATCGGTATCCCGCGGTGAAGGCGAGCACCGTCGCCGCGGCGATACCGCCGCCGACGATGATCGCGAAGAGCCTGGCGTCGAGACCGGCGAACCACAGCAGCGACACGAGAATGATGCCGATCGCGATGGCGGTACTGAGGTTCGGCTGCAGAACAACGAGACCCGCCATCAGCAGCGCTGCGGGCACGAGCGGAATGAGAAGCGATTTCAGGCTGGCGTGCTCGCTACGGCGAGATGCCAGCAGGTGGGCTCCCCACAGTACGAGGGTGACTTTCGCCAGCTCGGAAGGCTGGAACGAGACGCCGGCGACATTGAACCACCGGCGCGCGCCGTCGGCGCCCTCCGATCCGATACCGGGAATGAGCACCATCATGAGCATGACGACGGATAGGCAGAACAGCGGAAACGAGACCTTCCGCAGCACGCGCACGGACGTACGCAGCGCGACGTAGAACGCCACGACGCCGAGACCGACACCGATCAGCTGCTGTGTGAACAGGGTGTACGCCGATCCGTCGGTGGCGTACGCCTCGGCTGCCGACGACGACAGCACCATCACCAGGCCGAGAATCGTGAGCAGAGCGGCAACGGTGACGATCAGGTGGAACGACGCCAGAGGACGGCCGAGCCACAATCCGATCCTGGTGCGCGGCGAGTTCGCCGGGGCATTCTCAGGACGGGCCATCAGGATTGCCCGCCCGACCGTGTAGTGCCGAGCGCGTGCACGGCGTCCGCGAAGCTGCGGCCACGGTGGCCGTAGTCGACGAACATGTCGAGCGACGCGGCGGCGGGGGCGAGAAGCACCGTGTCTCCCGGTCCGGCTCGCCGGGCGGCCTCGTCGACCGCGGCGCGCATCACGACTTCAGCATCTTCCGCAACATGAGTCACACCAGCATCGTCTCTCAGCGGGAACTCGACAACGGGAACATCCGGTGCGTGTCGCGCCAAAGCCTCTGCGATCTGCGTCCCATCACGCCCGATCAGCACCGCAGCGACGAGTCGGGGCGCCACTTCGGCCACGAGCTCGTCGACCGATGCTCCCTTGAGGAGACCACCGGCGATCCAGACGACGTGCTCGTGCGCGAGCAACGACGACCTTGCTGCGTGCGGGTTGGTCGCCTTGGAATCGTCGACGAACGTCACACCCCCCACGGTGCGGACGACCGACGCACGGTGTGGCCCCACGTCGTAGGTACGAATCCCCTCCGCCACGGCCTCTGCCGGGGCGCCGATCGCGCGGGCGAGCGCCGACGCCGCCAACGCGTCCATCGTCCCGGCCGGACCGGACGGGCTGACATCGTCCACCGACATCAAGTGCAGACGCTCGCCGAAAGCGTTGTCCACCAACTGCCCGTCGATCACGCCGAGTTCCCCGGGCGCGGGGTCTCCGAGGCGGAATCCGACCACTCGATCGGCGCGAGCCGAGCCTGCCAAGGCCGCTGCCCGCGCATCGTCGAGACCCACCACCCCGACATCGCCGACGAGCGCTCGTGCTTTGGCGTCGACGTAGCCGTCCATACCACCGTGCCAGTCCAGATGATCCTCGGCGATGTTGAGGACGACACCCGCCGCGGGCCGGACGGACGGAGCCCAGAACAATTGGAACGACGACAACTCGACGGCGAGGACCTCCGGATGCGGGTCCGACTGCAGAGCGTCGAACACCGGCAGACCGATGTTTCCGCACGCCGCACTCGCCATACCGGCCGATTCGAGGATGGACGCCAACATCGAGGTGGTCGTGGTCTTCCCGTTCGTTCCCGTGACCACCAGCCATGTCGTCGGCGGGCCGTACACACCCGCGCGGTCGACGTGCCAGGACAGCTCGATGTCTCCCCAGATCGGAATACCGAGTGCGGCGGCACGCGCGAGCACCGGCGCGTCCGGGCGAAAGCCCGGACTGGTGACGACGAGCGCGATCGAATCGAATGCGGAACCGTCCGCGAGAAGGTCGTCCTGCAGGATGCCGTCGGCACCGGCTGCATGCGCCTTGTCCACCGCGGCCGGGTCGGTATCGGTGACGAGTACTCGCGCACCGAGGGCGCGGAGCGGCCCGACGGTCGCCAACCCGGATACCCGTCCCCCGGCGACCAGCACGGTCTTGTCCCTCAGCCACGCCACGTCGTCGGACATCGCACTCCCCTTCACCGGATTCGAGCTCTATCCACCGACAGCGGCGAGGTACTCGCTGTAGAACAAGGCAAGGCCGACGGCCGACGCGATGGCCGCCAGTAGCCAGAACCTGATGATCACCGTGGTTTCTGCCCAGCCTGCGAGCTCGAAGTGGTGATGGAACGGCGCCATACGGAACACACGCCGTCGACTCGATCGGAACACCGCGACCTGGATCACGACGGAGGCCGCCTCGGCGACGAACAGTGCCGCGATGACGACCATGATCAGTTCGGTACGCGTCACGATGGACAAGCCGGCGATGAGTCCACCGAGGGCCAACGACCCGGTGTCGCCCATGAAGATCTTTGCTGGAGCTGCGTTCCACCACAGGAAACCGATGCAGGCACCGGCAGCGGCCGCGCAGATGAGCGCCAGGTCCAGAGGGTCACGCACGTCGTAGCATCCGGGGCCCGGATTGGTGGAGCAGGACTGGCGGTACTGCCAGAAGGTGATGACGGTGTAGGCGCCGAGGACGAGCGTCATCGAACCGGCCGCAAGACCGTCGAGTCCGTCCGTGAGGTTCACGGCATTGGACCATGCCGTGACGAGGAAGTAGCACCACACGATGAACACGAGTGGGCCCAGGCTGACCGTCGCGATATCGCGCACGTAGGAGAGCTGCATGCTAGCTGGAGTGAGCCCGTTCTCACCCTTGAACTGCAGTGCGAGGATGCCGAACAGAACTGCGGCGAACAGCTGGCCGACCAGTTTCGCTGTCTTGTTCAGACCCAGATTGCGCTGCTTGCGAATCTTGATGAAGTCGTCGAGGAAACCGACGAGACCCAGGACCGTGGTCAACCCGAGAACCAGCAACGCGGACGCCGACGGCCCGTCGGCGTCGTAGCCGATTCCGATCAGGTGCGAGCCCCAGTAACCAGCCCAGAGACCGGCGAGGATCGCGACTCCGCCCATCGTCGGCGTGCCACGTTTGGATTGATGACTTGCCGGGCCTTCGACGCGGATCTCCTGGCCGAAGCCTTGTTTGGAGAACGCCTTGATCAGCACCGGTGTCAGCAGAATCGCCACAGCGAGCGCGATGCCTCCGGCGAAGAGGATCTGTCTCACTGCGGTGCCTCCCCGTTGGTTGTCGTGTTCTCCCCGGCGTCCTCGCCGTCCTGCAGCAGTGTGTCGGCGACGGTCCACAGTGCGACGGACTGCGATGCCTTCACCAGCACGATGTCATCCGGTCGAAGTTCTTCCCTCAACACCGCGACGGCAGATTCCCGATCGGGAACCAACATCGATTCGTCGCCCCAGGAGCCTTCCATGACTGCGCCCTGGTGCATGGCTCTGGTCGGGCGGCCCGACTCGACGATGATCAACCTGGACACGTCGAGCCGTACCGCAAGGCGTCCGATCGCGTCGTGTTCGACGACGGAATCCGGCCCCAGCTCGCCCATCTCCCCCAGAACCGCCCATGTTCGACGCGGTGGCCCGGTTCCCGACCTCGACATCGTGACGAGAGCCTTGAGCGCTGCGCGCATGGAGTCGGGGTTGGCGTTGTAGGAGTCGTTGACGACGGTGACGCCGTCCGGTCTCGTCCGAACGTCCATGCGCCGGACGGAAGCCGCGGTGGAACCGGTGAGTGCATCGGCGATCCCGGTGAGGGTGCCGCCGCATTCGAGAGCGACGGCGGCGGCTGCGAGGGCGTTGCCGACCTGGTGCTCACCGTGGACGGCCAATACCACGTCGACGGTTCCAGCCGGGGTGACCATGGTGAAACGGGCTCGCGCTTCGGCGTCGAGTGTGACGTTCTCGGCCCTGATGTCCGCGTCCGGAGACATCCCGACGGTCACCACCCGAGCCGACGTGCGCGTGCGCATGGCCGACACGAGTCGGTCGTCGGCGTTGAGGATGGCCACGCCGCCGTCCGCGGCACTCGGAAGCGCTTCGACCAGTTCACCTTTGGCGACGGCGATGATGTCTCGGGAACCGAATTCACCGAGGTGGGCTGTGCCTACGTTGAGTACGACGCCGATGCGAGGAGGGGCAGCGTGGGCAAGGGCGGCAATATGTCCGACACCCCGCGCGGACAGTTCGAGCACGAGGAAGTCCGAGGACTCGTCGGCGCGCAGGACTGTCCAGGGATGGCCCAGTTCGTTGTTGAACGAGCCCGGCGGCGCGACGACGGATCCGAGTGGTCGCAGCACCGCGGCCAGCAAGTCCTTCGTCGAGGTCTTTCCGGACGAACCCGTCACTCCGACGATCGTCAGCCCGGAATCAGCGGTCAGTTCCACCGCCGAGGCGCGGGCGAGCGCGCTGAGCGCCGCCAGAACCGCGGCACCGGACCCGTCGGAGTCGTGTTCCAGTGCCATCGCCTTGCCATCGTGCGGCTTCGGTGCGACGACGACGGCCGGGACGCCGACCGGCCGCGCCGCCAGCACCACGGCAGCGCCTGCCGCGACTGCTGCAGCCGCGTGGTCGTGGCCGTCGACACGCGCACCGGGGAGCGCCAGGAACAGCCCGCCTGGGCCGATCTTGCGTGAATCGAACTCGACCGAACCGGTGACCAGCACGGACGGGTCTTCCACGTCGTGCATGTCACCCCCGACGATGTCGGCGATCTGTGCGATGGTCAGGTCTTTCACGAACTGGCTCCTGCGTGTTCATCGGTCGCGCGATCGAGGGCATCGGCGAGCACGACGCGGTCGTCGAACGGATACTTCACCCCATCGATCTCCTGACCTGTTTCGTGGCCCTTACCCGCGATCAGCACGACGTCGCCTTCACGCGCCCAGTTCACCGCGTCGGCGATCGCAGCGCCGCGGCCGGCAATGTTCCTGACCTCACCCCGGGCCGACTCGTCGACCGAGAGGGCACCCGCCATCACCGCATCACGAATGAGTGCAGGATCTTCGGATCGCGGATTGTCGTCGGTGATGACGAGAAGATCGGCGCCTCGGGCACCCGCGGCACCCATCAACGGACGTTTGGCGGTGTCACGGTCGCCGCCTGCACCGAGGACAACCGCGATTCTGCCCTGAGTCTGTTCGCGCAGTGTCTCGATCACGGCTTCGACGGCAGCAGGCTTGTGTGCGTAGTCGACGACGGCGAGGAACTTCTGGCCGCGGGAGATGCGCTGCACTCTGCCCGGGACGTCGACGTCGGCCATTCCGGCGACAGCCCGACGCACGTCGACGCCGGCAGCCGCACAGACCGCGGCCGCCAGTGCGGCGTTGGCGACGTTGTATCTGCCCGGCAGTCGGATCGATGCAGCGTGTCGGTCGCCGGCAGTGTCGACGAGGGTGAATCGTTGAGTTCCCGTCGGTTCCTTCGACCACCCGTCGACACTCCAGTCGGCGTCGCCGAGGACGGACACGGTGAGCAGGGTCGAGCCCGCCGATCGCGCGATGTCGGCCATGCGCTGGCCCCAAGCGTCGTCGACGCACACGGCAGCCGACCGCGTGTGGACGCGCGACTCAGCGGCGAACAGTCTGCTCTTGGCGAGGAAGTACTCCTCCAGCGTGTCGTGGAAGTCGAGGTGATCCTGCGAAAGGTTGGTGAACGCCCCGACCGAGAAGACCGTGCCGTCGACCCGCCCGAGAGACAGTGCGTGGCTGGACACTTCCATTACGACGGTGTCGAGACCTTGCTCGACCATCGCCGCGAACAGCGCGTGCAGATGCGGCGCCTCCGGTGTGGTGAGGGCACTCGGCACTCGGGTGCCGGCGATCTTGGTCTCGATGGTGCCGATCAGGCCGGTTCGCCGGCCTGCGGCCGACAGTGCCGCTTCCAACAGATACGACGTGGTCGTCTTACCGGACGTCCCGGTGATGCCGATGACGGTCATCTTCTCCGACGGATTGCCGTAGACGAGCGCCGACACGTGTCCCAGCACCTCCCTCGGCCGGTCACGCACGAGGACGGGCACCGGTAGCTGCGGATACTGCGCCGAGACGAGCGCCAGACCTTCGGAGTCGGTGAGGATCGCGGCTGCTCCCCTGTCGATCGCTGTCGCGACGAAGGAGGCGCCGTGCGCGGCCGATCCGGGCAGTGCCGCGAAGAGATCGCCTGCGACGACTCCCTGCGCTCGAAGATCGACTCCCGTGACGAACGGCGACGGCAGCTCGGAGCCGTCCGCTGTGGCCGCGTGAACCAGCCTGGCTTCCGCCGCGGCTGCGATGTCCTCGACCGCGGTACGCGGTGGGTTCGACGGTCTGAGCGACGACGGAGCATCGGTCGACTCTGCTGGCACGGACACTGCGCTCCTTTCTGCTCGACGTACTACTTCAGGCCCACCCGCAGGCCGTGGTGCTGCGCCGAGCGCTGCAGGACGGACTTTCGGTTTCGGGCCGACGAGTCAGGTTACCGGCGCGGCTCGGCCACGCTGACCCCCGACCCTTTCAGCCGAACCACACGCGAGGTGCGCGTCACTGTCAGTCGGCTTGCAGCACCAATTTCGGTCCGGAAGCAGACAGTGGAACGCTGTCGCGCTGGAGCATCCAACTGGCGATGTTGTGGAACAGCGGCGCTGCAGACTGTCCGCCTGATCCGTCTGCACTCCTGGTCGGGGCGTCCAGCATGATGCCGATGACGTACCGGGGGTCGTCGGCCGGGGCGATGCCGGCGAACGTGATCCAGTAGTTCGAGTTGGAGTAGCAGCCGCATTCCGGATCGACCTGCTGCGCAGTGCCGGTCTTCCCGCTGATCTGGTACCCGGGGATCCCCGCTGCGACACCGGTTCCTCGTTGGTTCCCGGTGTCGTCCTGCGTGACGGAACGGAACATGTCGCGAACGGTCGTCGCGGTCTGTGGGCTCACCACATAGACGCCTTCGGGCCTGTCGGTCTCCGTACGATTTCCGTCCGGGTCGACCGTCGACTTGACGATCCGGGGTGGAATCCGCATCCCGTCGTTGGCGATCGCCTGGTACATAGCCGTCATCTGCAGCAACGACATGGACAGACCCTGACCGATGGGGAGGTTGGCGAACGTGCCGCCGGACCACTGATCTCGACTCGGCACGCTGCCTGCACTCTCTCCTGGAAGCCCGACATCGGTGCGTTGACCTAGCCCGAACCTGGAGAGCATGTCTGCGAAGCGATCTTCGCCGACGCGCTGAGCGAGCATGAGTGTGCCGACGTTCGAGGACTTTCCGAACACACCGGTCGACGTGTAGGGAACCACGCCGTGATCCCACGCGTCCTTCACCGACACACCGGACATGAAGATGTCGCCGGGAACTTGCAACACCTCGTCGGGCGTCGTGAGGCCGTATTCGATTGCGGCGGCGGCAGTGATGATCTTGTTGACCGAACCGGGCTCGAACGGAGTGGAGACGGCGAGGTTGCCCATCTCCTTGTTGCGGTCGTTGTTGCCGACGCCGATACCCGGGTTGAACGTGTTGTCGTTGGACATCGCCAGAACCTCGCCGGTGTGTGCGTCCTGCACGACTGCGGACGCATTCTTCGCACCGGACAGGTCTTTTGCGAGCTGCACCTGTTGTTGGACGTAGTACTGCAGATCCGCGTCGATGGTCAGCTCCACTCCCGAGCCGTTCACCGCGGTCTGCTTGTCGCGCCAGCTGCCGGGTATGACGGCGCCGTCCGACCCGCGGTCGTAGGTCTGCGATCCGTCGGTTCCGGCCAGCGTCGCGTCGAGCGAATCCTCCAGTCCCAGAAGGCCGTGGCCGTCCCATCCTGTCGCGCCCACCATGTTGGCGGCGAGTGATCCACCCGGGTACTCGCGAATGTCCTGCCGCTCGAGGCCGACTTCTTCGAATTCTTCGCTGATCCGTGTCGCCACGGTCGAGTCGACTCCCCGGACTAGGTAGGCGAACGTGTCGTTGCTCTTCAGCTTGGCGAGAATGTCCTTCTCGTTCGCGATGTCACCCAGTTCGTCGTGGATGCCTGCGGCGATCTCGGCCAGCCTGTCGTCGGTTTGGGGCGCAGAGGGATCCTTGGCGCGTGCCTCGTCCAACTCCTGCCGGACGCGCACGGGTTGGAACGTCAGGGCCTTGGCCTCCATCGTGAATGCGATGGGCTTGCCGTTCCTGTCCGTGATGGAGCCTCGTGCTGCTGCGTCCACCAGGGTGGTGGTGCGCTGCGACGCGGCTTCGACGGACAGGCGAGTTCCGTTGACCCCCATGATCCAGACCAACTGCAGTACGACGACACCGAGAATGCCGAACATGACGATGCGGCCGAAGCCGTTGCGGAAGGTGAAGGACGAGGCGTCGAAGCGACTGCCCGCTCTGGGATGCGGGCGACGTGGAGGCACCCCGCCTCGCGCCGGGGCGGGCCTTCGGTCGGACGCAGTGCCGCCGGATGCGTTCCGCCTGGAATCATTCCGCCGGCTCCGCTCGTGCGGCGCTGGTGTACGACGAGTGTTCCCGGATGTCGGCCTGGTCACTGCCGACTACCCGAAGGACTCGCCGACGGGATGCTCATAGGAACCAATTGTTCACCCATGGCTTCGGTTCCCGCGCCATTCGACGTGTTCGGCGTGGCGGATGTGGCTGATGGTGCGACGCCGGACGGTGTACCTGCGCCGTCGGATGCCGCCCGCGTGCCCGACGGGTCGGAGGCCGAGCGTGGAGCAGTCGAGTCCGATGCCGATCGCGGCGCGGTCGTCTGCGGCTGATTGCGCACCTGCAACGGGTTGCGGGCCTCGGAATCGGCCGATTGCGACGTGCCTTGCGAGGTGGGTGGATCGAGTGGTGCAACCGGGTTGCCCTGTGCGGGAGCGGGAGTGCCGACGACTTGAACCGAACCGTCTTCCGCCACCACGATGCGCGCAGCGCCCGCGGCAGGGACCATCCCCAACTCCGCGGCTTTGCGCGCGAGTTCCGGTGCGGAATCCGCCAATTCGACATCACGCTGCAGCGACGCACGTTCCTGAACGAGACGCTCGTTGTGAGCCTTCGCATCGCTCAGTACATAGGAGTCACCGGCAGATCTCGTCGTCAACAGCAGCGTCAAACCGAGACCGAGGGACAGGAGTCCGATCACCAACGCGACGAACGGAACTCGCGCACCGATGGACGCGGACATCGTCCTCGCTGCCGCATGTCCGCTCGATGCAAGCTCCACCCCGCGCGAGGACGCGCGTTGTTGACGACGCTCGTACGCCCGCGATGCCGCGCCGGAGCGACCCGAGCCGGCGCCGCGGCGCTGGCGCCGTGTGGTCGGTGACGAAGTCGAGGTAATGGTCATCTACGATCTCCTCGCAATTCGCTCGGCCGCGCGCAGGCGCACCGGGGCCGAGCGCGGGTTCTCCTCGATTTCTTCTTCCGACGCGCGTTCCGCTCCCTTGGTCAGAAGACGAAACTCGGGTCCCATCCCGGGTAGCTCGACGGGAAGCCCCTCGGGGCTTCGTGATTTCACGCGGGGCGTGAGCTCTTTCTTCACCACGCGATCCTCGAGCGACTGGTAGGACATGAACACGACACGTCCTCCGACGGCCAATGCATCGAGTCCGGCGGGTACGGCAGTCTCGAGCGAATCCAACTCGCCGTTCACCTCGACCCGTAGCGCCTGGAAGGTGCGCTTGGCGGGATGACCTCCCGTTCGCCGCGTCGCGGCCGGAATTGCCGAGTAGAGCAGTTCGACGAGGGCCGCGCTCGTGGTGAACGGGGTGGTTTCGCGACGTTTGACGACAGCCGACGCGATGCGTCCGGCAAATCGTTCTTCACCGTACGTGCTGAGCACGCGGGCGATGTCACCGTGCGAGTAGGTGTTCAAAACGTCCGCCGCAGTCAGCCCGACCGTCGGATCCATCCGCATGTCGAGTGGGGCGTCCACCGAGTAGGCGAATCCGCGGTCCGCTTCGTCGAGCTGCATCGACGACACTCCGAGGTCGAACAGAATGGCGTGGACCGAGTCCTGCGGCGCGAAGCCGGACTGCTCGAGGGCGTCGGCAATTCCGTCGTATGTGGTGTGCACGAACGATGTTCGATCCGAGAACTCGTCCAGCCGCCGGCCGGCACGCGCGAGCGCGTCCGGGTCTCGGTCGAGGCCGATCAGATGCAGCGTCGGATAAGTACGCAAGAAGTGTTCGGAATGTCCGCCGAGGCCGAGCGTCGCATCGATCATCACAGGTGTGAGACCTGACGCGTGAGCTGCGGTGAGGGCGGGTCCCAGAAGTTCGTCCGCGCGTTCGAGGCGAACGGGGATGTGTTTCGGCTGGGGCCGGTCGACGGAGTCGTCGCCCTCGGGAGCGCTGTCAGAGGCGGCTGACGATTCGCCTTCCACGATGATTCCTCCCGGTTCGTGCGTCTGCGCGGTGGTGCGTCGAGATCGCGCATCGATCGATGGTGTGGACGAATGCCTCGAGGTCCCTGTCCGATAGGAACCTGACGTCGGGGAAGTACGTCAGGGTCCTGATCTTCGAAACCTGGCGTTGGGGAAGAACGTCAGGGTTCTGATCGGGCAGAGGCCTCGCGGCACTCGGCGGTTGATCCGGGCGGTTACAAGATTCCTGCGGTTACAAGATTCCTGCGGTTACAAGATTCCTTCCAGGGACGCATCCACTGCATCCGAGAAACTCTGCTCACCCTCGGACGAGTAGCGAGCCCAGGCTTCTTCGTTCCAGATCTCGATGAACTCGATGGATCCGTTCACGACGACATTGCGTTCCAGACTCGCGTAACGCCTGTGGTCCGAGCTGAGCATGATGCGGCCCTGACCATCGAGCTTCTGCTCGTCCGTGCCCGCACCGAGCTGCCTGATGTACGAGCGGGCAACCGGATTGGAACGAGATGCTTCGGTGAGCTTTCTTACCTTTTCCGCGAACGCCTCCTGGGTGTAGATCGCAAGGCTGTGGTCTTGACCTTTGCTCACCATCACACCCTCCTTCAGCGCATCCCGGAACTTCGCCGGCAACGTGAGCCGGCCCTTCTCGTCGAGCTTGGGCGTGTAGGTACCGAGGAACACTCGACACCTCCCGCTCTCGCTGCTGCCACCACATTACCCCACTTTCCTCCACTTTCAATCCATCGGGAGGAATATTTTTGGGATGTACCCCAATTACCGCAGGTCAACTTGGTGGTTGATTGTGGGGAAGCGTATCGGCACCGATCGACGATTGTCGACCTACACAGAGCCCCGAACGAGACGATCGAACAAAAGTCCAGGTCAGAAGGTCGCATCCGACAATGGATCGGTCATCGACGATGGTGGTGGTTGAAAGTGGGGATTGCGCAGTTCGCTCCCCCACGCGGTGGGGGGAAGTGGGTGACGAGGTTCTGGTTCGTCCTCGACAGGGCCGGATCGCACCCCCATGCGGGGTGCGGGCCATACACAACCGGGACATACGAAAGCGGTGCCCACCCATTCGGGTGAGCACCGCTTCTGTGGTGTTCCGTTGTCTCTGAATCTATGGCTTTTCCGGCTTCACTGCATCCGACTCCACTGCGTCCGGCTTCACTGCATCCGGCTCAGTGGCGCAGCGCCTGCGACATGGAGACGGAGAGAACTAGTCCTGTTCGAATCGCTTCCGGAACCGATCTTCCATACGGGAAGTGAAACCGCCGCCGCTCTTGCGGCCGGACTTGGGTTTCGGCCCCGAACTCTTGGGTCCGCCCGAGCCAGTCGCTTCGGACTCCTCCTGTGACGCAGCAGCGCCCTTACGAGACCCACCGAGTAGGAACAGCACACCGGCGCCGAACATGAAGACGAAGCCGACGAGACTGATCACCGGGAAACCACCGGGCTTGAACGGCAGCGCCAGCCCGGCGATGAGCAAAACAAGCCCCAAGACGAACAAAGCGGCCGCTTGGAAGCGACGTTTGCTCGAAGCCGTACGCATACGGCCGCTTCTCACGTGAGAAGCGAACTTGGGATCCTCGGCGTAGAGAGCGCTCTCGATCTGATCGAGCATGCGCTGCTCGTGCTCGGAGAGTGGCACGGTACCTCCCCCTGCACAGATATTAGAAGTCATTTCGGGTGCGAAACGACGGGAAGCTGACTCTGGCGGCTACCTGCTATTGATAATACGAGGTGAATCGACTGCTTACCACCTACTCGGTCCATGTGTTCCTGAGAATGTCCGAAGTTTCCCTGCGCAGACCCCCGACAAGTCGCATGCGGACTCGGCAACTCGACTCCTCCGGCGCACCGAACTCCGGCGAACGACACCACGACCGCAACAGAATCAGCCTTCACGCCGACATCGATCGGGGCGGGAGGAGTGCACGATCGAGACGTGAATCCGCACCGATGAAATCCTCCACCACATGCAGGAAACGGCCGACTTCGCGATAGAACGTGTCCGCAGCGTCCTGGTCGATGGAGCGAGACACACCGGCCTGGAGAGCGGCCCGCAACGATGAGTAGCTCGCGAAGTACTCCGCCCAGGCTTCGAGCTCCGGCTCGGCTTTTGCCAGCAGCACCCATGCGCTGCGTGATCTTGCTCGCGTCGCGGGCGCGACTTCCAGGATGGCAGCCGCTCCACGGAGGGCTGCCATGTAGCAGTCCAGAAATTGGTCGGCGACCGACTCGGCGCCGAGGGAACCCGACAGCAAGGCATCTGCCCGGCCCAGTAGTACACGAGCACGCGGCGACACCGGCGGACGCACATCACCACGGAGAACCTTCGTAGCCATACTCGAACACCTCCCGATTTCGTTCGCCGTTCGTGACCGCAATTTCCGAAACGACCGGACGTCGACGACGATCTAAGGTCAGGGATCCAGCGAGCCCCGCTTCCCTCGGGGTCATCGCCGGATCACCGACATCGAACATCCGTTCGACATATTCAATATAGCTGTGCCCACCGACAAGTCGTCAAGGAAAGGTTGAGAACAGTCGCTACCGACGCGGAACCGACCCCGTACCTGGTCGATCTGTCCGCCCGAGAACTCCGTCGTCGCCTTCCCGAAGCGCTGGCGATCTACGTCGAGGCAATGGGTTACCCGCAAGGCACGGAGTATCACCGCGCCCCGATGTGGTCCGAGCACGTCCTCCGACCCGGATGGTGCGCTGTCGGTGCAGTCCTGCCCACGCCCGACTCCCCTCTCGTCGCCGTCGCGTACGGGTACAGGGGTGCTAGGCATCAGTGGTGGCACCAGCAGGTCAGGGACGGTCTGCGCAGATCCGGCGCCGATGACGAGTACGTCGACTCGGTCCTCTCGGACTACTTCGAACTGACCGAGCTGCACGTGTCCCCGCGTGCGCAGGGTCACGGACTGGGCCGTGCCCTGACACGCAGACTCCTTCGCGACCGCCCCGAGCGCACCGTGCTGCTGTCCACTCCGGAAGTGGAGAACGAGAACAACCGCGCATGGCGCCTGTACCGAAGCCTCGGCTTCGGAGACGTACTCCGCGATTTCACCTTCGCGGGCGACCGTCGACCGTTCGCAGTTCTCGGTCACGCACTGCCGTTCGAAACGGACGAACCGCCCAATCGGTGACGATCTATACGCTGGTGCCGTGATCGATGTTCTCGTAGTGGGCTCAGGCCACAATGCCTTGACTTCCGCGTGTTACCTGGCCGACGCCGGCCTGTCCGTCGAAGTCGTGGAGAAGGACACGATCGCAGGTGGTGGTGTGTCGTCCGCCGAGCGCTTTCCCGGACACCGAGTCGACCGTGGCTCGTCTGCTCACATCATGGTTCGGCATACCGGCATCGTCGAGGAACTCGGTCTGGCCGACCATGGTCTCGCCTACGTCGATTGCGATCCGTGGGCGATCGCTCCCGGCGCACCCGGTACCGACGACGAGGCCATTGTGTTTCGTCGCGACCTCGACGCCACCTGTGACTCCATCGCGCGGTCGTGCGGTGCTGCGGATGCGAAAGCGTATCGGACGTTCGTCGCGTCCTGGGGGCCGCGCAGCGCACGCACCATGAAAGCGTTCTCGGCGGCGCCGACGGGAGCCAATCTGGTGCGCTCCTTCTGGGGACTCGATGCGCCGGACGGCGGGAGTGCTCTCTCCCGCGAGTTCCTCACGACCGGCGACGCGCTGCTCGACGCCACGTTCTCGTCGGAGAGGCTGAAAGCTGCCCTCGCATGGTTCGGTGCGCAGTCCGGCCCGCCGATGTCGGAACCGGGCACCGCCCCCATGGTTGGCTTCGCCGCGCTGATGCACACACTTCCACCCGGTCGCGCCGTCGGCGGAAGCGGCGCGTTGACCGAGGCAATGATCTCGAAGCTCGTCGCCACGGGGGGTCGGCTCACCGTCGGTGACGGCGCCATATCAGTGGCGCGGTCCGGCGACGGGTGGACGACGCACACGGAATCGGGTCGGTCGATTCGCAGTCGCACGGTCGTCGCCGGCTGCCATGTTCTGACGACTCTGGACCTGCTCGACGCCGGAGGATTCGATCGTCGACGAACGGAGGCGTGGCGCCGAGGAATCCGCGTCGGGCCCGGCCTGGGAATGGCGGTCCGACTCGCGACCTCCGCCGTGCCGCAGTATTCCAGTGCACCATCGGTGCAGGACGGTACCTCCGGTCTGCAGTTGCTCGTGCACGATCGTCGGCAACTGCGCCGTGCGCACGGTCACGCCTTGGCAGGAGATCTGCCGCCCGAGCCTGCCGTCCTCGGGATGTCGTTCACTGCAATCGAACCGAGCGTGGCACCGGAGGGTGAACACCAGGTGTCCCTCTGGTCGCAGTGGCATCCGCACACCCTGTCCGACGGACGGCGATGGCGTGCGTCGGACACCGAGCGCGTGGCGACGGATCTTGCGGAGACCGAAGCCGACCGCATCGTGGACTCGCTCGAGTCGTACGCGCCCGGCTTCCGCGACACGATCCTGCACCGTTACGTCCAGTCCCCCACCGACATCGAGCGCGAACTGGGAATGATCGGCGGGAACATCATGCACGTGGAGATGTCCTTGGACCAGATGATGATCTGGCGTCCCGTCCCCGAACTCGCGGGCCATCGTGTGCCCGGTGCGCAGGGGTTGTACCTGACGGGCGCATCCACCCATCCCGGCGGCGGCGTGTCCGCGGCCAGCGGACGGACGGCGGCGAAGATCGCGTTGTCCGACCACGGCGGCGGCCGTGTCCGAGCGTGGCTGGGACGGAAGCGGCGATGAACAGATTCGTGTGGATCCTCGCCGGAAGTGCAGTGACGGCGCAGATCGTCTATCCGCTCGTGAGCGGCTCGAACCGCGATGTCGTGACTGTCGCCGTCGTCGCGCTCCTCGCGGCGTCCGCTCTCGTGCACGCCGCGATCACCCGGGGCGTCAAGTGGGCGGCAGTACTGTTCGTCACCACGGCCGGGCTCGGTATCGCTGCCGAGATCGTCGGCACCGCAACCGGGTTCCCGTTCGGCTCGTACTTCTACGCCACGAGTCGACTCGGCCCGGACATCCTCGGTGTTCCCGCGGTGGTGCCGTTGGCCTGGACGGCCGGCTTCTACCCCATCTGGTGCGCGGTCTCGCTTCTGCTGCACCGTGTCGGTCCGGATCAGCGAGCGCCGCTGCACCGGATCGTCATGACGGCGGTCGCAATGGTCGGTTGGGACCTCTACCTCGACACCCAGATGGTCACGGACGGGCAGTGGACATGGACCTCGCCCATCGCCGGACTCCCCGGGATCCCGTCGATTCCGGTGACGAATTATCTGGGCTGGTTCGTCGTGGCACTGTCGATGGCCGTGATCGTGGAGTTCGCCGGAAAGTCGGTGATCCGGACGGATCCGCCTCGTCTCACAGATTCCGCACCCATCGTCCTGTTCATGTGGACGTGGCTGGGCTCCGCCTTCGCGCACGCAGTCTTCCTCTCCGGTCCCGAATTTCGATTCTCCGCGATCTACGGGTTCGTCGTCATGGGGACCGTCGGCGTTCCCCTCGCGTGGACGTGGACCACCCGATCGAGGCGAAGGACGATCGACACGGCGCGGTGATCGTCACCGTGCGTCGTCGACCGGTCTGGTTCTCTGGCACGATGTCGCTGTGCAGTCGACATCACGCGAACGTAGTACTCGTAGACGGAACCGCATCGCGAAGGTGCTCGCGCTCACCCTGTTGCTCGCGCCGCTACTGACCGGGTGCCTCCGCGCCCAGGTGTCGATCGGTGTGTCCGCGGACGATCGGGTGTCCGGTCAGATCGTGGCCGCGACGATTCCCACGTCGGACGCCGACACCGGCCCCCAGTTGGTCGCACCGTCGACTCTTGCCAGCAAGATCCGCATCCAGGAGTACCGCCAGGACGGATACGTGGGCACCGAAGCTCGATTCAACGATCTGTCCTTCGGAGACGTGCAGACCCTCGGCCAGATGTCCGAACAGGCAACGGGCAGCTATCAACTGGTGCTCCAGCGCGCTGGGGACACCGTCACTCTGGACGGCAAGGCCGATCTGCAGAACGTTCCCGCTCAGGGCACGGACGTGCAGTTCACCATCGCGTTCCCGGCTCGAATCGGTACCACCAACGGAACCCGTGAGGGCGACAACATCATCACCTGGAAGTTGCCGGCGGGTGAGGTCACGTCGATGCGCGCCGAGGTCAACTACCCCGACCCGAACACACGCAGTTTCGCAGGATGGGCAGGAATCGTCGGGGGCGTCACCGTCGGCATCGCAGCGATCGTCGGCGCCATGGCGTGGGTGACACGCAATCCTCCCGTGCGACGCACACCGTCGTCCGTGTGACCGATTTCCGCGACGCGGTCAGGCGGGCGACGGCGGCCGGTGCGGCTCTCGCTGGTGTCGGTGCGGCGACGACGCTCGTCAATGCGCTGTCGATGAGGTCGCTGCGGCGGCCCACATCCGATGTTCCCGGCTCGGTCGCCGTCTGCATACCGGCAAGGAACGAGGTCGATCTGGTCTCGGCGGTCGTCACCGATCTACGGCAGCAGGTTCACTGCCCCACCCTCGAGGTGTTCGTTCTCGACGACGGGTCGACCGACGGCACGTTCGGCGCTGCCGTCGCCGCGGCTGATTCCGATCCACGGTTCGACGTACGCCGCTCGACGACGGAACCGCCACCGGGATGGACGGGCAAAGCGGCTGCCTGCCGCACGCTGGCGGCGCGAGCTCTGGCGGGCGAGCCCGACTGGATAGCGTTCGTCGACGCCGACGTGCGCCTGTCGGCCGGGGCGATAGCTGCGGCCGTGACGGAGCTCCGACGCGGGCGTAGCGCCCTCGTCAGTCCGTGGCCACGGCAACGGGCGGACAGCGTCGCCGAGCGTCTCGTGCAACCACTCCTGAGTTTCTCCTGGTTGTCGACGCTGCCGGTACGGGTCGCCAACACCTCGACCAGGCCGTCGACCGTCGTCGCGTGCGGTCAGTTCCTGATGTTCGACGCCGCCGCGTATCGAGATGTCGGGGGACACGAGTCGGTCGCGAGCAGCGCCACGGAGGATCTGGACATTGCCCGGGCGCTACGCAGGGCCGGGCACCGTACGGCCGTGGTGTTGGGTGGTGAGCTGGCCCGGTGCCGGATGTACGACGGTTGGTCCGATCTCCGCGCGGGATACAGCCGCTGGCTGTGGAGTGCGTTCGGCGGTCCGGTCGGTTCGACCGCGGTTCTCGGCGCGGCTGCGCTCGCCTACGTGCTTCCGCCCGTCGCTGCAGTGTTCGGCTCGGGCCGTACTCGTCGGTGGGGGCTCGTGGGGTACGGCGCGGCGGTGGCAGCACGTGTCGTGGCCGCCCGAGCCGAGTCGGGGGTCGTCGGTCCAGGAGCTGTTGCTGCAGCGTCGGTTCACCCGGTGTCCGTGCTGCTGTACGGCGCACTGACGGTCGACTCGTTTCTCAGATCGAGGACCGGCTCGATCACCTGGAAGGGTCGTCCGCTCTGACGAGTTCTCCGGGCACGTGCTACCGACAACCGTTGGGTCCTAGACCCTGGCGGCGCACAATCCGAGGTTGGTGAGCACTTCGCGCGTCGCCTTCGCGAAGTTCAGGGTGATGAAGTGCAACGCCGGTGCGCCTTCGGCGATCAGCCGCTCACCGATCTGCGTCGCGAGTTCGATACCCACTTCGCGCACCGCTGCCCTGTCCTCTTCTCGGCCGGTCCCGGCTGCGGCGGTGAAGCGGTCGTCCAACGCTTTCGGCAGCGCGGACCCGGACAGCGCCAGGGCCCGTCGCACCGTGCGAAGCGACGTGATCGGCATGATCTCCGGGACGATGGGCTTTGCCCCCTGCTCGGGGTCGAACGCGGCCACCCGATCTCGCAGACGGAGGTAGTCGTCGACGTCGAAGAACATCTGGGTGATGGAGTACTCGGCTCCTGCACGGAGCTTGTTCACCAGAACCTGGGTGTCCTGTTCCAGATTCAGCGCACGGTAGTGGCCTTCGGGGAACGACGCGACACCGACGTGGAAGTCGCCCAGCTCCCGCACGAGCGTGACCAGCTCGTCCGCGTATTCGACACCGTCCGGATGCTTTTCCCAGTCGCCGAGCGGATCACCGGGAGGGTCACCACGAAGGACCAGGATGTTGGAGATTCCGCGGTCCGCATAGGAACCGACCATGGATCGCAGCTCGTCCACACTGTGCGAGACGGCGGTCAGGTGCGCCACGGGCAGCAGCGTCGTTTCCTCGGCTATCTGGCCGGTGACACGCACCGTCCGATCCCTGGTGGACCCACCCGCCCCGTAGGTCATGGACACGAACGCAGGCTGCAGCTGCTCGAATTCCCGCACCGCGCGCCACAAACGAGCTTCACCGGCCTCGTCGCGAGGAGGTGAGAACTCGACGGAGAACGGAATCCGTGCCGCGCCGTCACTGCGCAGCCGGTCCACTATCGACGGCGTCCTCGTCACGAATCCGTCGCTCGACCGCCCCCTGACGGAATCAAATGTCACCGAGACATCATAGATTCTCGCCTGAGGTGGTGCGAGGGAAGGTCGCGGAGCGTGCGAATCGGACGCGGACCGCTACTGTTGAAACCGCAGCCTGCACGTTCGGATCGACTGGAGGATCTTCTGTCCGGGAAAACGACCACGCCCAGCACCGTCGACCCGACGACCGTCGACACCTCCGTCGGCGCACCGGTCGACTCGGCCGGTGCCACCGCACCTCGCGAGTTGGTCGAGACCGCTCTCGCGGAGTTCTTCGAATCCCGTCGTGAACAGGTCGCCGCCGTGGGCGGTGGGTACGCCTCCGCCGTGCGCGACCTGACCGAATTCGTTCTCCGGGGCGGCAAGCGCGTCCGCCCGTCGTTCGCGTGGAGTGCCTGGCTCGGCGCAGGCGGGCAGCCGTCGGGCGATGCGGCTGCGGCGGTGATCAAAGCCTGCTCGTCGCTCGAGCTGGTTCAGGCCTGCGCACTGATCCACGACGACATCATCGACTCCTCCACGACGCGTCGCGGTTTCCCGACGGTGCACGTTGCTCTCGCCGATCGCCACCGGTCCGCCGGCTGGGCAGGCTCGTCGGCCAGGTTCGGTGAATCGGCCGCGATTCTGCTGGGAGATCTCGCCCTGTGCTGGGCGGACGACATGCTGCGCGAGTCCGGAATCGATGCGGACGCCTCCGCGCGCGTGTCGCCGGTGTGGTCGTCGATGCGACTCGAAGTGCTCGGTGGACAACTTCTGGACATCGAAGCCGAGGCCGGGTTGGACGAGTCCGTCGAGGCAGCGATGCGCGTCAACCGCTACAAGACCGCGGCGTACACCGTCGAACGTCCTCTGCACCTGGGCGCCGCCCTGGCCGATGCGTCACCCGAGCTGATTGCGGCGTTCCGTTCCTTCGGCACCGACATCGGACTGGCGTTCCAACTCCGCGACGATCTGCTCGGCGTGTTCGGCGATCCGGCGATCACCGGGAAACCGTCGGGCGACGACATCCGCGAGGGTAAGAGGACCGTGCTGATGGCCGTTGCGTTGGCCGATGCGGATGGGCCGTCCGCCGCGTTGATCCGCGAGTCGCTCGGCGATCACGAACTGTCCGAGGAGCGTATCGGCGACGTCCGAACAGCGTTGACCGAGCTGGGTGCCGTCGACGATGTCGAACGCAGGATCTCGGATCTCACCGAACGAGCCTTCGTGGCGCTCGACAACAGCGAGTGCGAGCCAGGTGCGGCCGAACAACTGCGGCGCATGGGCACAGCAGCAACACAGCGCAAGTACTGACGTACACGCTCCGAACACCTGACGAAAGGCTCACGTGCGCGCCATCAATGGACCCACGAACTCGGTGGTCGTCGTAGGAGCCGGATTGGCCGGTCTCTCGGCAGCACTGCGTCTCCTCGGTGCGGGACGGTCGGTGACGGTGCTCGAACGCGAGCAGTCCGTCGGCGGCCGGGTCGGCATCTATCCCGTACAGGACGAGGACGGATCGCACCTGTACGACATCGACAACGGGGCCAGTGTGCTCACGATGCCCGACCTGATCGAATCCGCCCTCGCCGCCGTGGGTGAGACGTTCCAGTCCGTCACCCCGGTGATCGAACTCGAATCGTTGGCGCCGAGCTATCACACGCGCTACGCCGACGGCACGTCCATCGACGTCTTCGCGGACCCGGAGGTGATGGCCGCGGAGGTGGAGAAGAAGTGCGGCGCTGCCGAGGCCGAGGGGTATCGATCGCTACGCCGCTGGCTCGCTGCGATCTTCGACTCGGAGTTCGATCGGTACATCGACTCCAACTTCGACTCGCCTCTCGATCTCGTGTCGACTCCGGCGGCCTTGCGCGACACCCTCACCCTTGCCCGTCTGGGCGGGTTCGGCAAGCTCGGACCCAAGGTGGATCGCTTCCTGAAGGACGATCGCTTGCGTCGAGTGTTCACTTTCCAAGCCCTGTACGCGGGGATGGCGCCTGCGCGGGCACTCGCGGTCTACGGCGCGATCGCTCACATGGACACTTCGCTCGGGGTGTACTTCCCCGTGGGCGGAATGGCGACGATCGCGGCGGGAATGGCCGATGCAGTCCGCAAGCACGGCGGTTCCGTCGTCACCGGCACCGAGGTCGCGGACATCGTGGTCACCGACGGCCGGGCGACGTCGGTGGTCACGTCCGACGGCACCGAGTTTCCGTGTGACGCACTTGTCCTGACGCCGGATCTCCCCGTCGTCGACGCGCTGTTGGACCGAGCGGACGTCACTTCCGCGGGCCGACGCCGTGGCTACGGCCGGGTGTCGCCGTCGGCGGTGGTCTTCCACGGCACCGTGCCCACGTCCGTGACCGCGACGTGGCCGAGCGAGTCGCACCACACCATCGACTTCGGGGCGGACTGGGCGGCGACTTTCCGCCGTATCACCGCTCGTTCCGGGCGTGGCTCCCTCATGAGCGATCCGTCGCTACTGATCACGCGTCCCTCGGTGTCCGATCGGTCGTTGCTGGTTCATCGGGGTGGAACGGCGTGTGAGCCGGTGTCCGTGCTCGCCCCGTGCCCCAATCTGGACAGCGCACCGCTGGACTGGGCGCGGCTGCGCGACCCTTACGTCCGGGAGCTGGGGATCGAGCTGGAGCGCCGCGGGTACCACGGGATACGGTCGATGACGATCGATCACATCGACACGCCGCAGACGTGGGCCGATCGCGGGATGGTGGAAGGTTCGCCGTTCTCCTCGGCTCATGTCTTCCGTCAGACCGGCCCGTTCCGACGCCGGAATCTCGTGGCCGGGCTCTCGAACGTCGTGTTGGCGGGTTCGGCGACCACGCCGGGTGTCGGCGTGCCGACAGTACTGGTGTCCGGCAAACTGGCCGCCGAGAGAATCGTCGGCGCACCGTGACATCCGCCCGAGTCGCGGGATGGTTCGGATCGTGCGAAATCACCAACTAAACTGACTGCGGCCATCGGCGCGGTGCTTCGTGTTCACCGTCCGGACCACACGCACTTCAAGTCCGCGACACCGAGAGGAGGATGACAGCAACGATGTCCCCGGTTCAGGGTTCGGCCCCATCCGAGAAACCCGGCGACAGCACCGTTTCGAGCACTGCTTCCTCCTCGGGTGCGGCGGGTGATTCCCGGGTTCGACACCTCGCTTCGTTTCTTCGTAGTCCGGAAGGCCACGCTGCCGTCCTCGGAGTCGTGGGCGCGGCGCTCATCACGTTCGGTGGCTTCGGCGCAGGCAGTGTCCGGCGCCGCGATCCGTTGCTCGAAGCCATGCACCTGTCGTGGCTACGGTTCGGCCACGGTCTGATTCTCTCCAGCATCCTCGTGTGGGTCGGTGTCCTTCTGATGATCGTCGCCTGGGTCCGGCTGGGCCGCGCGACGCTCGGTGGCCGCACCTCGCTGCGAGAGTTGCGTTGGGTGGTCCCGGCGTGGACGGCGCCGTTGTTGCTGGCCGTCCCGATGTTCAGCCGGGATGCTTACTCGTACTTGGCGCAGGGGGCGTTGCTACGCGACGGCTTCGACCCGTACGCCGTCGGTCCGGTGGCCAATCCCGGAATGCTGTTGGACAACGTGAGCAATGTCTGGACCACGACGACGGCACCGTACGGGCCGCTGTTCCTCCTGCTGGGTCAAGCCATCACGAGTATCACCGGCGACAACGTCGTGGCGGGGACGATGCTGCTGCGGATCACGATGCTGCCGGGCCTCGTGTTGATGATGTGGGCCGTCCCACGTCTGGCGTCGCACCTCGGCGGCAGGCCCGCTATCGCGCTGTGGCTCGCCGTCCTCAACCCACTCGTACTCATCCATCTGATCGGCGGCGTTCACAACGAGCTCCTGATGGTCGGTCTGATGACCGCTGGAATCGTCCTGGTTCTCGAACGCAAGCACGTTGCGGGCGTCGCGCTGGTCGCGGTGGCGGTCGCGATCAAGGCAACGGCCGGGCTGGCGTTGCCGTTCATGGTGTGGATCTGGATGATTCACGAACGGGAGAAAGCCGTCGCGGAGAATCGTGCACCGTCCTCCCCCATCGTGTCGTTCGCCAAGACAGCGGGAACCGGCGCAGGAGTGTTCGCCGCGGTGTTCGCGATCGCGTCCGTCGTGGCCGGTGTCGGAATCGGGTGGCTGACGGCGTTGTCCGGCTCGGCCAAGATCATCAACTGGCTATCCCTGCCCACGATCCTCGCGCACCTCGTCACCGTCAGCACGTCGTGGTTCCTGGATCTCCGTCTCGGCCCTGTACTCGAAGTGACACGGATGCTGTGTGCGCTCGCGTTGGCGGTCATCATCGTCGGTACCTGGTGGTTGTTCCGCAGAACCGAACGGGACGCGGTGAAGGGCATCGTCATCGCGCTCGTCGCTATCGTCGTTCTCTCCCCCGCCGCTCTGCCGTGGTACTACTCGTGGCCGCTGGCGCTCGCGGCCGGTTTCGCGTTGTCGACCAGGACGTTGATGGTTCTCGTGGGGCTGTCCACCTGGTTGATGCTCGTGTTCCGGCCCGACGGATCGATCGGGCTGTACACGGTTGCGCATGTCGCGCTCGCAACGTTCGCGGCCGTGGTCGCTGCGGTGTCGTTGACTCGGGTGGATCCGCTCCGCCTACGCGGACACCCCGAGAAGAGAAGTCCGAGGAAGACGTCCGAGCTCGACACGACGGACCGCACGAGTACGGCCGACCATGGGTGAACTCGACGCGATCGACCCAGCACTGCACGACGCATACCGCCTGTGCCGGGATCTCAATGCCCGCCACGGTAAGACGTACTTCCTCGCGACGAGGCTTCTTCCGGTCGAGAAGCGCGCTGCCGTGCATGCTCTCTACGGGTTCGCGCGCATGGTGGACGACATCATCGACGTCGACGTCGACGGGTCTCTGACCGAAACAGACACGGCTGCAACGTCTCTGGCACCCGCGGACGAACGTGCGGCCGCCTCCGTCGACGAGCTCGAACTGCGAGTGACGGCGGCTCTGAACGGCGAGCAACTCGGCACCGGTCCGTCGGACATGGTCCTTCGCGCCTTCGTGGACACCGTGAACCGGTACCACATCGATCATGAGTACTTCCGTGCGTTCTTCCATTCGATGCGCATGGACATCCCGGGCACCGAGTTCTTCAAGGCCCGCTACCGGACCATGCCCGAACTTCGTGAATACATGTACGGGTCCGCGGCCGTCATCGGCCTCGAGATGCTGCCTATTCTGGGCACTGCCGTCGACGGTGCGGAGGAGCCTGCCGCTGCCCTCGGCGAAGCCTTCCAGCTGACCAACTTCATTCGGGACATAGGCGAGGACCTCGACCGAGACCGGATCTACCTGCCCACCGACGAGCTCGCGGCGTTCGGCGTGGACGAGGATCTTCTTCGGTACTGCCGTCGGGAGAAACGAACCGATCCGCGGGTGGACCGCGCGCTTGCCCACTTGATCGTGCACACCCGCGCGATCTACCGGGTCGCGGATCCAGGGATCGATTTTCTCGATCCTCGGGTGCGCCCAGGTATGCGGACCGCGTCGCTCCTCTACAGCGGAATTCTGCGCGAGGTCGAGGAGAACGGCTACCGAGTGCTGTTCGAGCGAGCGCGGGTGTCGCGCGGACGGAGGCTGTCGGTGGCGGCGCCGAGGCTGCTCGCCACCGGGTGGATCAACCTCAGAACGCCATCGCCTGCGCGCGCCTGATCACCTCGCGCATGAGGTGACCGTGCATCGCGTCGATGGGCCGACCGGGGAGGCTGTCGTCGGCCTCGAACAGCCACTTCAGAATCTCCTCGTCCTCGAATCCGCCGTCGTGGAGAACGGCGAGCAGTCCGGGAAGTCCTTTGACGATCTCGCGGCGTTCGGCGTCGAGAAAGACCTCGGGTACGCCGGGGACGCGTTCACGCTTGACTGCCAGGAGCTGGCGGTCGCGAAGCATCTGCTCGACCCTCGACTTCGGAACCTCGAGGATTTTGCTCACGTCCGTCAGCTGTAGCAGCGATTCGGACGGATCGAGGACGTCGCCTGAGTAAGGGATTGTGCTCACTGCAGTAACGTTAACTGCTTCGGTCTCGTATACGAAAAACGCCCGTACCGCGCACGAACGCGGGCCGAGACGACGTCGGTGCTCGGTGCGGCCGAGACGAAGTCGATACCAACCCTGGCTACCATCACGTAGGCAGCGCCCACTTTTTCCACAGGAGGTAGACGAGGTGATGTGGAAAGATCTGCATGGATCCGTTTCGACGGGTTCGTTGCTGGATCGGCGCTACCGGATCGACGCGCCCATCGCACGTGGCGGAATGTCGACCGTGTACCGCGCACTCGACACCCGGCTGGACCGACCGGTCGCAGTCAAGATCATGGACCCCAAGTTCGCCGAGGATCCGCAGTTCGTCGCCCGGTTCGAGTTCGAGGCGAGGGCCGTGGCCAGGCTCAACAATCCGGGCCTCGTCGCTGTGTACGACCACGGCCGAGACGGAGAGTTCGCGTTTCTGGTCATGGAGTTGGTGGAGGGCGGAACCCTGCGCGAACTTCTCCGTGAGCGTGGGCCGATGCCGCCGCACGCGGCTGCCGCGGTGGTCCGACCGGTTCTCGACGCCCTGGGTACCGCTCACCGTGCAGGCCTCGTTCACCGCGACATCAAACCCGAGAACATTCTCATCTCGGACGGCGGGGACGTGAAGATCGCCGATTTCGGCCTCGTTCGAGCCGTGGCGGCCTCGAATGCCACGTCGAGTTCCGTCATTCTGGGCACAGCCGCCTATCTCTCGCCCGAACAGGTGACGACCGGGTCCGCCAATGCGGGCAGCGACGTGTACGGCGTGGGTGTCGTCCTGTTCGAGTTGCTGACCGGGCGTACCCCCTTCAACGGTGACACGTCCCTCTCGATCGCGTACCAGCGGATCGACAACGATGTTCCCCATCCCAGCGCGTACATCGCTGGTGTACCGCCGGAATTCGACGAGCTGGTGGCCCGCGCCACCGATCGAGACCCGGCCTCCAGGTTCCAGAACGCCGACGAGATGGCACGTGCGCTCCGCGTGGTGTGTGGACGGTTGGAACTGCCCCCGTACCGCGTGCCTGCGCCGCGGCGTTCGGCCGAACATCGCAGTGCTGCAGCGTTGGGTGCGCCCACCACGTTCGCCGGCGAGCGCCCCGCCGCCGAACCACCCACCCAGGTGGTGTCGTCCACGCCCCCACCGGATGCTGTGGTGCATCACACCCGCGTTCAGACTGCACCGACGTATCGCGGCGACGCTTCGGGACCGACCGTCGA
Organism: Rhodococcus sp. 114MFTsu3.1; assembly: GCF_000383555.1. Taxonomy (NCBI): domain Bacteria; kingdom Bacillati; phylum Actinomycetota; class Actinomycetes; order Mycobacteriales; family Nocardiaceae; genus Rhodococcus; species Rhodococcus sp. 114MFTsu3.1. Next base: position 75,137 of record NZ_KB911551.1, on the reverse strand, counting down.
CGACGACTCGGCCGATGCCGCACCGTCGCGCGCACCGGGTCGCCGCGAGTACCAGTTCCCCGACTTCGATGCCGACCGGCAGCGTTCGCGCCGAGCCATCGTCATCTGGCTGACCATCGTCGCGCTACTGGCGGTCGCCGTGGGAATCGGAGGTTGGTGGATGGGATCGGGCAGATACACCTCCGTCCCCGAAATCGGCGGATTGGATCTGCAGAGCGCACAGAGCACGCTCGCGGCCGCGGACCTGGAGAACACCGTCCAGGGCACCTACTCGGACACCATGCCGGTCGATGCTCTGATCGGCACCGACCCGGCCTCCGGTTCACGGGTGGCGAAGGGCGACACCGTCGACGTGCTCGTGTCGCTGGGCAAGCCGACCGTTCCGGACATCACGTCGAACATCTCGATCGGTGACATGCAGGATCTGTTGCGTGAGCGAACTTTCGAACCGGTCGACGGCGGTGAGGCTTTCAGCACCACCGCACCCGTCGGCGGGGTCGCGGCGTTGGATCCGGCGCCGGGAACCACACTCGCCGTCGGCGACACCGTCAAGATCCTGCGTTCCAAAGGCGCACCGCCGGTGGATGTTCCGGACGTGAACGGCTTGACGGCCGAGGAGGCGACGGCAGCGCTCGCCGCCGTCGACATCTCGGTGTCAGGCACCCAGGAGCAGTTCGACAAGGACGTCGACGGCGGCCGCGTCGCGGGTACGTCACCGGAGATCGGCACGTCCGTCACCGCGGGAAGCAGTGTGGAACTGCAGATCTCGAACGCGGTGTCGGTGCCGTCACTGCTCGGCCGGTCCGTCGGCTCGGCACGAGAGACGGTTCAGCGGTTGGGCTTGGACGTACAGGTCCGTCAGGTCTTCGACACCGACGGCTCACTCGTGGTGTCGCAGACCCCGGGGCCTGGATCCAGAGTGGCCCCGGGGTCGACGGTCACCGTCGTGTCGTTGCCCTGATGCGGCAGTACTTCAGCCGCGCAGCATCTCCGCGACCAGGAAGGCGAGTTCGAGCGACTGCTGAGTGTTGAGCCTGGGGTCGCACGCTGTCTCGTAGCGCCCGGCCAGATCCAGATCCGAGATCTCCTGAGCGCCACCGAGGCACTCGGTGACGTTGTCCCCGGTCAACTCGACGTGCAGTCCACCCGGATGCGTTCCGAGCGCGCGGTGGATCTCGAAGAAGCCCTGAACCTCGTCGACGATTCGGTCGAAGTGTCGCGTCTTGTATCCCGTCGACGCCTCGTGCGTGTTCCCGTGCATGGGGTCGCACTGCCAGATGACCTGGTGTCCGGTGGCCTGCACCTTCTCGATGATGGGCGGCAGTAGCTCACGGACCTTGCCGTTGCCCATCCGCGAGATGAGGGTGAGCCGGCCGGGCTTGTTCGTCGGGTCGAGGCGTTCGACGTATTCCACGGCCATGTCCGGCGTGGTGGACGGCCCGATCTTCAGCCCGATGGGATTGTTGATCAACTCTGCGAGCGCGATGTGCGCCCCGTCGAGCTGACGGGTCCGGTCGCCGATCCACAGGAAGTGCGCGGACAGGTCGTACAGCTTGGGATGTTCGGCGTCAGCGTTGTCCAGCCGCAGCATCGCGCGCTCGTAATCCAGTACCAGTGCCTCGTGACTGGCGAAGATCTGCGCGGTTTCAAGGTTGGGATCCTTGACACCACAGGCGTCCATGAACCGCAGACCACGATCGATCTCCCCCGCCAACGCCTCGTACCGGGCACCGGCAGGCGAGTTCTGGACGAACTCACGGTTCCAATCGTGCACCTTGTGCAGATCTGCCATACCTGCGCCGGTCAGGGCGCGCACGAGGTTCATCGCAGCGCTCGCGTTGGCGTACGCGCGCACCAGGCGAGACGGATCGTGCTGGCGGACAGCCTCGTCCGCGACGAGGGAGTTGACCATGTCACCGCGGTAGGACTTGAGGCCCAGCGCGTCGACATCGGCCGACCTGGGCTTGGCGTACTGGCCGGCGATCCTGCCTACCTTGACCACCGGCAGGCTCGCGCCGTACGTCAGAACGACCGCCATCTGCAGCAAGGTGCGGATGTTGCCCTTGATGTGCGGCTCCGTGTTGTCGACGAACGTCTCCGCACAATCACCACCCTGGAGCAGGAAGGCCTCACCCCGCGCGACCGCGGCCAGCTGGTCCGACAAGGACTCGACCTCGCCTGCGACGGTGATCGGGGGAACGCTCTCGAGCACTTTCCGCATGTCGGCTGCCTGGGCCGAATCCCACGACGGCTGCTGCGCCGCCGGCCGTGCGAGCGCGTCGTCGAGTTGCTGGCGCAATGTCGACGGCAAGGGCGGCAGGTCGGGCAAGCGGTCGATGGGTACGTCGACAGTCCAGTTCACCGCTACAGGATATTCGCACCGATACCGGTGCCGGCGTCGGGCTCCCCTGTCCGTCGCCGTGTCAGCTCGAGGCGTCCTCGACGGCCCTGTATTTGGCGAGATTGTGCCGGGCGTCGGCCAATGCGTCGTGTGCATCGTCGGGCGCGGGAGGCAGATACGGACTACCTCGGTCCTCCCAGTGTTGACGAAGCTCGCGAGTGAACCGCGGCAGCGATCGAGGCAGCTCGGTCATCGATCCCCATAGCTGACACAGCGCGACATGGTCGTATGCGGCGACCCAGGCCCACAGTTCCACTTCGGCACCCGGGTACGGCACCAGGAACTCCAGCAGCTCGTCGCGGATTCTCGCGCGGCTCTTCCACAGCGGCGACGAGTACGGTGGCAGCTTGGGAAGGACGTTCCGGCGGACCCACTTGCCCGCCCGCTCGGGATCGAACTCGGAGGACACGGCGTAGAACTCACGTCCGTCCTCGGAGACCACAGCGATCGAGACCAGCTCGATTGTGCGACCATCCTCGATGAACTCGGTGTCGTAGAAGTAGCGCACGCTTCGAAGACTATCGGTCAGCCACAGGGTCGGCGTGAGTGGAGCCTGCGGAATGAATCAGGCTCAGCAGTGAGTGGAGCCTGCGGAATGAATCAGGCTCAGCAGTGAGTGGAGCCTGCGGAAGAATCGGGGTGGGTGGTGCCACACCGTCGTCAATCGCTATCGAGCACGCAGAAGGAACACGATGCTGGAAACACCCGAGATCGCCGCGGATCCGTCGGCGGGATCGACGCGACGTCGCACGTCGCCGTCGCTCGTCGCCGTGTGCGTGATCATCGCGGCCGCAGCGTTGGCGGGCATCGCGTACAACATTCTCGGCTTGCCCGGTTTACGTGGGCTGACACCTCTTGGGAACTACTACCGGATCGACCTGGACGTCTACCGAATCGGCGGTGGCGTGTTCGCGTCCGGTTCGCCGTTGTACGGGCAGATGCCTCCGACTGCGCTGGGCAACACTCTTCCCTTCACGTACCCGCCCATTGCCGCTGTTCTGTTCAGTCCGTTGTCCGCGGTGAGCCTGTACTGGGCGAACATCATCGTGACGAGTGTGTCGCTGGTGTTGCTGTTCGCCACCATCGTGCTGACGTTGAGGTCGCTCGGCGTGGCGTCTTCCCTCGGCGCCTCGGTGTCCGCATGGAGGGAACAGCACCTACCCGGTCCTGTTCTGTTGTGGTCCGCGGCCGGGATCTTCGCCGCTGCGCTTCTGCTCGAGCCTGTGTTCTCGACTCTCGACTACGGGCAGATCAACATCGTGCTGATGGCGTTCGTCGCCGCCGACTGCCTGCTTCGTAAGACTCCGTGGCCGCGCGGACTCCTCATCGGTTTCGTTGCCGCGGTGAAGCTGACACCTGCCGTTTTCGTCCTGTACTTCCTGCTTCGCAAGGACTTTCGTGCTGCCGTCGTGGCCGGTATCAGCTTTGCTGCGTTCACCGCACTCGGATTCCTGATCACGTTCTCGGACTCGGTGACCTACTGGACCGACACATTGATCGATTCCGACCGAATCGGTAGGCCCGCGTACCCCGCGAATCAGAGCATCACCGGTGTGCTCGCGCGATTCGGACTCGACGATTCGCTTCGCTCGGTTCTCTGGATCGCCCTGTCGTGCTGCGTCCTCGCGGTGGCGGCGCTTGCGATGCGCCGAGCTTTCTCGGCCGGGCAAGGCGCCCTGGCCCTGGGAGTGAACGCGATCTTCGGTTTGCTGGTGTCTCCGGTGTCCTGGTCTCACCACTGGGTATGGGTGGTTCCGTTCATGGTGGCACTTTCTGCACTCGCCTACCGCAGGCGTAGCTACCTGACGCTGGCGTTCGTCGGCGTCGGCGTCGTCCTGATGCACTTCGCGCCGCACTGGCGGCTGGCACCCGGCCGCTACTCGGGACTCGGGTGGCCGCTGTGGGACCAGGTAGCGGCGTCGTCGTACGTTCTCTGGGGCGCCGCTGCTCTCGTCGTCGTCATCGCGCTGCTTCGCTCGCCCGGAGTCGGTCGAACCCCGTCTTCGTCCTGACGACCCCGCAGAACACTCAGCTCGCGCGGGTGTCCGGGATTCGCTCGGAACCTGCGACGGCGGAGTCCTCGGGCTTCTTCTTCATCGACGCCGCGTACACGTCCACGTACTCCTGACCGGACAGCAACATCAGGTCGTACATGACTTCGTCGGTGACTGCGCGCTCGACGAAGCGGTTGCCCGCCATGCCGTCGAAGCGCGAGAAGTCGATGGGCTTACCGATCTTGATGGTGATCTTCGCCGGCCGCCACATCTTGGAACCGATGGGGTTCATCTTGTCGGTGCCGATCATCGCGACGGGAACCACCTGAACACCGGTCTGCAGAGCAAGCCGCGCCATGCCCGTCTTGCCCTTGTACAACCGACCGTCGGGCGAACGGGTGCCCTCGGGATAGATACCGAGGAGCTTGCCCTTGCCGATGACTCGCGCGCCTGCATTCAACGCGTCCTGCGCCGCATCCGCTCCGGTCCGGTCGATGGGGACCTGACCGACCGCGGTGAAGAACCACTTCTGGAATGCGCCCTTGAGCCCGGGGCCGGTGAAGTACTCGCTCTTCGCGAGGAACGTGATGCGCCGCTGCACTTTCAGCGGCAGGTAGAACGAGTCGAGAACCGCCTGATGGTTGCTGGCGAGGATCATCGGTCCTCGCGCAGGAATGTTCTCGAGGCCCTCTATCGTCGGCCTACCCAGTGCAACCAGGAGCGGACCGATGAGGACGTACTTGAACAGCCAGTACCACATGGCGTCCTTCCTGGTGAGACCAACGATGTCGAGTATCGGGTGCAGAGGAAACTGTACCTACCGTTTATGACGCCAGCCACAGATAGTGCGCACACGGGAGAAGCATCACAGAACCGGACCGTGAGGTCGCGTCCGGACCGTCGGCGCGAGGCCTCGCCTGCGTCAGTGCGACGCCGTCGAGAACGCGCTTCGTGCAAGGTCGGCCGCACCGATCATTCCGGCGGCTTCGCCTAGCTGGGTGGCGCGGATGGTCGCGAGTGGGCGGTGCCCCGCACCCGTCACCAGGCGTGCACAGTGCTCGGTCGCTTCGTTGAGAAATTGACTGGACGACGTCGCCACTCCGCCGGCGATCACGATCAGATCGGGATCGTAGACATCGCTCACCATGGACAGCCCGACACCGAGCCACCGAGAGAACTCGTGCATGGTGCGGATACCGATCTCGTCGCCGTCCTGAGCCGCCGAGGCGATCCTCCGTCCCGTCAGCGAACCGGGATCGAGAAAGACCTCACGGGCCAGAATTGTCGACGAACCCTGATCTGCGGCAAGAAATTCGACCGCAGTGTCCACCAATGCCGTTCCGCTGCAGTACCGTTCCCAGCAACCTCGCTTGCCACAGGGGCAGGCACGACCGTCGGGGACAACTTGGATATGCCCGAGTTCCGGTGCCACACCGTAACTTCCGCGGTAGATCTTGCCGTCGATCAGAAGCGCGGCACCGATACCCGTTCCGATGGCGACCATCACGACGTTGCGCCCGTCGGCTGCAGCACCGAATCGGTACTCGGCCCACGCCGCCGAGTTCGCGTCGTGCTCCAGCACGACGGGCAACCCGATACGATCGCTCATCCGTTTGGCTACCGGGCTACCCACCCATGGGAGATGCGGGGCGAATCGGACCGACGTTCGATCGGAATCGAGGAAACCTGCGACCGCCAGACCGACTGCCTCCACGGGGTGCCGAGTCGCGAGTTCGCGGACGACACGCTCCAACCCGCGCTCGAGGGCCGCAGCGGTGTGCGGCGTCGGCGACTGGGTGGAATCGATGACCTGACCGGACGCGTCGACAACGGACGCACGCAAACTGGTGCCTCCGACGTCGATACCGATCGTGAGTGATTGACGCTGCCGTTTCATTGTCCGACCTTTCTCGGCCGCCCCCAACGGCTATCTCGAGCTTTCGTGCTTCGGCCACCCCAGGAACGGCTGTCCGTCAGTTCCCGGGCTTCTCGGTGGCCGCATCTTTCACGGTAACCGTAATCGGAACGAACTTCGCTCGTCGAACTATCGGGTCTTCCGTGTCGTGCCCGACAGTGCTGTCCCCGCCGTGAGGCATGTCACCGGAGGTGTCTTCCACCGACGACGACGCTGCGGTGTCGCGTGCACCGGCGTAGCCCTCACCAGGAGCAGGGCGGCCCGCGTGCTCGGCCATGATCTGCCTCAGCAACGCCAGAACCGTCGCACCCTCGGAGGCGAGCAGTGTCAACAGGTCGTGCTGCTCCCCCCGCAGCAAGGCAGCCAGCGCGCAGACCGGGCACCAACTGCACCCCTGCTTCGGTCGTTCGCTCTGCTCCTCGACAGCCTGACGGAGAACAGGTTCCAACCTCGTCAGCACCGTCTCCGCGAGCGACCACAATTCAGCCGCGACATCCGAATGGCGCTCGTTCACGTCGAACTCACGCCCCGACGAGCGTCCCGCGCACTGACCTTCATGCCGGCCACACCGCCGGGTCGGGACGGAAACGGATGACGAGGCGCCCGGCGTCGAACTCCGCACCGAGCACGATGCATCGCCTCAAGACGGAAGCGAGCCGAACGCGCCTGCGAACGCCGTCGGCCCCGATGATCACGTCGTCGTCCACGCGTCCGAGAGTGAGGGTCGACGGATCGACGAGCGGCAGAACCATCGTCATCGCGTAGATCGACTCCAACCCTGTTCCTGACTCGTGCGCGACGGTCGGCGTGTCCGTTCCCGGTCGCTCGTCCGTCGTGTCGGTGGTCCGTTGCGTGTTCAGTGCAGCAAGAGAGACCAACCCTACCGGCTCCTGGGACGCCTGTTCCACGACGACGACGGCCGTACCTGCCGCCAGGTCGGACACCTCTCCGAGAACCTCCTGTTGAGCGGACCGCCACCCTTCGAACCAGAAGACGGCGGGGTGCGCTCCGACCAAGCCGATCGACGACGAATTGAGCAGCGGCAGAACTTTGTTGACGACGATCGTGTCCACGGCCAGACCCGTCAGCGCAGCCGCGGACAACGTCCGCCTGGCTTCGGCGACGCCGACTCGGTCCGGGGTGAGCACCACCGTCATCGATGTTCGAGAGTGGTCGAGGAACAGTTCCCTGATACGTTCCGCCGCGGTGACGATGTTCTCCAGCATCGCGACGACGAGGGTCAGTCTCGGGTCCGTGCCGGTTCCGGCGACGATCCGGTCGTGGCGCGGCCAGAGCCGTTCGAGATACCCGGCAACGAGGTCCGGCAGTTGAAGAATGCGCAGTGCGTCCGCGGTGGCCGGAAGGTCGACGAACACAGTGTCCCAACGGGATTGGTCTATGAGATCGACCAACCGATCGAGACCGACGAGTTCCTGCACCCCTGGAGCGCCGATGATCTCCTCGGGATCGACCGCACCGAACCGGACTCCGTGTTCGTGGCCGGCGCCGGCCATGGACAGGATGGAGGTCAACGCGGCGTATTTCGTCGCCACCAGGGCCAGAGTGTCCAGTTCGAGAACGTCCAATCCGGGCTCGACCGCCGCGGGCTCGGCGCCGCCCGCTCGGCCGTTGTTCACGCCGAGCACGTCGGTCACCGAGTGCGCTTGATCGAACGAGACGACGAGAGCTCGCGATCCCGCCCGGACGTCGTCGATAGCCGACTTCAGCGCAAACGTCGTTTTGCCCGCACCGCCTTTACCGACGAACAGCCGGACTGCAGTGCGGGCATCGGAACGGGCCTCGGTCAGCCTTCGACTCGCTTCTTCAGTTCTTTGAGTGCAGTGTCGGTGATGACCTTCTCTGCCTTCCGCTTGAACAGACCGATCATCGGAATGTTCAGGTCCACGGCGAGTTCGTACGTGACCTCGGTACCGCCGGCTGCGTTGTCCTTCAACGTGTACGAGCCGTTCTGCGATTTCTGCATCTCACCCGACACCAGTTCCCAGGACACGGACTTTCCATCCGCCGCCCACTGGTAACTCAGCTCGTAGGTGTCCTTGACCATGCCCGCGTCCAGTACGAACTTCACCCGCTCCGCGCGACCGTCGGATCCGGCCGCGACGACCTCGACGGACTTCGCCGCCGACACCCAGGACGGGTAGGCATCGAAGTCCGCGATCACGTCCATCACCTGCGCGGACGGAGCATCGACTGTGATCGACCTCTGAGTTCTCTCGGCCATCGTGGTTACTCGGTGTCCCTTCTGTTCTCACGCCGCACTTGTTCATGTCATCGGCAGGTACGTACGTCACCCGTGCCGGGAGCACTGCCGTCCTTCATCTCACACGATGGCAGGCGGGTCGCACAACGGCCGCTCACCTGCCGCGCGTCCCGCCTCGAGCTCCCGTTTCACTTCGAACGCCATTGCCTTGCCTGCTACCCGTCGTCGTCGATTCTCCGCGGCGAGGTCGATGGACGTCCGGACGGCCGGCTCCGCGTGCAGAAAGTAATGGAGTACGACGCCGTCGAGCTTCGGAACGGGCTCGAGCCAGACCTCCATCGTTCCCGTGAGGGCGCCTTCGACAGACCACCTGAAGCCTTTGTCGGCGCGATCGTCGGTGACGTCGACGCGGAGGTCCGGCCACCATCGGCGCCAACGCCTCGGATGCCCCAGCGACTCCGCCACGGCGGAACCCGGCGCAGCGACGAACGTCTGATCGGCTACTTGGACACTGCTCATGAGATGAGCTTCACACATCGGGACTTCAGCGCGCGCACGAGGCGGTCGAACCGGCCTCGCAACCGGGTCTACAGTGAGACGAATCCGACTACTCGTGAGTAGAGCTAACGTTCATTGGAGGTCACCGTGCGCGAGTTCACATCTCCCGCCGCTTTTGTCGTCGAAGAATCTGCGTCGGTCGTGGACACCGTGTTCGCTCGGGCAGCCTCCGAACCTCGGTCGGTCGCATTTCGCCGGTCCGTCGACGGTTCCTGGTCCGATGTCACCGCCGAGCAGTTCGCCACGGAAGTGAACGCCGTCGCGAAGGGCTTGATCGCCGCGGGAGTCGAACAGGGCGATCGCGTCGGGCTCATGTCGTCGACTCGGTACGAATGGACGGTCGTGGACTACGCGATCTGGGCCTCGGGCGGCGTCACGGTCCCGATCTACGAAACCTCGTCGGCGGGTCAGGTGGAATGGATCCTGTCCGACGCCCGACCTGTTCTGCTGATCCTCGAGACCGAGAAGCACGTCACCGACACAGCGGACGTGGTCGCCGCCGCAGAATCGGTTCGGACGACGTTCCGGATCGACGCAGGCAACGACGAGGACGGAGCCGTTGCTCGGTTGACCGAGCTCGGAGCAACCGTCGAGGACAACGCCGTACGCACGCGTGTCGACGCTCTGCGCTCCTCTGATCCAGCGACGCTCATCTACACCTCCGGCACCACCGGGCGACCCAAAGGTGTGCAGTTGACGCACGCGAACCTCGTCGCCGAGTCGCGTGGAATTCGCGAGACGTCGCTGAAGGAGTTGCTGCGTCCCGGCAGCCGGACGTTGATGTTCCTGCCGTTGGCGCACGTTCTCGCTCGCGCGGTCACGATCGCCGCGTTCGACGCCGGCACAGCCGTCGGACACACGAGCGACATCCCCAATCTCGTCGCGACGTTCGGTTCCTTCCGCCCGGACTTCATACTCTCGGTGCCCCGCGTGTTCGAGAAGGTCTACAACACTGCCAAGCAGAAAGCACACGCGGACGGCAAGGGCAAGGTCTTCGATGCAGCCGCGGACACTGCCGTGGCGTGGAGCGAAGCACAGGACACAGGCGCCGGTCTGGTTCTGAGGGTCAAGCACGCTGTGTTCGACAAACTCGTCTACTCGAAGTTGCGGGCCGCGCTGGGCGGACAGTGCCAACTCGCGATCTCCGGTGGCGCGCCGCTCGGTGCACGCCTCGGCCACTTCTACCGAGGTATCGGCATACCGATCTTCGAAGGCTACGGACTCACCGAGACCAGCGCAGCATTCGCGGTCAACACGATCGGCCACCAACGCGTCGGCAGCGTCGGACGACCGCTCCCCGGCAACACGGTCCGTATCGCCGAGGACGGTGAGATCCAACTCCGCGGCCCGGTGGTGTTCGACGGCTATTGGCGCAACGACGAGGCATCGGCCGAGTCCTTGGACGAAGGGTGGTTCCGCACAGGAGATCTGGGTTCGGTGGACGGCGACGGATACATCACGATCACCGGCCGCAAGAAGGAACTCATCGTCACAGCAGGCGGAAAGAACGTGTCGCCGGCAGGGCTCGAGGACCGGTTGCGCGCGCACCCACTCGTCAGTCAGGCCATCGTCGTCGGCGATCAGAAGCCGTTCATCGGCGCCCTCATCACGCTCGACGAGGACGCACTGTCGGGATGGAAGGACGCACACGGCAAGTCCGCCGACGCGAAGGCTGCGGATCTCGCGACCGACCCCGATCTCATCGCCGACCTCGATTCGGCTGTGGCGGACGCGAACACCACCGTCTCGCACGCCGAAGCGATCAAGAAGTACCGAGTACTCCCAGGCGATTTCACCGAGGACGCCGGTGAGATGACACCGACCATGAAGCTCAAGCGCAACGTCATCACGGCGTCGTACGCCAAGGACATCGAGGCCATCTACTCCAAGTGAACGTCGCCTGTGATGGAAGCCTGGACTTTCCCGGCTTCCATCACAGCAAGCGTCGAAGCTTCGCTGCCAATGCGTCCCACTGCCACTCGGCTCGGACCCAGGAGCGACCTGCGTTTCCCATCGACGTCGCGAGCGCTCGATCGGAGAGTATCCGTACGACGGCGTCGGTGATCGCATCGACCGACGTGCCGTCGACCACCAAGCCGGTCTTGCCTTCGAGGACGGTTTCCGGTGCGCCACCGGACATTCCGGCGACGACGGGGACTCCGGTCGCGGACGCTTCGAGGTAGACGATGCCGAGACCTTCGACGTCGAGACCGGCGCCTCGCGTCCGGCTGGGCATCGCGAACACGTCGGCGATCGTGTGATGAGCCGCCAGCTCGGCGGAAGGGACGGTCCCGGTGAAGATCACGTGCTCCTCGACACCGGCCTTGCGTGCCAACGTGCGCAGGGCTCCTTCGTAGGGACCGCCTCCGACGATCACCAGGACCGCGCCGTCCACCTTCGCCCGAATGCCCTCGATCGATCGGATCAGATAGTCCTGCCCCTTCCTCGGTACCAGCCGGGACAGGCACAGAACAGTCGGACGGTCTCCGAGTCCGTATCGAGCCCGCAGCTCGGCTCGCGCACCGGCGTCCGGTGCGAAACGGTCGGTGTCCACTCCGGACGGAACGTGTTCGAGGGCTGCACGTGGACCGAATGCCGCGGCGAATCTGCCTCGGGTGTATTTGCTGACGTAGGTCACCGTATCGACGGTGTTGCCGATGATGCGCAGGGTTCCCCGCCCACCGGGAACCATCGACCACCCCACCTCGTGACCGTGTGTACTAGCGACGACTGTCTCCGCTCCCGCGCGCCGCACCACCGGAGCCATCACCGCGAGCGGTGCCGCCGCGCCGAACCACACCGAATCACATCCGTGCGCCCGCACCAGCTGCGCCGCCCGCCGTGCCACCAACGGAGTGGGAAGCATCAGCGTTGTCGGGTGCCGAACCACCTCGAACGGCTGACGCTCGTCGAACTTCACATGGCTGTCTCCGCGCCACCGCGGCGCGTAGACCACCAGCTCGTCCGCAGGAAACCGTGTGGCAAAGCTGTGCAGGTAGGACTGGATGCCGCCCGGGCGTGGTGGAAAGTCGTTCGTCACCAGCAGAGTCCGAGGCATGTGTTCACCGTAGGTCAGCGGGACTGCTGGAGAACCCACGACCCCCACCGGCTCACGAACTCGTCCAAGCCTGTTCCCAGAGCGGAGGCGACGCCCGCCGCTGTCTCGACTGCAGTCTTGGGGCCGTCGGCGAGTTGCATGTACAACCGGCGCTGTGCCGGCTCGCCGAATTCCGCTGCCACGAAGGCGAAGACCGACCACGCGGACTCGTACGCGAGCGTGGTGCGCACTCCCCCCGCCGCGAAGTCGGAATCCTCCGGAAGCACCGTCGGTGGACCTCCCTGCATCACTACAGCACTCAAAGTCGGTGCGATACGGTCGAACTCGATATTCGATTCGCGGTAGCCCGAATAGTCGGCGAACCCCTCGAGGACCCACATGGGTGAGCCGTCGACGGTGTCGGATCTGGCCGCGACATGGGTGAGCTCGTGGCGCAGAACGGTTCGGGTCGTGACATCGGTGAGCCGAGCAGGGGCTGCGGGCCCGAACACGACTCGTTGCCCGGTCACCGGCCGGTCCTGGCGCACCGCATCCGAGACAGTCACGGCGGCGACGTCGGACTCCGCGGTGGCGTCTCCGGCCGATGCCGCGAATTCCGCTGCCGATCCGGAGGTGAAGATCAACGCCGACTGCGGCCAGTCGTCGCCGTAGAAACTCGTGACGGCATCGACGGCCGAGGGCAGCTCGGCAACGACCGCGTCGACGAGCGCGCTCTGGTCCGGATGGCCGAGCACGACGGAGGTACCACCCGCGGTGGCAACCGATCGGGCAATAACGGGCCCGAAGTCCCACGGCCCGCGCCACGTCGTCCGATCCGTTCCCGGCACCGGTGTGTCCGACACGATGCGCCACTCGTCACCACGCCGCGCCACCACCAGGGAAACCGGTCGCCGTGTCGATTCGGCGTCGGGTCCGGACACTGCGTAGCGCAGCACCACGGACGGCGCCCAGACGTCGGCGGCGTTCAGCGGCGACGCGATCGCCGAGGGAACCGGAACCTCCGGCTCGTCGACCAGTTCGTATCCCCAGTCCGAGAAGGGGACTGCGGACATGTCGTTCGCTCGACGGACCTGGGCCTGCAGAAACTCGGGATCCGCCGCGGGATCGACGACCTGCTCCAACGCGTCGACGTCGTTGGTGCGGAGTGCGTCCGCCCATTTCTGCAGCAGCGCCTCGACGCCGTTCCGCCGACCGTCCTCGTAAGGGTTCGAGACAGTCGTCGACTGCGGTGAGTTCGGCGGTGGAGTCGTGGTTGCTCCGGACGCGCAGGAACCGAGCACGACCACTGCACACAACGACGCGAACGCCGAACGAAGCGCCCGCGTTCGCACGACGAAGATCAGTAGCGACGTGCGCCGTAGTACGGGAACGACGCCATGGACTGCACCTTCACCGGGACGCCGAACGTCGAGGCGTGCAGAACGTTGCCGTTGCCCGCGTACAGGCCGACGTGAGACGCATCGGGGTAGAAGAGCACGACGTCTCCGGGCTGCAGGTCCTTCTGATCGACGGGAGCGCCGCCCGCGGCCTGAGCCTGACTGGACCGCGGCAGGGTCTTTCCCACCTGCTTGTAGGCCCACACGACCAAGCCCGAGCAGTCGAAGCCGTCCGGTCCGGTCGCGCCCCACACGTAGGGCTTACCGATCTGGGTGAGCCCAGCCTGCAGGGCACCGGAACCCGACCCGGGGATGAGGTTGGACAGAATCTTGGACAGATCGAACCCGGGCGGCAGAGGCGAACCCGCAAGCTCGGCCTGCTCCGCTCCGGACAGTGCGTTGAAGCTGGCGATGACCTCCGCCATCTGACTTTGGAGCTCGCTCTGCTTGGCCTGAAGATCGTCGCTGACGACCTTGGCCTGCTCCGCTGCTGCACGCGCAGCGTCGGCCGCGGCACGTGCTGCCTGATCCGCCGCCGCGGCATCGGCACTGGCCTGCTTGAACTGCTCCACCTGACGCGCCGTCTCGGCGGAGATCACGTCGAGTGCGGACATCTGATCGAGGAGCTGCTGTGGAGAGTCGCTGACCATCACGGCGAACAGGCGGTTGGTGCGGCCACCCTGGTAGTTGGCGTTGGCCACCTTGTCCACGGCCGGTTTCACCTGCGCCAGGGCCTCCTGGGCCCGATCCAGCTCGGCCTGGTGCGCACCTACAGCGGCTTCGGCGTCCTGCTGCACAGCCGTCTTCGCATCCAGGTCGATCTGGGCGTTGTGCAGAGCTTCCGTCGTCTGCTCGGACTCCCGGGACAGATCTGCGAGCCGCGTCTGGGCGTCGGACGCACTGTCGACACCCGGTTGCGCGCCGGCCACGGCTGTTGGGGAGACGACGAGGCAGGCCGCGAGAATGGCCGCCGCGAGAATGCCCTTCTTCGAGCGGGTGACGCGCTTGACAGTCGGTGTCGCCACGAAAGGTGACTCTCCGTTCTTGCAGTTCGTAGTCCAAAGGGGTGCGCCGAGATGAAACTTTCGGCGAAGAAACAAACCCTACCCATGAGTAGATGCCCGCGAGCGTGGAACGAGACCGAATTTTCGGACTTTTTCCGGAACTCGATCCTGCTCCATCGAGGTCGACGGTCTCGAACAGGTTACGGTTCGGCAGCCGACGAGTCCATTCGGCGACCTGCCAGGCTCCACGCACCGGTGCCTGACGAAAAACAGCACCAGGCGAGCCCGTGAGGCTCACTCCTGGTGCTGTCCTTACACACGATCATCGAATCAGTAGCGACGTGCTCCGTCGAACGGCATCGACGAGACGGGCGCGACCTTGACGGGGACACCCGACGTCGACGCATGGATGACGTTGCCGTTGCCCGCGTAGATTCCGGAGTGCGATCCGCCGTAGAAGGAGACGACATCGCCCGGCTGCAGGTCGGACTGCGACACGGGGGTGCCTGCCGCGGCCTGGTCGTAGCTGGTGCGCGGCAGACTGATGCCGGCCTGCTTGTACGCCCACTGAACGAGTCCGGAGCAGTCGAACGAGTCGGGGCCCGAAGCGCCGTAGACGTACGGCGATCCGATCTTCGACTCGGCGGCCTGAACTGCCTTGGCAGCCGGGGTGACCTGTGGTGCGAGCGGTGCGGGAGCCGCAGGCAGACCGGGGATCTCGGTCGGCAGCGGCGGAAGACCTGGGATTTCCGGAATCTCGAAGGTACCGACTCCGGGGATGGTGATGGGGGCCGCCATTGCGGGGGCTGCGGGCAGAACGACCGCACCGGCAGTGATCGCGCCGGCTACGAGGATTCGACGCAATTGGCGGGTTGAAGTATGTGACGCCACGAGAAAGGGTTGCTCCGTTTCTTCCACTCATCCGCCGACCGAGTTAGCTGACGGGTTCGGGCTGGGAAGATCAGCCCTACCCACCCGGACGCTGGTAGCGGCCGAAGCAGGATTCACCCCAATGGAAATCGGGTTCCCGGTACGGGCGCTCTCGCGAGCATCCCGATTAGGCGGTGACTTGCGACGCCGCTCCGGTTTGGATTGGCGAGACTCCGCAAGGTCTCAGGAAGATTACGAAACGGCATACCCCTGTGTCGACCCCAACTCGCCGAAGCGACCCGAAGAAGTCGATTCGACCCTAGATCGCGCGTCGATCCCCGCTTGTGTCACGAGCCGGTAACGAACCCCCGGAAGGGTCCTGTTCCGGGCCGACGACGAGACGTAGTTTCGGCACGAGACCACTCTCGGCAAGAACATCCATGGCCCCCAGTTCTTCCTGGTCGAGCGCTATCCGAGGGCGCGGAATCCCGACGTCCACCGGACGCCCCTCGGCCGTACCGGGCGGTCCGAGCAACACCGTCACGACACAGTCTGCGCACGCGATGTCACGGACCTTGCAATCACTGCAATCGATGATCATGTGATCTCCATCTCTTTCCCGTTTGGTCGACCCTTCACGGCGAAACCTAGCGATCCACTCCGACACGTTCAGCGTCCCGAGCAAGATCGGCATTGCTGTCGGTGCCTGTCGCTACCGTCTGCACTCGTGAGCGTCCCGATTCAGCTGAGCTTCGACGAGCTCGACACTCCGTTGCACGACACGACGTTCGTCGTAGTCGACCTGGAGACCACAGGTGGCAGCCCGGACACCGAAGCGATCACCGAGATCGGGGCGGTGAAGATTCGGGGCGGCGAGGTCATCGCCGAGTTCGCGACGCTGGTGGACCCGGGCCGATCCATTCCGCCGTACATCGTCGAGCTCACCGGGATCACCACTGCCATGCTGATCGGCGCCCCTCGGATCGACCGAGTGCTGCCCAGCTTTCTCGAGTTCGCCCGCGGCTCGGTCCTCGTCGCACACAACGCCCGCTTCGACACTGCTTTCCTCAGGGCGGCCGCGTCACGGCTGGACATCGCCTGGCCCAAGTTCCAGGTGCTCTGCACGGTCAAACTCGCCCGACGAGTACTCACCCGCGACGAGGCACCCTCTGTGAAACTGTCGGCACTGTCCTCGCTCTTCCAGGTCAGCACCGTACCCACCCACCGCGCCCTCGACGATGCACGAGCAACGGTCGACGTACTGCACGCTTTGATCGAGCGAGTGGGCAATCAGGGTGTCCACAGCTACGCGGAACTCGTCGACTACCTGCCTGCTGTGTCGGCCGGGCAGAGAGCCAAACGCTCACTCGCCTCTCACCTACCCCGTACCCCGGGCGTCTATCTCTTCAAGGGACCGGGCAACGAGGTGCTGTACGTCGGCACGTCGAACAATCTGCAGCGGCGCGTGCGCAATTACTTCACCGGGTCCGAGACGCGTGGCCGCATGAAGGAAATGGTGGGCCTCGCCGTCGGCGTCGACCACGTCGAATGCGCCCATGCCCTCGAAGCCGGAGTGCGCGAGCTTCGACTTCTGTGCGCCCACATCCCCCCGTACAACCGCCGCTCCAAGTTCCCCAAGAAGGGTTGGTGGATCACGACGACCACGGAGGCGTTTCCACGCCTCTCCGTCGTCCGCTCACCGACGGAGAACTCGATCGGCCCCTTCGGCGCCCGCGGTGATGCCGCCGACGCCGCTGCGCTCGTCTCCGAGGTACTCGGTATCCGTACCTGCACTCGCCGCATCCCCCGCACCTCCCTGCACGCGTGTCCGGGCGAAGCTGTCGGCGGGTGCGCCGCGGGTGGCCCCACGCCACTCACGCCCGACGAGTACGCAATCTTGCCGGGCCGGTTCGTCGAGCTCGCACACGGACGCGACGACTGTGCGCTTCAGGCCGCCCGGGATCGAATCTCCGCGCTGTCCGATGCCGAGCTGTTCGAGTCCGCAGCCAGGCTTCGAGACAGGCTCGCTTCGCTTGCAGACGTTCTACGCCGGATGCACCGGCTCGCAGCCATCGCGGCGATCGCCGAGCTGATCGTCGCCCGACGTGCGCCGGACGGTGGGTGGGAACTGGCCGTGGTCCGCCACGGCCGCCTCGCTGCATCGGCCGTCACCGCGCGCCGAGTGCACCCGATGCCCGTCGTGGAAGCGATCGTGGCAGCCGCGGAAACCGTCGTGCCGGACTCCACGCCCTTTCGAGGCGCATCACCGGAGGAAGTAGCCCTCGTCGGCCGCTGGCTCGAATCCGACGGCGTCAGGATCGTCCGGACCACCGACGGATACGCAGAGCCCGTTCACGGAGCCGGAGGGTGGCGGCAGTGGTGCACCACCGCTCGCACCGTGTCCAGGCACGAACGCGCGATGGCCGTCACACCGGTGGAGGACACCGGCGTCGGCGCCCACCTTCGTGCGGCGCTCTAAACTCGGCAGCATGATCAACGCAATCGTCATGATCGATGCCGAGTCGCACGCCATCCCGGAGACCGCACAGGCGGTCGCGGACGTCGACGGCGTCACCGAGGTCTACTCGTGTGCAGGGGACGTGGACCTCATCGCGATCGTCAAGGTCAGGGACCACGCACAGATCGCCGACGTGATCACGCAGCACATCAACAAGGTGCCCGGTGTCGTGAACACCGCCACCCACATCGCGTTCCAGTCCTATTCCAGCGCGGACATAGAAGCGGGCTTCTCCATAGGCGAGTAGTCGGCGGGGCGCAGCGACCCCGTCAATCGAGTTCGTTGGACCGTGCGATCCATCGATCGAGCAGGCTTGCGGTTCCTCCGGAATCGACGGCGGCAGCAGCACGTTCGACACCACGCTTCAGCAGACCGGTCAAGTCGTCGGCGACGATCCCGGACGTTATCCCGTCGTGCGCCGTCAGTGCCGCAGCGGCGTTCAGCAGGACTGCGTCGCGCACCGCACCATGCTTGCCGGCGAACACCTCCCGAGCCACCTGCGCGTTGAAGGCAGCGTCGCCTCCGCGGAGCGCGTCGATGTCGACGAGATCGAACCCGAAGTCCCTCGGGTCGATCCTGGCCACCGTCACGTCGCCACCCGACACGATGTGCACTGTCGTCGTCGTGGACAGCGTTATCTCGTCGAGGCCGTCGTCACCACGGACGACCAATGCGCTGGTGCCACGACCGGCGAACACCCGGGCCACGACGGGAAGCAACGAGTCGAACGCACAGCCGATCAGACCCGCCCGCGGCCGCCCCGGGTTGGTCAGGGGACCGAGCACGTTGAAGACCGTCGGGATGCCGATCTCCTTCCGCGGAGGGCCCGCGAAACGCAGCGCCGGATGGTAGACAGGCGCGAAACAGAACCCGATTCCCACGTCTCGGACCGTGGTCGCGAC
This sequence comes from Rhodococcus sp. 114MFTsu3.1, assembly GCF_000383555.1. NCBI lineage: Bacteria > Bacillati > Actinomycetota > Actinomycetes > Mycobacteriales > Nocardiaceae > Rhodococcus > Rhodococcus sp. 114MFTsu3.1. Next base: position 56,320 of record NZ_KB911551.1, on the reverse strand, counting down.
ACCGTCCGCTCCGAGCCCGAACTTCACTCCGAGGGCCTCGAGCACATCCGTCGTCCCACTTCGCGAAGACGCAGCACGGTTGCCGTGTTTGACTACCGGAGCTCCGGCCGACGCCACGACGAGGGCGGCCATCGTCGAGATGTTGACCGTGTCGGCGCCGTCGCCACCCGTACCGACGACGTCGACGGCATTCGGTTCGCTGTCGACCAAGGTCGCATGGCCCAGCATCGAGTTCGCCAGTCCGCTCACTTCCTCCGGAGTCGGACCCTTCATCTTCAGAGCGACACCGAAGGCCGCGATCTGAGCGGCAGTGGCGTTGTCGGACATGATCTCGTCCATCGCCCAGGCCGTGTCGTCGGCGGAGAGATCGACGTTCGACGTCAGCGCACCGAGTACGGCCTTCCAGGTCCTGCTCGGCACACCGTTGCTCGCATCTGTCATCGACTACTCCCCATACCTTCCTCGGCCGTTCCAGAGCTCGACGCCCTCGATCGGCAGTCCGCGACGTGCGACCGAAAGCCTAGTCAGCACCGGACGGAGACGCCCCTCCAGGTTGCAGCGCATCCCACCCCTCGACCACACCACCTCGCCGCTGCGCGAGACCGGCCATTCGCGAGCGTTCCTGTGAGCAGTGCAACGCGTCGATCACCTGCACCCGCTGCAGCGTCAGGCCGACACCGCCCTCGACACTCGGGCGGTAACCGATGGTCGGAATCTCCGGGCGCGGGCGCGGATCCATCACCGGCTCGTACCCGTCCTGCGCGGCGACGGCCGTCGCGTCCTCGATCTGGTCCGGCGGCAACACCAGGTGATGACGGAACACCGCCTCCGCTGTGTCGACCCATCCCGCAGCCGCTCCGCGACCGAGCGCCGTCGAACACGATTCGGCGTCGTCGAAGGAAAATGCCACTACCACCAAATCGTCCCTGGCGGGGTCGAGAGGAACAGTCTTCGCCCCTCCGAACAACCGCCGGAACCATGATGCGCCACCGTTCGTTGCCATGAGGCGAGCCTTGCACGACAACCTATGCGCAGCGTGGTCGATGCCCTTGACCTGGCCATACGCGGGAGCCGGCAATCACCCCTGCGTCGGCGACGCGCCAAGACCGGACCCGAGTATGCCTCCGGTACTACGAGCAGTCATACTTCTTTCTGTGACGAGCGCTGTAGGGACTCAAGGATCGGCAATCACCCAACGCGTGCACTCGCTGAACCGTCCCAATATGGTCAGCGTCGGCACCATCGTGTGGCTGTCGAGCGAACTCATGTTCTTCGCTGGACTTTTTGCGATGTACTTCGTCGCGAGGGCGCAGGCAAACGGAAACTGGCCACCGGAACCGACCGAGCTCAACCTCGCGCTCGCCGTTCCGGTCACCGCCGTGTTGATCGCGTCGTCGTTCACCTGCCAGCTCGGGGTCTTCGCCGCCGAGCGCGGTGACGTCTTCGGACTGCGACGCTGGTACGTCATCACCCTGGCGATGGGCATCTTCTTCGTGGCCGGACAGGGCTACGAGTACTACCACATGGTTCACGAAGGCACGACGCTCTCCTCGAGCGTCTACGGATCGGTCTTCTACATCACGACCGGATTCCACGGACTGCACGTCATCGGCGGTCTGATCGCATTCGTCTTCCTCATCACTCGAACGCTTGTCAGTAAGTTCACGCCGGCACAGGCCACCGCCGCGATCGTCGTGTCCTACTACTGGCACTTCGTCGACATCGTGTGGATCGCGTTGTTCGCCACCATTTACTTCATCCGCTAGTAGACATAAAGCAGATCAAGTGTTTTCACTTCGCCAACCGCAGCGAACGACCTGTATCAGCCCCAGGCCGTTCGGTCCGTCCCGACACGACAAGGGATAGAAGATGAGTTCATCTCCCCCAGCAGCATCCGATGCCGCAGCCAAGAACAGGCGCAAGCGCAAGACTCGTCGCCGTGTGACCGGTGCGCTCGTGCTGATGATGGGACTCCTGAGTGCAGGATTTCTCGCATCGGCTCTGACCCCCACCCCGCAGGTCGCGACGGCCGATCAGGATTCGGCCGCTCTGATCCGCGAAGGCAAGCAGTTGTACGACACCTCGTGCGTCACGTGCCACGGCGTCAACCTGCAGGGTGTGCAGGACCGCGGCCCGAGCCTCATCGGCGTCGGCGAAGCTGCCGTCTACTTCCAGGTCTCCTCGGGACGTATGCCTGCCGTACGTAACGAAGCTCAGGCGATCCGTAAGCCACCGAAGTTCGACGACAAGCAGATCGACGCTCTCGGCGCGTACATCCAGGAGAACGGTGGAGGCCCCACGGTCATCCGCGACAGCAACGGCGAAATCGCGCAGTCCTCGCTCGCCAGCGGCGACGTCGCTCGCGGTAGCGAACTGTTCCGCTTGAACTGTGCGTCGTGCCACAACTTCACCGGTGAGGGCGGCGCACTGTCCTCCGGTAAGTTCGCTCCCCCGCTCGGACCTGCATCGGAGCAGGAGATCTACGCGGCCATGATCAGCGGCCCACAGAACATGCCGAAATTCTCCGACCGTCAGCTGACGCAGGAAGAGAAGATCGACATCATCTCCTACGTGAAGTCCGCTCAGGAGACCAAGGCTCCCGGTGGATGGGGACTCGGCGGCTTCGGACCCGGTACGGAAATGATTGCTATCTGGGTTGTCGGAATCGCTGCCGTCGTCGGCGCGACGATGTGGATCGGATCACGGTCATGAGCGAAGCCGATCCCGAACGCACAAGCCATGGCCACGATGACAGCGCGAAGGTCGACAAGGTGGATCTGAACAAGAAGTACACCGACGAGGAACTCGCCGGTATGACACGTGAGCAGTTGGTCGAACTCGGCACCAACCTCGACCACGTGGACGTCGCGTACCGCCGCGACCGTTGGGCTGTGAAGGGCACCCGCGCAGAGAAGCGGGCCGAGCGCAGCGTTGCTGCCTGGTTCACTCTCGCCGGCGTGTCCGCGGTCGCGTTCATCGCGATCTACCTGTTCTGGCCCTGGCAGTACGCCGGCATGGGCGAAGAGAACTACGGCGCCTACTCGCTGTACACCCCGTTGATCGGCCTCACCATGGGTCTGGCGATCCTCGGTGTCGGCGTCGGCGCAGTCCAGTTCACCAAGAAGTTCATCCCCGAAGAGGTGTCCATCCAGGACCGCCACGACGGTGGTTCGTCCGAGGTCGACCGCAAGACCGTCGTCGCCGAACTCGGCGATTCGCTGGAGACGTCGACGATCGGTCGTCGCAAGGTCATCAAGCGTTCACTGTTCTTCGGCGGTGGCGCACTCGGAATCATGGCGCTGATGCCGCTCGGTGGCCTGATCAAGAATCCGTGGGCCGAAGGTGACAAGTCTCCGCTCTGGGTGTCCGGCTGGACGCCGCGCTACCCTGGAGAGACGATCTATCTCAGGCGCGATACCGGACGGCCACACGACGTCGTTCTGGTCCGCCCCGAGGATATGGATGCCGGAGCCATGGAGACTGTGTTCCCGTTCCGCGAGGCCGATCGCGACGACGACCACGCGCTTCTCATGTCGCTGCGTGGAATTCGTAACTCGGTGATGCTCATTCGTCTTCGTACCGAGGACGCGGAGACGGCCATCAAGCGCAAGGGCCAGGAAAGCTTCAACTACGGCGATTACTTCGCCTACTCCAAGATTTGCACGCATTTGGGTTGCCCGACTTCGTTGTTCGAGCAGCAGACGAACCGCATCCTGTGCCCGTGCCACCAGTCGCAGTTCAACGCGCTGGAATACGGCAAGCCGATCTTCGGCCCTGCCGCTCGCGCATTGCCACAGCTGCCGATCACCGTGAACGAAGAAGGCTTCCTCGTTGCCAACGGGGACTTCATAGAAGCCCTCGGACCTGCCTTCTGGGAGCGTCCGAACCGCGAAGCGGAGAGTGAATCATGAGTCCTTCACTGCAGACACTCGCAGCGAAGCAGGCGAACGACGTAGACAGTCGGTACCACCTCGCACCGGGTCTGCGCCGTCAGATCAACAAGGTGTTCCCGACGCACTGGTCGTTCCTTCTCGGCGAGATCGCGCTGTACAGCTTCATCATCCTGTTGCTGTCCGGTGTCTTCCTGACGCTGTTCTTCGACCCCTCGCTCAGCGAGGTCGAGTACAACGGCATCTACGAACCACTGCGCGGTGTGACCATGTCTCGGGCGTACGCCACGACACTGGACATCTCGTTCGAGGTCCGCGGTGGTCTGTTCATGCGGCAGATCCACCACTGGGCAGCGCTGATGTTCGCCGCGTCGATCATCGTCCACATGATGCGCATCTTCTTCACCGGTGCGTTCCGTCGCCCCCGTGAGGCCAACTGGGTCATCGGCTGCCTGCTGCTGATCCTCGCGATGTTCGAAGGCTTCTTCGGATACTCCCTCCCCGACGACCTGCTCTCCGGCACCGGCCTCCGCGCCGCGTTCTCCGGCATCACGATGAGCGTCCCGATCGTCGGAACGTGGCTGCACTGGCTGATCTTCGACGGCGACTTCCCCGGCACGATCATCATCCCGCGCTTGTACGTCGCCCACGTTCTATTGCTGCCCGCCATCATCCTCGCGCTGATCGCGGCTCACCTGGCACTCGTCTGGTACCAGAAGCACACGCAGTTCCCCGGACCCGGCCGCACCGAGAAGAACGTCGTCGGCGTTCGCATTCTCCCGGTCTTCGCCGTCAAGTCCGGTGCGTTCTTCGCAGTCACGTTCGGTGTACTCGCACTCATGGGCGGTCTGCTGCAGATCAACCCGGTCTGGAACCTCGGCCCGTACAACCCGGCTCAGGTATCCGCCGGCTCGCAGCCCGACTTCTACATGATGTGGACGGACGGACTGGCCCGACTGTGGCCGGCATGGGACATCTACATCGCCAACCGCTACACGATCCCCGCAGTGTTCGCAGTCGCCCTGATCATGGGCCTCGTCTTCACCGTGATGATCGCGTACCCGTGGATCGAGAAGCGCCTCACCGGAGACACTGCTCATCACAACCTGCTGCAGCGTCCCCGCGACGTACCGGTCCGTACCGCGATCGGTGCCATGGCTCTGGCGTTCTACGTGGTGGCAACGCTCTCCTGCATCAACGACATCATTGCGTACAAGCTCGACATCTCCCTGAACGCAATGACGTGGATCGGCCGTATCGGCATACTGGTGTTGCCGCCCATCGCCTACTTCGTGGCCTACCGCTTCTGCATCGGCTTGCAGCGCAGTGACCGCGCAGTACTCGACCACGGAATAGAGACCGGCATCATCAAGCGTCTCCCCCACGGTCAGTACGTGGAGGTGCACCAGCCGCTCGGACCTGTCGACGACCACGGACACCCCATCGCTCTGCCTTACCAGGGCGCAGCTGTCCCGAAGAAGATGAGCAAGCTCGGCTCGGCCGGCAAGCCCGGATCCGGATCGCTCTTCCGTCCCGACCCTGTCTCCGAAAGCAAGGCACTCGAGGAAGCACTGCACCACGGCGAACTCGAGCAGCTGAAAATGCTGAAGGACTACCAGACGTCGCTGTACGGCAACGGTTCCAACGGCAACGGCAACGGCCACAACGGCAACGGCCACAACGGCAACGGGGCCAACGGTCACAACGGCAACGGCTCGAACGGCCACGCTTCGAACGGCAACGGTGATCACTCACCCGCACGCCAGGAAAGCGACAGCGAGCACTAGCTACACGCAGAACCACAACGAGGGCGGCACCGATCCGGTGCCGCCCTCGTCGTATGTCGTACCCCCTCCCCTCCCCCACCCTCCTGCATCCGGCACCCTTCACCCGTCTGCCTCCCGGCTCCCTCGCGGACCGAACGTGGCGTTCGGTCACTCCAAGTGACTGAACGTGACGTTCGGTCACCTCGGAAAGTCCACCTGTAGGACCGAATGTGGCGTTCGGTCACTCCAAGTGACTGAACGTGACGTTCGGTGCGGCTACCCAGCGAGGCGGAGGTCTTGGACGGCGTGGGCCGGTATTACTATTGGTGACATGGTTCGTATTCCGTTGTCCCCCGAGGAGCTGTCGAGAGGTCTTCGCTTGGGTGAGTTGCTTCGCTCTACTCGCGGGCCGAGGACGATGACGGATGTTGCGGCGCAGGCGGGGATTTCGGTGGAGACGTTGCGCAAGATCGAGACGGGCCGGATTCCGACGCCTGCGTTCTTCACTGTTGCGGCTCTGTGCCGGACGCTGGGCTTGTCGCTCGATCAGGTTGCGGCCACCCTTGCCGACGCCGATCGTCAGGCCGACGCGTCCTGAGGGACTCACTGGACCCACCGTGCGGAGTCCGTCGGGCAAAGACTGTTACGTGGCCGCTGTACGACACGCAGAAACGACTGACGCCGACCCCCAATCGGGAGTCGGCGTCAGTCGTCGTGTGAGCTGTGTGAGTTCAGTGCTTCTCTGGTCCGAGGTGGTACTCGAACACCAGTCCGGCGGCTGCCGACAGGACGAGCACGACACCGAAGGCGATGAGCCACCAGAGGAAGAACGCGAATCCGATGGCGGTGACCGATGCGGCGCCGGCGAGCAGGATCGGCCAGAAGCTTCCGGGGCTGAAGAAGCCCAGATCGCCTGCGCCGTCGCTGATCTCTGCATCGTCGAAGTCTTCGGGACGAGTGTCGAGACGACGGGCGACGAATCGGAAGTACGTTCCGATGATGAGTGTCAGACCGACCGACAGTGCGATGGCCGTGACACCTGCCCATTCGACGCCGGTCCGTGAGAATCCGGTGAAGAGGGCGTACACGATCCCGACGAGAAGAAAGAAGACAGTCAGGATCTCGAAGATCTTGGCTTCGATTTTCATTTCAGCATTCTTCCTGGGTCAGTTGCCTTCGGCGACGGATTCGGACTTCTGCGAGCGGTCCGTGGTGAACGGGATGGTGCTGGTGGCGATCGGGGACTGGCCGATTGCTTCCAGCGCCTGAGCGTTGGTGAGGCCTTCTCCGCCGTCGGATTCGGGCTTGCGAAGCTCGATGTATTCCTGGAAGTCGTCCGGGGATACTGCGCGCACCTCGAAGTTCATCATGGCGTGGAATGTGCCGCACATTTCGGTGCAGCGGCCGACGAAGGCGCCTTCGCGTTCGATCTCGGAGATCTGGAAGACGTTGTCCGAGTGGTTTTCCTTCGGGTTCGGGAGGACGTCTCGCTTGAAGAGGAACTCGGGAACCCAGAAACCGTGGATGACGTCCGAGGAGGCAAGAACGAACTCGATGCGCTTACCGGTCGGGAGGACCAGAACCGGAATCTCGTTGCTGGTGCCGACGGTCTCGATCTTGTTGTAGTGCAGGTAGGACAGATCCTGCGGGCTTGCACCGTGGATTGCGCCGGGAACGAATTCGCCGTCCTCGCTACCTTCGGCACCCTCACCTGGATCGGCGGCGGCTTCGGCTGCAGCCTGCGCTTCGAGGTCGGTGCCGTCGTACTTGACGACGCCGTCCTTCAGGTCCACCGTCTGGTAGCCGAACTTCCAGTTCCACTGGTACGCCGTCACGTCGACGGTCACATCCGGATTCGGTTCCTTCTCGTCGACGTAGTTCTGCACGACGACGGTGAAGTAGAACAGCACCGCGATGATGACGAAGGGAACTGCGGTGTAGAACAGCTCCAAGGGCACGTTGTATGCCGTCTGACGCGGGAACTCGGGCGAGTCCTTCTTCTTGCGGTGGAAGATGACCACCCAGAAGATCAGGGCCCACACGATGATGCCCATGATCAGGGCTGCCACCACGGACCAGGTCCACAATTCTCGAATCGACTTGCCCTGGGGAGTAATGCCCGACGGAAAGCCGAAGCGCAGAACATCGTTGTCGATGGAACAACCCGACAACAGCAACGCGGCCAAGCCGAGAAATACTGTTAGCCCAGCTCGCCGAAGGATCCGACTCTGCGCCACGTTCACGCCTTCCTGATCGCTCACCACTGAAGAATGAGGGCTTCCACATGCGGATGCCCTAGTACTACGCAGCGTAGACCAAAGCCGTCGCATCACCACTCTTGGGTCGCCCGCGTTGCGCGTACCGTGTCTGCGGCATACTCGAGGTTTCCGTGCCGCCTGGGGCGTCAGGATGCTGACGCCGTGGCAGCGGACCAATCCCCAACTGCGAAACGAGGTAGCAGACGCTGTGTGTGGACTACTCGGTGTACTGACGTCGACCGGCACCGATGCTGCGGGAGTCGACCTCGTGTCCTCCGCCATGCACTGCATGCGCCACCGCGGACCGGACGAACCGGGCACCTGGCACGACGACGACATCATCTATGGATTCAATCGTCTGTCGATCATCGACATCGCTCATTCACATCAGCCGCTTCGGTGGGGGCCGCCCGAGAACCCGACGCGTTACGCACTGACGTTCAACGGCGAAATCTACAACTACCTCGAACTGCGGGAGGAACTCTCTCGCGATCACGGCGCCGAGTTCTTCACCGAGGGCGACGGCGAGTCCATCGTGGCGGCTTTCCACTACTGGGGTCCGACGGCTGTGCGACGGCTGCGTGGCATGTTCGGGTTCGCCATCTGGGACACGGAAACGCGCGAGCTGTTTCTGGCGCGTGACCCGTTCGGTATCAAGCCGCTGTTCATGGCGACCGGTCCGGGCGGCACCGCGTTCGGCAGCGAGAAGAAGAGCTTGCTGGAGCTGACGGACCTGGTGGGTATCGGCACTGACCTCGACGCGAGAGCAACCGAGCACTACACGGTGTTGCAGTACGTACCCGAGCCGGAGACGCTGCATCGTGAGATCCGACGCCTCGAGTCCGGTTGCTACGCGACCCTCTCCCCCGGTGGGACTCCGGTGGTCACTCGGTACTTCACGCCGAAGTTCCCGGTGAAGCCGTTCGCGGCGGGTTCCGAGGCGGCTCGCTACAAGGAGATCGCCGAGGCGCTGGAGGATTCGGTCGCCAAGCACATGCGGGCCGATGTCACCGTCGGATCGTTCCTGTCGGGCGGCATCGACTCGACCGCCATCGCGGCTCTGGCGATGCGCCACAATCCGAACCTGATCACGTTCACCACCGGCTTCGAGCGTGAGGGCTACTCGGAGGTCGATGTGGCCGCGGAGTCGGCCGCCGCGATCGGGGCTCGGCATGTCGTCAAGGTCGTCGGCCCCGAGGAGTTCGCAGCGTCGATTCCGGAGATCGTCTGGTACCTCGACGATCCGGTCGCGGATCCGGCTCTGGTGCCGCTCTACTTCGTGGCGAAGGAAGCACGCAAACACGTCAAAGTCGTGTTGTCGGGTGAAGGCGCCGACGAGCTTTTCGGTGGCTACACCATCTATCGGGAGCCGCTGTCGCTCAAACCTTTCGAGTACCTGCCGAGGGGTCTGCGTCGCGCGGCGGGCGCTCTGAGCGAGAGGATTCCCGACGGTACGCGGGGTAAAAGTTTGCTGCACCGCGGATCCATGTCGCTCGAGGAGCGCTATTACGGGAATGCGCGGAGTTTCGGGGACGCTCAGCTCAGGGCGGTACTGCGCGATTTCCGTCCGGAGTGGACGCACACGGACGTGACGGCGCCGATCTATGCACAGTCGCAGGGCTGGGATCCGGTGGCGAGAATGCAGCACCTCGATCTGTTCACGTGGTTGCGCGGCGACATTCTGGTCAAGGCAGACAAGATCACCATGGCGAATTCCCTCGAACTGCGTGTCCCGTTCCTCGACAACGAGGTGTTCGCGGTCGCCGAGAAGCTGCCGTTGGAGCAGAAGATCACGAAGGACACCACCAAGTACGCCCTGCGGCAGGCGCTCGAAGGAATCGTGCCCGGCCATGTTCTGCATCGCGCGAAACTGGGCTTCCCGGTCCCTCTTCGGCACTGGCTACGCGGAACCGAATTGTTCGATTGGGCGCACGAGCAGATCGCCGCGTCGGAGACCGATCACATCCTCAACAAGGCGGCCATCACCGCGATGCTGAACGAGCACCGCGACGGCAAGTCCGATCACAGCCGACGGCTGTGGACCGTGTTGATCTTCATGGTGTGGCACGGGATCTTCGTGGAGAAGCGGATCGTCCCGGAGATCGCGGAGCCGACATACCCGGTGGACCTCTGACGGCGCACAGGCTGGTCTGAATCTCTACCTGAACTTCGATGGCCCGCACGCAACGATTTCGACTGTTGCGTGCGGGCCATCGACGTGAGGTCTGCGATACCGAGCGACCTACGACGGCAGGAGTGCGCCGATCTCCTCGGCCGCGACGGAGCCGTAGGCCGCGCCGAGACGTTTCAGTGCGTCGTCGCGCACGAAGGTCCATTCCTGAGTACCGGTGGTCTCGAGCACGAGGACCGCGACGAGCGAGCCGAGTTGGGCGGCGCGCTCGACCGTCGCACCGGCGCGGTGCGCGAGCAGGAATCCAGCGCGGAATCCGTCACCGACGCCGGTCGGGTCGACCTTGCTTGTTTCCGGTACGACCTCGACATGCGTCCTCGTACCGTCGGCGGCGACGATCTCCACACCGGATTTGCCGAGCGTGGTGACTCGCAGTCCGACCTTCGCGGCGATTTCCGCCTCGGACAGTCCGGTCTTCTGACGCAGCAGTCCCCACTCGTATTCGTTCGTGAACAAGTAGGTCGCGCCGTCGACGAGGGCAATTGCCTGCTCGCCGGTCAGTCGCGCCAGCTGCTGCGACGGATCGGCTGCGAACGGAATTCCGCTCGCGCGGCATTGGTCGGTGTGCGCGATCATCGCGTCGGGATCGTTGGCACCGATGAGAACGAGTTCGATGGGACTCGAGGACACCAATCCGTCGATCGTGATGTCACGAGCTTCGCTCATCGCACCGGGGTAGAACGAGGCGATCTGAGCCATGTCCTCGTCGGTCGTGCACACGAATCGAGCGGTGTGCGCGGACTCCGAGACTCGCACGCCCCCGCAGTCGACGCCGTTGGCTTCCAACCACGCGCGGTACTCGCCGAAGTCCGGTCCGACGGCTCCCACGAGAAGCGGTGATCCGCCGAGGACACCGAGTGCGTATGCGATGTTCCCGCCGACTCCGCCTTTGCGGATCACCAGATCGTCGACGAGGAAGCTGAGCGAGATGTTCGACAGCTGATCGGCAACGATCTGCTCGGCGAACTTGCCCGGAAATCGCATGAGGTGATCGGTGGCTATCGATCCCGATACCGCGAGTGTCACGTGGGTGGGCCTTTCGGTTGGCGAGACGGGCTATGTGAGTGGAAATGTGCCCCCTGGGCTACATTTCCACTCACGTGGCGATTGGGTGTGAACAGACCTCTGACCGGTACCCGCGAGCGAGTACCGGTCAGAGGTTGTGCTGAAAACTCAGTTGAACGAATCACCGCAGGCGCACGAGCCTGTGGCATTCGGGTTGTCGATCGTGAAGCCCTGCTTCTCGATGGTGTCCACGAAATCGATGGACGCACCCTCGACGTACGGAGCACTCATCCGGTCCACGGCGAGCGTGACGCCGTTGAAGTCGACCGCGAGGTCGCCGTCGAGGCTTCGATCGTCGAAGAAGAGCTGATAGCGCAGACCTGCGCAACCACCGGGCTGCACAGCAATGCGCAGTGCGAGGTCGTCGCGGCCTTCTTGATCCAGCAACGCCTTGGCCTTCGACGACGCGGCTTCTGTCATCGTGACCTTGTGCGTGATGGTCTCGTTCGAGACGGTCATGGGCTCTCCCTGTCAGTCGTACCAAACCCGTGAACGCCTCAACCGTACTCCGCTCCCGCTTATTCCTCACGAGCCACGGGCGTCGAAGACCGATTCGATCGTATGAAACCCCGGACTTCGGACGTGTCCGACGCGGCCGGTGTTCAGGACTTCGTCGTCATCCCATAACCTGGGAGGGTGAAGTTGCTACGCCGCGGAAACTCTGACAATTCGGACGGGGACGATTCGAAGTCCGTCGAGTCCCCCGCCACGGACCAGACGGCTCCCGCCGTCGGCAAGGGTCGCCCGACGCCGAAGCGTCGGGAAGCCGAGGCGCGGCGCCGCGGTCCGGTCGCCCCACCGCCGATGACGAGCAAGGAAGCCCGCGAGCGCAGGAAGGCGAACCGCGGCTCCAAGGACGACCGGAAGAAAGCCGCAGCCGAGCGGCGTGCTGCCTCTGCCGAGCGTCGTGAACGGATGCTGGCCGGTGAGGACAAGTACCTGCTCCCCCGCGACAAGGGTCCGGTTCGGGCCTTTGCGCGCGATCTGGTGGATGCACGACGCAACCTCGTCGGCTTGTTCATGCCGTTGGCGTTGCTCCTGATCTTCGCGTTGTTCCTCAGCCCGGCCGTTCAGGCGTTCGTGACTCTCGCGATGTTCGTCATGATGCTGTTCATGGTGATCGAGGGCATCTTCATCGGCCGTCAGATCAACAATCGGGTGCGTGAGCGTTTCCCGGACACCACCGACGGTGGTTTCCGCCTCGGTTGGTACGCGTTCGTCCGCGCGTCGCAGTTGCGCAAGATGCGCGCGCCGAAGCCACGCGTCGAGCGCGGCGCAGCAGTCTGACCGCCGCGGCCCACGTGAGTACCGTGCGGCGCACGCTCGTCCTCGGGGGTACGCGGTCGGGTAAGTCTGCGTACGCGGAATCTCTTGCCGCCGAGGCGCCTGTTGTTCGATATGTCGCGACGGGACGCCGCATCGCCGGCGACGCGGATTGGGATGCTCGTCTGGACGCGCACCGCGCGCGTCGTCCATCGGAGTGGTCCACCGTGGAGTCGTCGGACGGGTTGGTGGAGACGCTGCGCGAAGCACATCCGGGTACGACGATCGTCGACGATCTCGGCACCTGGTTGACCGGTGCCCTCGACGACGCCGATGCGTGGGATTTGCCGCGAGGAACCGCCGCCCCAGCCACCGACGCGCTGTGTGCGGCCGTGCAGCGGTACCGGGGCGATCTGGTTCTCGTCAGTCCCGAGGTGGGGTGGGGCGTGGTTCCCGCGACTCGCTCGGGCAGGCTGTTCCAGGACGAGATGGGTACCCTCAATTTCCGACTGGCCGCCACGTGCGAGACGGTCGTTCTTGTAGTCGCCGGCCTCCCGCTGCCGCTGAAGTCCGACGACCCGAAGACCGACGATGACAGCGGTTCCGATTTTCGATGAAAGGTCGCCTGTGACAGCCCCTTCGGAGTCCGAGGACTTCTCGACGCCCCTGCGTCCCGTGGCACCTCCGTCGGCGGAGTCACGAGTGCAGGCTTCGGAGCTGCAGCGATCGCTGACCAAGCCCGTGGGCAGCCTCGGGCGGCTCGAGGAGCTCGGCGAGTGGGTGTCCGCCTGCCAGGACCGATGCCCTCCGTCGCCGATCGTCAGGCCACGCGTGGTGGTGTTCGCCGGTGATCACGGTGTGGCTGCGCACGGGGTGTCGGCGTACCCGCCAGAGGTCACCGCGCAGATGGTCGCCAACTTCACTGCCGGCGGCGCTGCGGTCAATGCGCTTGCCGGGGTTGCCGGGGCGTCGGTTCGGGTCGTGGACATCTCGGTCGCGACCGACACCGATCCGACGGTGAGCGCGTACAAGGTTCGCCGGTCCAGCGGTTCCATCGACCGGGAGGATGCGCTGACGTCCGACGAGGTTCTCGCCGCGATCGACGCGGGCCGCGCAGTGGCGGACGAGGAGGTCGACGGCGGTGCCGATCTGCTGATCGCGGGCGACATGGGAATCGGAAACACCACTCCCGCAACAACGTTGATCGCCGCGCTCACCGACACCGAACCCGTCGCCGCGGTCGGGCGAGGAACCGGCGTCGACGACGCAGGCTGGATCAGGAAGACCGCAGCTATCCGTGACGCGATGCGCCGGGCACGGCCCGTCGTGAAGGATCCGGTGGCGTTGCTTCGAGTCGCCGGAGGCGCCGACATCGCGGCCATGGCGGGCTTTCTCGCGCAGGCAGCACACCGTCGTACGCCGGTGATTCTCGACGGCCTCGTCGTCACTGCTGCGGCGTTGGTCGCGGAGGAATCGGCTCGCGGTGGGCGTGAATGGTGGGTCGCCGGTCATCGCTCGACCGAGCCGGCTCATTCGATTGCACTGCGCCACTTGCGTATCGAGCCGGTCCTCGAACTCGACATGCGGCTCGGGGAAGGCTCGGGTGCACTTGTTGCACTCAACGTGGTGCACGCGGCGGTGGCAACCCTCGGTGAGATGTCCACGTTCTCTGCCGCGGGGGTCAGCACCGAGAGCACCACCACGTAATGCTCATCGGACCGCGCCTGGCACTGTCGTGGTTGACGGTTGTGCCGGTGCGCGGCCCGGAGACGGTCGGTCGCGACGACGCCCGTGCGGCGATCGGGTGGACACCGCTGGTGGGAGTCGGGCTCGGCGCATCGGCGGCGGCCGTTCTGTGGTTCGGCGTGGTTGCCGCGTCTCTGCCTGCCGTTCTGGCCGGGGCGTTGGGCGTCTCTGCGCTCGCGTTGCTGACCCGAGGCATGCACATCGACGGGCTGGCGGACACCGCTGACGGACTGGGGTGCTACGGGCCACCCGAGCGCGCCCGTGACGTGATGCGGTCCGGAAGCGCAGGCCCGTTCGGCGTCGCGGCCATCGGGTTGGTGATGCTCGTTCAGGCCGCCGGGTTCGGCGCTCTCGCCTCGGCCGAGCAGTGGTGGTCTGTCGTCGTCGCTGTCGCTGCCGGGCGCGTCGCCGTCGTTCTCGCGTGTCGACGCGGCGTCCGGCCCGCGTCGGACACCGGTTTCGGTGCGCTGGTTGCGGATTCGCAGTCCCGCGTCGTGGTGTCCACGTGGGCGGTACTGGCTGTTGCAGCATCGACTCTCGCCGTCGACGGTCGGTGGTGGCAGGGCCCGGTGGTACTCGTCGTCGCGTTGGGCGCGGCCGCACTGGGCGTCCGGCATTGTGTCCGACGGTTCGGCGGTGTCAGCGGAGACGTTCTGGGCGCAGCTGTGGAGACGACGACGACGATCGTCGTGGTGGGGTTGCTGGCGGGGCTGCCTTCCGCCTGATCGGACGATCCGCGGAAGGCAGACTGGTCAGCCGAGCTTGGTCATCCAGCCGTGCGTGTCGGCGAAGGTGCCGCGCTGAATTCCGGTCAGCGTGTCCCGTAGCGCGAGGGTCACTTCGCCGGGCTCGCCGTCGGCGACGGCGAATTCACCGTCGGCGGACTTCACGGTTCCGACCGGGGTGATGACGGCGGCGGTTCCGCATGCGAAGACCTCGGTGATCTCGCCCGATTCGGCGCCCTTGCGCCATTCCTCGGTGGAGATCCGGCGTTCCTCGACGGGGATGCCGGAGTCCGTTGCCAGCGTCAGCAACGAGTCGCGCGTGATGCCCGGCAGAAGCGAGCCCGACAGGGACGGGGTGACGAGCCGGGCGTCGGATCCGGAGCCGAAGACGAAGAACAGGTTCATTCCACCCATTTCTTCGACGTAGCGCCGCTCGATGGCGTCGAGCCAGACCACCTGATCGCAGCCTTCGTCGCTGGCCTGGGCCTGTGCGAGGAGCGACGCGGCGTAGTTGCCCGCGAACTTGGCTGCACCGGTGCCTCCTGGCGCGGCCCGAACGTACTCGGTCGAGAGCCACACCTTGACGGGCTTGACGCCACGTGGGAAGTAGGCGCCTGCGGGTGACGCGATGAGCATGTAGCGGTAATCGTCCGCCGGCCGGACTCCGAGGCCTGCCTCGGTGGAGAACATGTACGGACGCAGGTACAGGGCGTCTTCGCCGCCGGCCTCGGGAACCCACTCGTGATCGACAGCGAGCAGTTGCTCGATCGATCCGAGGAAAAGTTCGTCGGGTAGTTCCGGCATCGCGAGCCGCTTCGCCGACGTACGGAAGCGCTCCGCGTTGGACAGCACTCGGAACGACGCGAATTCTCCACTCGGCTGGCGGTACACCTTCAGGCCTTCGAAGATGGCTTGGCCGTAGTGAAGAACCATCGCGGCAGGGTCGAGCTCGATGGGACCGTACGGCGCGATCGTCGGCTGGTACCAGCCCTTCTCGGCGGTGTAGTCGATGATGGCCATGTGGTCGGTGAAGAATTTCCCGAACCCGGGCGCGGCCAGTACTGCTTCTCTGGCTTCCGACGGCGCCGGAGAGGGGTGCTGCACGCGGGTGAATTCGGGAGTGCCTGTCATGTGTGGAATCTTAATCCTCCGCGCACACGGCTATTCACTTGGTGTTGGCGGAGACGAAGGGTGGAGCGACTATCTCGCACGCCAGGGCGCGGCCACGCACGTCGACCTCCACAGTGTCTCCCGGTGTCACCGCGGCGCTCGAATCGAGCAAGGCAAGAGCGATTCCGACTCCGAGCGAGGGCGAGAAAGTGCCGGACGTGGTGATTCCGATCGGCTCTCCGCCGTGTGTGACGGTGAGGCCGGGGCGAAGGACACCTCGGTCGAGTGCCTTGACTCCACGGAGCACGCGCACGGGGCCTGCTGCCTTCTCCGCGGCGAGAGCGTTCTTGCCCCAGAACTGTTCCTTCTTCCAGCCGATCGCCCACCCGCAGCGGGCCTGGAGCGGGGATATGTCCAGCGACAGTTCGTGGCCGTGCAGTGGGTAACCCATCTCGGTGCGCAAGGTGTCTCGGGCACCGAGTCCGGCGACCTGCCCGCCGGCGCCTCGAACCTCGTCGGCCAGCGCGCGCAGCAGGGCTTCCGTGTCGGACCACGCGGGGATCAGTTCGTACCCGTGTTCTCCGGTGTAGCCGGTACGGCACACCCTCACCGACTTCCCCTGCCACGTCGCGTCCGCGAAGGCCATGTATTCCATGTTCGCCGGGAGGCCCAGGCTCTCCACGACTGCGCGTGATCCCGGACCCTGGACGGCGAGCACGCCGAAGTCTCGGTGCAGA
The DNA here is from genome assembly GCF_000383555.1 of Rhodococcus sp. 114MFTsu3.1. Taxonomy (NCBI): domain Bacteria; kingdom Bacillati; phylum Actinomycetota; class Actinomycetes; order Mycobacteriales; family Nocardiaceae; genus Rhodococcus; species Rhodococcus sp. 114MFTsu3.1. The sequence continues at coordinate 39,569 of NZ_KB911551.1, read as the reverse complement.
TCGGCGACGGTGACATCGTCGGGTGCCTGCGCCGCCAGCGCCGCGACGACCGCTGCGGTGTTGGCGGCATTCGGAACGAGGAACACCTCTTCGTCGCTCACGTAGTAGGCGATGAGGTCGTCGACGACCCCGCCGGACTCGGTGCAGCACAACGTGTACTGGGCTTTGCCCGGCCGGATGCGGCCGAGATCGTTGGTCAACGTCGCGTCGACGTATGCTGCTGCACCCGGTCCACTGACGATCGCCTTGCCGAGGTGGCTGACGTCGAAGACGGCGACGGATTCTCGAACGGCCTTGTGTTCGGCGACGACCCCGGCGTAGGACACCGGCATCTCCCAACCACCGAACGGTGCGAACGTGGCACCGAGTTCGACGTGAACGGTGTGCGCGGGACCTCGAACGAGCTCGGCTTCACTCATGGTCGCCAACGCTAGCGGACAACAGCCCTCGCGGCGGTGATCATCACCGAGGGGGTCACTACCATCGAAGCCGACCGACACAATCGATCCCTCTGTAGGAGCTGCCACGTGCCCTCGACTTCATCCCGCACTCTCGGACCCGAGCTGGCGCTGGCCGGCCGAATCGGCAAGAACGTCGACGTGCTCGTCGTCGCACTCAGCACGAGTGACGAAGGGCTGGAACTGCACACCGACGAGGACGTCTTCGACGACGCCGTCGCGACGACGTTGTTCGACGCGTTCGACAGCGTCGGCGCAACGGGCAAGGCAGACGAACTCACGCGCATTCCCGCGCCCTCCGCACTGGGTGTCTCCAGTGTTCTCGGTGTGGGCCTCGGCGCGTCGGCGGACATCGACGACGAGCGCATCCGGCGGTCGGCCGGCACCGCGGCTCGCGCACTGAGCGGTACGGGAACCGTTGCCACCACTCTGTCTTCGCTGGATCTCGGTGCGACCGCCGAGGGTTTCTACCTCGGCGCGTACACGTTCACCGAATTCAAGTCCGCACTGTCCGCACCGGGTCCGGACGCAGGCCCGGTCGCTCGGGTCGAACTTCTCGTGGCGAATCCTCGTGCGCGTGAGCCGAAGTCGGAGCTGGCGCGGTCTCTGGCCATTGCCGAGTCCGTCGCGCTCGCGCGTGACTTCGTCAACACTCCCCCGAGCCACCTCTACCCCGAGGAGTTCGCGGCGCGCGCCAAGGAACTGGGCACCGCGGCGGGTCTGAGTGTCCAGATTCTCGACGACAAAGCGCTGGAAAAGGGTGGGTACGGCGGCATCCACGGCGTCGGCAAGGGCTCGTCGAGGCTGCCGCGGCTTGTTCGGCTGAGCCATTCGGGAGGCAAGCGAAAGTCGAAGAAGGTCGCGCTCGTCGGCAAGGGCATCACGTTCGACACCGGCGGCATCTCCATCAAGCCTGCCGCGGGCATGGAGAACATGACGTCCGACATGGCCGGCGCCGCCGCCGTCATCGCGACGGTCATCCTCGCCGCCAAAGTCGGTCTCGCGCTCGACGTCGTCGCTACCGTTCCGATGGCGGAGAACATGCCGTCCGGGACCGCGCAGCGTCCCGGTGACGTGTTGACCCAGTACGGCGGCATCACCGTCGAGGTCATCAACACCGACGCCGAAGGACGCCTTGTTCTCGCCGACGCCATCGTGCGTGCCTGTGAGGACGACCCGGATTACCTGATCGACACGGCGACGCTGACCGGCGCGCAGGTCGTCGCGCTCGGCAACCGCACGCCTGGCGTCATGGGCACGGACGCGTTCCGTGACCGCGTCGCGGCGCTGTCGCAGGCCGTCGGCGAGGACGGTTGGGCTATGCCGTTGCCGAAGGAGATTCGCCGCGAACTGGATTCCAAGGTCGCGGATCTGGCGAACGTCACCAACGGTCGTGCGGGCGGAATGTTGGCGGCGGCACTGTTCCTGAAGGAGTTCGTCGCCGAGGGTGTCGAGTGGGCGCACATCGACGTCGCCGGTCCTGCCTACAACACGGGTGGGCCGTTCGGTTACATCGGCAAGGGCGGCACGGGTGTGCCGGTGCGGACGATGTTCGCAGTACTCGAAGACATCGTCGAGAACGGCTAGCCCCCCGGCTATGTGAGTGGAAATGTAGGCCCTGGCCTACGGCTTGAGACCGCCTACATTTCCACTCACATACCTTCGGCTCGCTTGCGCAGGATCTTCTGACGCGCGTCGTAGTCACGCATGCGCTGGGGGTAGCGGGTCTTGCGGACGTCGTAGACGGGAATCTTCAGGTCCGGGCCGATCTTTCGGATATCGCGCTCGTCGACGGCACGGCGCGTCCACTCGCCGTCGTTGGCTACCAGAACCACAGTGACAGGAGTCACTGTCGTCTTCGGTTCCACGTACGCCTCGACGCCGATCCTGGCCGCGGTCCAGTCCGCGAGGTACTGCGCGGTCGAGCCCTCCTTGGCTCGTCTACCTCCAGTGCCGCGTCGAGAGAAACGATCGAACAAGCCCACTGCTTGACTCCTGTCATCGGTGCGTCATTCTGTCGTCGCGGATCACGCACTTCGTGTTACTCACCAGTTTGCCAGTCCGAGATCAGCCCTCGGGGAACATGCGACGCCGAGGGATGGAAGGATGAAGGTAGAGGGTTCAACTCTCTCGTTGTCGAGAAAGATTGCCGATCGCGGATGGAAGGGCGTAGAGGTGCCAGCTGGAGTCAGCCGATCGTCTTCGGCCAACCGTCTCGCCACATCCGGTTCGGGCGCCCTGGCGCGGACGTCCGTCGACCACCTCGTCGCAATTAACGCAAGTATCGTCCGCGAACCTTGCAGCGCCAGCACAATAGTTTCAGCACTGGTTTCCACACACTGTTCTGCGACCACAAGTCGTAGGAACTGAATTTACCCGCATACAACTGTCGAGGAGTCAACAGACATGGCCTTCTCCGTCCAGATGCCAGCTCTTGGTGAGAGCGTCACCGAGGGAACTGTCACGAGGTGGCTCAAGCAGGAGGGCGACACCGTCGAGGTCGACGAACCGTTGCTCGAAGTATCGACGGACAAAGTCGATACCGAAATCCCGTCCCCCGCTGCTGGCGTTCTGACGAAGATCGTGGCTCAGGAAGACGACACCGTCGAGATCGGTGGCGAGCTCGCGCAGATCGGCGACGCAGGCGAAGAGTCCGCGCCCGCTGCAGAGCCCGAGGCAGCCGAGGAAGAGCCCACACCGGCCGCCGAGCCCGAGCCTCAGGCCGAGGAAGAGGCACCGGCAGAGGACGCGGCTCCCGCTGCGAAGTCCGACTCGAGCGGCTCGGGCACCCCGGTGAAGATGCCCGAGCTGGGCGAGTCCGTGACCGAAGGAACCGTCACGCGGTGGCTGAAGGCGGTCGGCGACGAGGTTGCGGTCGACGAGCCACTGCTCGAGGTCTCCACCGACAAGGTCGACACCGAGATTCCGTCCCCCGTCGCAGGCACGCTGCTCGAGATCAACGCCGAGGAAGACGACACCGTCGAGATCGGTGGTCAGCTCGCGGTGATCGGGTCCGGTGCACCGGCGGAGAAGGCCCCCGAGCCCGAGAAGGCTCCCGAGCCGGAGAAGAAGCCCGAGCCGGTCGCGGAAGCACCCAAGCAGGAAGCACCCAAGGAAGCCCCAAAGCAGGAAGCTCCCAAGCAGGAAGCCCCGAAGGCAGAAGCTCCCAAGCAGGAAGCTCCCAAGCAGGAAGCTCCGAAGAAGCAGGAGTCCGCACCGTCCGGTGACGCGACTCCGTACGTGACTCCTCTCGTGCGCAAGCTCGCCGCGGACAACGATGTCGACCTCTCCGAGGTCAAGGGCACCGGTGTCGGCGGGCGTATCCGCAAGCAGGATGTGCTCGCCGCAGCGGAAGCGAAGAAGGCTCCCGCTCAGGCCGAGGCGCCGGCCGCGGCTCCCGCTGCCGCGTCCGCTCCGGCGGCTCCGGCTACCGCAGGCGTTCGCCCCGAGCTCGCTCACCTTCGCGGTACGACTCAGAAGATCAACCGCATCCGTCAGATCACGGCGAAGAAGACGCGTGAGTCGCTGCAGACCACGGCTCAGCTCACGCAGACGTTCGAGGTCGATGTCACGACGATCGCTGCGCTGCGCACGAAGGCGAAGTCGACGTTCTCCAAGAACGAGGGTGTCAACCTGACGTACCTGCCGTTCTTCGCGAAGGCGGTCGTCGAGGCACTCAAGGCGCACCCGAACGTCAATGCCAGCATCGACGAGGACAAGAAGGAGATCACGTACCACGCCGATGTCCACCTCGGCATCGCCGTGGACACCGATCAGGGTCTGCTCTCGCCCGTCATTCACAACGCGGGCGATCTGTCGCTGGCCGGCTTGGCTCGCGCCATCGCCGACATCGCGTCGCGTGCACGCTCCGGTGGCCTCAAGCCCGACGAGCTGTCCGGTGGCACGTTCACCATCACCAACATCGGTAGCCAGGGCGCGTTGTTCGACACGCCGATTCTGGTTCCGCCGCAGGCTGCGATGCTCGGTACCGGCGCGATCGTCAAGCGTCCGGTCGTCGTGAAGGATGCGGCGGGCAACGAGTCCATCGGTGTTCGTTCGATGGTCTACCTGCCGCTGACCTACGATCACCGCCTGGTCGACGGTGCGGATGCCGGTCGTTTCCTGACGACGATCAAGCAGCGTCTGGAAGATGCTTCGTTCGAGGCGGACCTGGGTATCTGATCCGACACGAGCGCGGCTGTGTCTGTATCGTGAGGTACCAGACATTCCGGACGTGATCGTCCTCGAACAATCGGGGTAGACCACACAATCGGGGCGCCACTCGCACTGCGGGTGGCGCCCCGAAACCGTCGAGAGGGGCGTCGAACACCATGCGCGTCGTCATTGCAGGTTCTTCGGGATTGATCGGTACCGCCCTGGTGGCGTCGTTGCGCGGACGAGGTCACGAGGTGTCCCGCCTCGTGCGTCGCGCACCGGCAGGGCCGGACGAATTCCAGTGGGATCCTCCGGCGGGAACGGTCGACGAGCGTGCACTTCGCTCGTGTGACGCCGTGGTGAATCTTTGCGGAGTCGGCATCGGTGACAAGCGGTGGTCCGGTGCGTACAAGCAGGAGGTCCGCGACAGCCGGATCACGCCCACCGAGGTGTTGGCGGGTGCCTGTGCGGAGCACGGGATCCCGACTCTCGTCAACGCCAGTGGCATCAACTTCTACGGCGACACCGGCGATCGCATCGTCGACGAATCGGACGGTGTCGGCGAGGGGTTCCTCGCCGAAGTGTGCCGCGACTGGGAACTCGCGACGGCCGATGCCGTCGCCGGCGGGGTACGGACGGTGATGCTCCGGAGCGGAGTGGTCCTGTCGCGCCGCGGCGGGATGATGGGCAAACTGCGCCCGCTGTATCTGCTCGCGCTCGGCGGTCGTCTGGGTAGCGGGCGTCAGTACTTTCCGTGGATCTCGTTGAAGGACGAGATCGGCGGGATCATCCACAGCATCGAGAACGACGCCGTGCGCGGTCCGGTGAACATGGTGGGTCCGGCTCCGGTCACCAATGCTCAGTTCAACAGCGCCTTTGCGCGAGCGATCAAGCGACCGGCACCCTGGGTGGTTCCCGGATTCGCGCTTCGTCTGGTGATCGGCGAGTTCGCCGAGGAAGCTATCCTCACCGGCCCGCGAGCCATCCCGAAGGTCCTCGAGGACACCGGGTTCACGTTCGAACACAACACTGTCGGCGAGGCGCTGCGCGCGGCCGTCGGGAGCTGATTCCGTTCGCGCGCAGGGTCGGCGTAACGTCGACGGTTATGACCGAAGGTGTTGTGTCCGCACGCGAAAGTTCCGACTCCATCGAGGTGTCCCGGCTCGGAACGGTCGATTATCTCGACGCGTGGGATCGCCAGCGCGCACTCGCGGACATGCGCGCCGAGGGTGTCGGACGCGACACGTTGCTGCTGCTGGAACATCCGTCGGTGTACACCGCGGGACGGCGCACGTCGCCCGAGGATCGCCCGAAAGACGGTACGCCGGTCATCGAGGTCGACCGCGGCGGCAAGATCACCTGGCACGGCCCGGGCCAACTCGTCGGCTATCCGATCGTGAAGTTGGCGCAGCCGATCGACGTCGTGCGGTACGTCCGTCGTGTCGAGGAGGCTCTGATCGCCGTGTGCACGGATCTGGGCATCGACTGCGGACGCATCGACGGGCGATCGGGTGTGTGGCTCGCCTCCGAGGTCCGAGACGGAATTCTTCTGCCCGAGCGCAAGATCGCGGCCATCGGCGTTCGCGTGCAGCGCGGCGTCACGCTGCACGGGTTCTCGTTGAACTGCAATTCCTCGACGTCCGGGTTCGACGCCATCGTCCCGTGTGGCATTGCCGACGCGGGCGTCACGTCCCTCACGAGCGAGCTGGGCCGCGAGGTGACCGTCGACGACGTGATTGCTGCGGTCGTGGACGCGGTCACCGCTGCTCTCGACGGGTCTCTGCTGGTCAGCGAACACCCAGTAGCGCGCCCCGATGTGGTACAAGTCTCCACCAACCCGCAGTTCACCACCGTGAAGTTCGGCGCGTAGCATCGAAACCGTGACTGTGGCCCCAGAAGGACGCAAATTACTCCGCCTCGAGATCCGAAACGCGGAGACCCCGATCGAGCGCAAGCCCAACTGGATCAAGACCAAGGCCAAGATGGGTCCGGAGTATTCCGAACTCAAGGGGCTGGTCAAACGCGAGGGCTTGCACACGGTGTGCGAGGAAGCCGGATGCCCCAACATCTACGAATGCTGGGAAGACCGCGAGGCGACGTTCCTGATCGGCGGTGAGCAGTGCACCCGCCGCTGCGACTTCTGCCAGATCGACACCGGCAAGCCGGAGGATCTCGACCGCGACGAACCCCGCCGCGTCGCGGAAAGTGTCCAGGCGATGGGTCTGCGGTACTCGACCATCACCGGCGTCGCTCGTGACGATCTGGCCGACGGCGGCGCATGGCTGTACGCGGAGACGGTCCGCTACATCAAGAAGCTGAACCCGAACACCGGCGTCGAGCTCTTGATTCCGGATTTCAACGCTCGCCCCGAGCAGTTGGCCGAGGTGTTCTCCTCACGTCCCGAGGTGCTCGCGCACAACGTCGAGACGGTCCCCCGCATCTTCAAGCGAATCCGGCCCGCGTTCCGGTACCAGCGGTCGATGGACGTCATCACCGCGGCGCGCAACGACGGCCTCGTCACCAAGTCCAACCTGATCCTCGGCATGGGTGAGACCCCGGAAGAGGTCCAGGAAGCGATCCGCGACCTCCACGAGGCCGGATGCGACATCCTGACGATCACGCAGTACCTGCGTCCCTCCCCGCGGCACCACCCGGTCGAGCGTTGGGTCAAGCCGGAGGAGTTCGTCGAGCACTCCGATTACGCCACCGAGATCGGTTTCGCCGGTGTTCTCGCCGGTCCGTTGGTCCGTTCGTCGTACCGCGCCGGGCGTCTGTACGCGCAGGCCATGCAGCACCATGGACGTGAGCTGCCGGCGAGCATGGCGCACCTGGTCGAGGGCGGCGAAGCGTCGCAGGAAGCCAGTTCTCTGATGGCGCGTCTGGCGGCTCGCTGATCCACTCCCGGCGCGATGCATGACGACGGGATGTCGGGACGTATCCTGTGAAGCATGGCGAACGGCAGTAAAGCGGGCAAAGCAAGTAAGCCCAGCAAAGAAGCGAAAGCAGCAGCGAAGGCCGCTCGGAAGCAGGCGTCGAAAGAACGTCGCAGTCAGTTGTGGCAGGCGTTCCAGATGCAGCGGAAGGAAGACAAGGCTCTTCTTCCGCTGATGATCGGCGCGATCGTGGGAATCACGGTCATCGCGTTTCTGATCGGTTTGATCATCGGTATCGAATGGTTCCTGCTGCCGTTCGGTCTGCTCCTCGGCGTGCTCGCCGCGTTCATCATCTTCGGGCGTCGTGTCCAGAAGTCGGTGTACAAGAAGGCCGACGGCCAGGCCGGTGCGGCTGCCTGGGCGCTCGACAACCTTCGTGGCTCGTGGCGCGTCACCAACGCGATCGCCGGGACCACCCAGCTGGACGCTGTCCACCGGGTGATCGGCAAGCCGGGTGTCATTCTCGTCGCCGAAGGCGCCCCTCAGCGCGTGAAGTCACTTCTCGCTCAGGAGAAGAAGAAGACTGCCCGCCTCGTCGGTGACACCCCGATCTACGACATCGTCATCGGCAACGGGGACAATCAGATTCCGCTGTCGGGCCTGCAGAAGTACCTGGCGAAGCTTCCCAACAACATCGACAGCAAGCGCATGGACACCATCGAATCGCGTCTGTCGGCGTTGGGAACGAAGGGTGGGCCGGCGATGCCGAAGGGCCCGATTCCCGGTGGAGCGAAGATGAAGGGCGTTCAGCGCACCATCAAGCGCCGCTGACGATCGAACAATATCTCCAAGACGATGCTGCGCGGTCACCGACCGCGCAGCATCGCTGTTCCGGTGGCGCGATCATGCATGCCCCGGCCGTCGTGGTCGGAGATGATGGCCGGGAACACGAACAGGAGAAAGAACGTGCGGACGAGGGCTCGGACGAAGCCGACTCGAGCAGAGGCGTCGACGCGGGCCACCTGAATCCCGACGATCAACTGTCCCGGTGTGAACGAGAAGATGCTGACGGACGCAACACCGAGGACGAACCACACCAGAAGCGTGATGGTGGACATCGACTGTCCGATACCGGTGACGCTGATGATCAGTGCGGAAATGCCCATCGACATGAACCAGTCGACCAGGAGCGCGAGAGTTCGTCGACCGAGTCCCGCAACCGCACCCGGTCCGTCCTGCGGGAGACCGAGGCGTTCCCCGGGGAAGTTCTGTTCGGTTCCGTCGTCGGGCATCGCCGCGTTCGGGCCGGACAACCAGGAACCTGTCATTCGTGCCATGCACTCCAGGATAGGCGCCGCGCGGGACCGACCCGGACACCGTCACCGTAGTGTGTTGGGGAGAGCACGACGCAGTGCGTCGTCGCTCACGGTTACATGCAGAGAGCACGACGTGTAACACGGGCGAAACACAGCCTTGACTGGTGGGCAACACCAGGTCCATAACGTGCAGGTCGACGGAATTCGACAAAGGAGTAAAAGCGTGGCGTTCACCACGGCCGAAGAGGTCATCAAGTTCATCGCCGACGAGAACATCGAGTACGTGGACATCCGTTTCACGGATCTCCCCGGCACCCAGCAGCACTTCTCCATCCCGGCGTCGGCGTTCAACAAGGATGTCTTCGAAGACGGTCTGGCCTTCGACGGTTCGTCCGTCCGCGGCTTCCAGTCCATCCACGAGTCGGACATGATGCTTCTCCCCGACGTGACGACCGCGCAGGTCGATCCGTTCCGCGCCGCGAAGACTCTGAACATCGACTTCTTCGTGCACGACCCGTTCACGCGTGAGAGCTACAGCCGCGACCCGCGCAACGTCGCACGCAAGGCCGAGGAGTACTTGGTCTCCACCGGCATCGCCGACACCGCCTACTTCGGCGCCGAGGCCGAGTTCTACATCTTCGACTCGGTTCGCTACGACTCCGGCATCAACGGTGCGTTCTACGAGCTCGATTCGGTGTCGGGCTCCTGGAACACCGGTGTCGAGGCCAACGCCGACGGCAGCCCCAACCTCGGCTACAAGGTTCGCCCCAAGGGCGGATACTTCCCCGTTGCACCGTACGACCACTACGTCGACCTGCGCGACGAGATCTCGACCAACCTGCAGAACGCAGGCTTCGAACTCGAGCGCGGTCACCACGAGGTCGGCACCGGTGGCCAGGCCGAGATCAACTACAAGTTCAACACGCTGCTCGCAGCCGCGGACGACCTGCAGCTGTTCAAGTACATCGTGAAGAACACCGCATGGAAGCACGGCAAGTCGGCGACGTTCATGCCGAAGCCTCTCTTCGGTGACAACGGCTCGGGCATGCACGTTCACCAGTCGCTGTGGAAGGACGGCAAGCCGCTGTTCCACGACGAGGCCGGATACGCCGGACTGTCGGACCTGGCTCGCCACTACATCGGCGGCATCCTGCACCACGCTCCGTCGCTGTTGGCCTTCACCAACCCGACGATCAACTCCTACCACCGCCTGGTGCCGGGCTACGAGGCTCCCATCAACCTCGTGTACAGCCAGCGCAACCGCTCCGCCGCCGTGCGTATCCCGATCACGGGCAACAACCCGAAGGCCAAGCGCCTCGAGTTCCGTGCACCGGACAGCTCGGGCAACCCGTACCTCAACTTCGCCGCGCAGATGATGGCCGGTCTCGACGGAATCAAGAACAAGATCGAGCCGCTCGCTCCCGTCGACAAGGATCTCTACGAGTTGCCGCCCGAGGAGGCCAAGAACATTCCTCAGGCACCGACGTCGCTGAACGCCGTCATCGATCGCCTCGAGTCCGATCACGAGTACCTGACCGAGGGTGGCGTCTTCACCACCGACCTCATCGAGACCTGGATCTCGCTCAAGCGTGAGCAGGAAATCGCTCCGGTCAACCTGCGCCCGCACCCGTACGAGTTCCAGCTCTACTACGACGTGTGATCTGCGCGTAAGCGCTCGTCCAGAACACCGAACCGCCCGTCCTGCGTTCACGCAGGGCGGGCGGTTTCGTGTGTACGGAAGGTAACGACTTTCTGAAAAAAGGTTTGCCATCACGCTCGTCAAGCCATTCTCGATGGGTCGGATTGTCCGTCGTCACCGAAAAAGACCGGTGAACGGGAAAAGAGGGTGGCAGCACCACAATGGACACGCTCTGGAATTTCGTATCGGTCAGGCGGCAACAATTGCTGACCGACTCGTACCTTCACGTCTCGGCGGTGGTGCAATCCATCGTCATCGCAACGATTCTTGCGGTCGCGATCGGTGTGCTCGTGTACCGCTCCCCTGCAGGCTCGGCAATCGCCACAGCACTGGCGAGCACCGTGCTCACCATTCCTTCGTTCGCCCTCCTGGGCCTGTTGATTCCTATCCTGGGTCTCGGCGTCGCGCCGACGATCACCGCACTGGTGCTGTACGCACTGCTTCCCATCATCAGGAACACCATCATCGGGCTCGCTTCGGTGGACCCGGCGGTCACGGACGCCGCCAAGGGCGTCGGATTGAACCGAGGGCGAGTTCTGGCACGAATCGAGATGCCACTGGCCTGGCCGTCGATCCTCGCGGGTATGCGCGTGAGCACCCAGATGATCTTCGGCATCCTCGCGATCGCTGCGTACGCGAAGGGCCCGGGGCTCGGGAACCTCATCTTCTCCGGACTTTCGCGCGTCGGCAGCCCCAACGCTGTCCCGCAAGCACTGGTCGGAACAGTTCTGATCGTCATCCTTGCTCTGATCCTCGACGGCATCCTCGTCCTGGTCGGCAAGCTCACCACCTCGAGGGGTCTTCGTGTCTAACTCAACCAACCAGCACGTCTCGGGAGTCGACATCGTGCTCGACTCGGTCAGCAAGCGATACCCCGGTCAGGACACGGCCGCCGTCGACAACGTGTCGCTGACGGTTCCCGCCGGCGAGACCGTCGTGTTCGTCGGTCCGTCGGGATGCGGTAAGACGACGACCATGCGGATGATCAACCGCTTGATCGAGCCGTCGTCGGGAACCATCACCATCGACGGCAAGGACGCCTTGAGCATCGACGCCGACGAACTGCGACGCGGAATCGGCTATTCGATCCAGCAGGCCGGTCTCTTTCCACACATGACCATCGCGAAGAACGTTGCGACAGTCCCCGGCCTGATCGGCTGGGACAAGAAACGCATCTCCGAGCGCACCGACGAGATGCTGGATCTCGTGGGACTCGACCCGGACACGTACCGAAACAGGTACCCGCGGCAGTTGTCCGGTGGCCAGCAGCAACGTGTCGGCGTCGCACGCGCGTTGGCCGCCGATCCCCCGGTACTGCTCATGGACGAACCTTTCGGTGCGGTAGACCCCATCACCCGTGGTCTGCTGCAGGACGAGTTGATGCGTTTGCAGAGTGAGCTGGGCAAGACCATCGTGTTCGTCACGCACGACTTCAACGAGGCGGTCAAGCTCGGCGACAGGATCGCAGTACTCGGAAACCAGTCGTCGATCATGCAGTACGACACGCCCGAGGCCATTCTCGCCAACCCTGCGAACGACACGGTCGCCGGATTCGTCGGTGCGGATGCTTCCCTGAAACAGTTGACGCTGACCAGAATTCGTGACGTCCGCTTGCTGCAATGCCCGACGGCCAGGGAATCCGATCCGGTCGACGACATTCGCACCAAGATCTCGTCACGAAAGTGGCAGTGGGGATTGATTCTCGACGACCGGAACCGCCCGCTCCGGTGGGTCTCCCCCGGTCATCTGGCGACGGCATCGTCGCTGCGCGGCGTCGGCGTTCCGATCGGCGAACTCGTCTCCATCCAGTCGACGTTGCAGGACGGACTGGAAGCACTGCTCGCCGAGAGCACGGCGTCCACGGTGGTCACCGGCCCACGCGGGGAATACGTCGGTCTGATCTCCATCGACACGCTCGTCGGGCATCTGCAGAAGATGCGCGAAGCGCACGAGCACGATCACGACGACCAGGAAGAACAGGTCAGCCAGTCATGACCACGGCAGAACGGACGACGTCCACGCCCGAGGCGCCGGACATGGAAACGGAACCCGACGAGGGTGCCTCGGAGCGCGGCGCATCCAAACGCGCCGAGCGCATTCGGCTGCTGGTCCAACCGGCGCTCGTCGTGGTGCTGGTCGCGGGCGTGCTGATCTGGGCCTTCAGTCGTGATCTCACGGCGACGCAGCAGGGCAGTATCAGCGTCTCGAACATTCTCACTCTGACCTGGCAGCACATCCTGATCACGGCGGCCGTGGTCGTCATCGTCGTTGCGTTGGCAGTTCCGTTGGGCACGGTACTCACTCGACCGGGGTACACCAAGCTTGCCCCGTTCTTCGTCGGCATCGCCAACATCGGTGCCGCCGCTCCTGCCATCGGCCTGCTCGTCCTGTTTTATCTCGCCACGCGACAGACCGGATTCTGGATCGGTGTGCTGCCCATCGCCTTCTATTCGTTGCTTCCGGTGCTGCGCAACACGATTCTGGGTTATCAGGAAGTGGACCGGACGTTGATCGACGCCGGTCGAGGCCAGGGCATGTCGCCGATGACGGTGCTGCGCAGAATCGAGTTCCCGTTGGCCGTTCCCTACATTCTGGCTGGTCTTCGTACGTCGCTGGTCCTGGCGGTCGGCACCGCGACGCTGTGTTTCCTCGTCAGCGCAGGTGGGTTGGGAATTCTCATCGACACCGGATACAAGTTGCGCGACAACGTGACTCTCGTCGTCGGTGCAGTGCTGGCGGTATCGCTCGCGTTGTTCATCGACTGGCTGGGCGCATTGGCGGAGCAGTTCCTCGGACCTCGGGGACTGCGATGAGAAGAACGACGAGCATGAGACGGACCGCCGTTGCCGTCGCCCTGTGCGGCGCACTGATGACCGGGTGCGGCCTCGAATCCGGAGGCGCTCTGCCTCTGGCCGTCGGCCCCGGCAGTATCGAGCCCGTCCCGGAGCTGGACGGCGTCAAGGTCACTGTGGGATCCAAGGACTTCACGGAGCAGATCACCCTCGGCTACATCATCGAATTCGCACTGTCCGCGGCAGGCGCCGATGTCCGTGACCTCACCAACATCCAAGGGTCCAACAGCACCCGGGAGGCGCAGCTCGCCGGTCAGATCGATCTGACGTACGAGTACACGGGAACGGGGTGGATCAACTACCTGGGCAACGAAACTCCGCTTCCCGACTCGCAGCAGCAGTACGAAGCAGTCCGCGATGCCGACTTGGAAGCGAACGACATGGTGTGGGCCGTGCCCGCCCCGATGAACAACACCTATGCCCTCGCGATGAACAGGCAGACAGCCGAGCAGACCGGGATCCGCACCCTGTCGGATTACGCCCAGTTGGTCCGCACCGACCCGGCAGCGGCAACCACGTGCGTCGAAACCGAATTCAACGTCCGTCAGGACGGATATCCGGGCATGGCCGCGAAGTACGAGTTCGACCCCGGTGCCGCGCCGCGCCAGATCCTGCAGACCGGCATCATCTACCAGGCCACCGCAGACGGAACACAGTGCAAGTTCGGTGAAGTGTTCACCACCGACGGGCGCATCATCGCCCTCGATCTGGTTCTGCTCGAGGACGATCGAGCGTTCTTCCCCAAGTACAATCCGGCCCTGGTGATGAAAAAGGCCTTCGCCGACGCGCACCCACAGGTCGCCGAGGTCATGGCACCGATCTCGGAGAAATTGACCGATCAGGTGATGACCGAACTCAACCGGCAGGTCGACGTCGAGGGCATCGAGCCCGCCGACGCCGCCCGCGACTGGTTGGTGTCGGAAGGCTTCGTCACCGCGCAGTGACGGGCGGGCGGACCTTCACGCTCCGAAGGTCCGCTCCACCACTGCCTTGGCGCGACGCGTCACTCGCAGGTAGTTGTCGAGGAAGGCTCCGGCGTCGCCGTTGTCCCAGCCGGCGACCTTGGCCACCGCGGAGAGCACGTGGCCCGGTCGAGGCAGCTGGTCGGTCGGTTTGCCACGGACGAGGACGAGCGCGTTGCGGGCCTTCGTCGCGAGAATCCATGCTTCGCGCAGCAATTCCACATCGGTTTCGCTCATCAGCTCTGCGGCACCGATGGCGTCCAGGCTCTGCAGCGTCGACGTGTTGTGCAACGACTTGACGTCGTGTGCATGTCGCAGCTGGATCAGCTGCACGGTCCACTCGATGTCGGCCAGCCCGCCGCGGCCCAGTTTGGTGTGTGTGGCAGGGTCGGCGCCCTTGGGCAGTCTCTCGGAGTCGATGCGCGCCTTGATCCGTCGGATCTCGCGGACAGCGTCCTGCGACACCCCGCCTTCCGGGTAGCGAATCCTGTCCACCATCAGCAGGAACCTGATGCCGAGGTCCTCGTCGCCCGCGACCTGGTGAGCACGCAGAAGCGCCTGAACTTCCCATGCCTGCGCCCACTGGGCGTAGTACGCCTCGTAGGAGGCGAGCGTACGAACCACGGGACCGTTGCGACCTTCGGGACGAAGGCCGGTGTCGACCTCGAGCGGCGGGTCGGTGCTCGGCGCTCCGAGCAGTTTGCGGATCTTGTCGGCGATGCCGTTGGCCCACTTGACTGCAGCGCTGTCGTCGGCACCTTCCGCCGGCTCGCACACGAACAACACGTCGGCGTCGCTGCCGTACCCGAGTTCACCGCCGCCGAGTCGCCCCATTCCGATGACCGCGAGCGTTGCCGGTGCCGGCTCGCCCCGCTCGGCGACGCTGGACCGAACGGCCGCGGCGAGAGCCGCGTTGATGACTGCTGCCCACACCGACGACAGTGCCCGGCAGACCTGCGGCACGTCGAGCATGCCGAGAATGTCCGCGGAGGCGACGCGAGCGAGTTCGTGACGGCGCAGAGCGCGTGCGGCGTTGATTGCACGGACCGGGTCCTCGTAGCGTCCCGACGACGACAGGATCGCGCGATACGTCTCCTCGGGTTCGGCGTCGAGCAGACGTGGTCCGCTGGGACCGTCCGCGTACAGACGGATGACCTCGGGCGCCTTGATCAGCAGTTCCGGGACGTATGCGGACGAACCGAGCACGATCATCAGACGCTGCGCCACAGCACCCTCGTCGCGCAGAGTGCGCAGGAACCACGTCTGCTCGCTCGCCGCCTCGGACAGTCGACGATAGTTGAGCAACCCAGCGTCCGGGTCCGGGGTGTCGGCGAGCCATTCCAACAACGTCGGCAACAGCACCGCTTGGATCTGACCGCGCCGCGCTCCCCCACCGACCAACGCGCGAAGGTGCCCGAGTGCATTTTCCGGTGCCGCGTATCCGAGCGCTGCGAGCTGCCGAATCGCGGCGTCGGGCGTCAACCGCACCGTGTCGGAGTCGAATCGGACCACCGAGTCGAGCAACGGCCGGTAGAACAGTTTCGCGTGGAGCCTGCGGATCCGCTGCGCGTTGCGCTTGATCTCCGCGGCCAGCACACCGAGCGCATCTCGATTGCCGTCGGGCCGCATGTGCGCGGCCCGTGCCAGCCACCTCAATGCTTCCTCGTCGTCGGGCGGAGGCAAGGTGTGTGTTCGCTTCATCCGCTGCAGTTGCAGGCGATGCTCGATGAGGCGCAGGAACTCGTAGGACGCAGTGAGATTGGCCGCATCGTCGCGGCCGATGTACCCGCCGTCGGTCAACGCCGTCAGCGCATCGGTCGTCCCCAGCACGCGCAACGACTCGTCGGTGCGGCCGTGCACGAGTTGGAGCAACTGCACGGCGAACTCGACATCGCGAAGGCTGCCACGTCCGAGTTTGATCTCTCGTTCGCGCAGTTCCGGTGGGACCATTTCCTCGACCCGACGGCGCATCGCCCGAACCTCGGGAACGAAGTCCTCTCGCTGCGACGCCAGCCAGACCATCGGATTCAACGCGGCGACGTAGCTGTGCCCGAGTTCCATGTCTCCGGTCATCGGACGTGCCTTGAGCAACGCCTGGAACTCCCACGTCTTGGCCCAGCGCTTGTAGTAGGCGACGTGCGAATCCAGTGTCCGCACCAGTTCGCCACGTTTGCCCTCGGGGCGCAGCGCAGCGTCGACCTCGAAGAACGCGGACGAGCCGATTCGCATCATTTCGCCTGCGATCCGGCTGGCGGTCGCATCCGCGGGTTCGGCGACGAACACGACGTCGACGTCGGAGACGTAGTTCAGTTCTCGGGCACCGCATTTGCCCATCGCGATGACGGCGATGCGGCTGGGGCACGGTTTGTCCGGGCAGGCGGTGGCGATGGCCACGGCGAGAGCTGCGGTGAGGGCGGCGTCGGCCATGTCCGAAAGTTGATTGCCGACGAGCTGGTACGGCAGAACCGGTTCGTTCTCGACGGTGGCGGCCAGATCGGCGGCCGCCAGCACCATCACCTGGTCGCGGTAGGTCTTCCTCAGCGCGACAACGGCTTCCGGTCCGGTGACGGACGCTCGATACAGTTCGGGGGACGCATGTTCCCCGGTCTCCGGGCTAGCCTGGACCGCTGCGAGCAACTGTTCGGTGAGTTGCTGCTTGCTCGGCAGGTCTATCCGACCGGTGGACTTGCCGTCGGGCGAGGCGAGCAGGCGCCACGACTGCGGATCGGAGACGAGGTGGTCCGCGAGGGCGCTCGACGCACCCACCAACCCGAAGAGCCGACCGCGAAGACCCTTGTCCGTCCGCAGTGCGGAGTCCAACTCGGCGAACTTGTCACCGAGTGCATCGTTCAACCGGACGACGGTGCGGAGCGCGAGGTCGGCGTTGGCTGCCCGCGAGAGCGACCACAACAGTTCGAGGCTGTCCTCGTCCACCCATCCGAGCGTGCGGAGGTCGGTGGGCGCGGTGGATTCGACCAGTCCCAGCCGTCCTGCGCCGGGAACAACAGAACGTGACGTCGGTGGACGCACCATCAGCGAACACCTCGACTCTGGCGTGACACCTGATTCACCTCACCGCGGGGGAAACTACCTCGAACGGGTAAAACCTAGCCCATCGGCGCCCGTCCGATTCACAACCCCAGGTACGCCTTCAATTCGTACGGGGTGACATGACTGCGGTATTCCTCCCACTCGCGACGTTTGTTGCGGAGGAAGAAGTCGAAGACGTGCTCGCCGAGAGCCTCGGCGACGAGCTCCGAGTTCTCCATCGCGTTGAGGGCCTGATCGAGATTGCCCGGAAGCTCCTTGTAGCCCATCGCACGCCGTTCGGCGGACGTCAGTGCCCACACGTCTTCCTCGGCCTCGGGGGGCAACGTGTAGCCCTTCTCGATGCCGCGCAGACCGGCAGCGAGCAACACCGCGAAGGCCAGGTACGGGTTGCACGCAGAATCAGGGCTTCGGATCTCGACGCGACGCGAGGACGCCTTGTTGGGCGTGTACATCGGGACGCGAATGAGAGCGGATCGGTTCGCCGGGCCCCACGACGCCGCCGTCGGTGCCTCACCGCCGCGGACCAGACGCTTGTAGGAGTTGACCCACTGGTTGGTCACGGCACTGATCTCGTTGGCGTGCTCGAGAATGCCTGCGATGAACGACTTGCCGGTCTCCGACAACTGCATCGGATCGTCCGGGTTGTGGAACGCGTTGGCGTCTCCCTCGAAGAGACTCATGTGAGTGTGCATCGCCGAGCCGGCCTGGTCGCTGAACGGCTTGGGCATGAACGTCGCGCGGACGCCCTCTTCGATCGCGACCTCTTTGACCACGTAGCGGAACGTCATGATGTTGTCGGCCATCGACAGCGCGTCGGCGTAGCGGAGATCGATCTCCTGCTGACCGGGCGCTGCCTCGTGGTGGCTGAACTCGACCGAGATACCCATCGACTCGAGCGCGTCGATGGCGTGGCGACGGAAGTTCGGCGCCGAGTCGTGCACGGCCTGGTCGAAGTAGCCGCCGTTGTCCGCAGGCGTGGGCGGAGACCCGTCTTCGGGGCTGTCCTTGAGGAGGAAGAACTCGATCTCGGGGTGCACGTAGCAACTGAACCCGAGGTCGGCGGCCTTGCTCAGCTGACGGCGCAGCACGTGGCGCGAATCGGCCCAGGACGGCGAGCCGTCGGGCATCGCGATGTCGCAGAACATGCGCGCGGAGTGCTGGTGACCCTTGCTCGTGGACCACGGCAGGATCTGGAACGTCGACGGATCCGGCTTGGCGACGGTGTCGGCCTCCGAGACGCGTGCGAAGCCTTCGATGGCGCTGCCGTCGAAGCCGATGCCTTCGTCGAACGCTCCTTCGAGTTCCGCCGGCGCGATCGCGACGGATTTCAGGTACCCCAGAACGTCGGTGAACCACAGGCGGACGAAACGGATGTCCCGCTCCTCCAGTGTCCGGAGCACGAATTCCTTTTGGCGATCCATGTCCGCGAGACTAAGCAAACCGCGTTAAATCTGTGTTACATCGTGAATTCGGTCTCACTGCGGGGAGCTCTCACCTGGGGAAGAACACCCGTGAAGTTCCGTCAGCACACCAAATCGTTACCTGGCGGGGTCAGATCGACGAGGTAGTCGACCACCGGTTCGTCGACGCAGTTCTCGCCGGAGAACGCAACCGTGTGCTGGGCCCCGTCGAACGTGATCAGGTCCGCGTCCAGTTGACGGGCAAGTTCGACGCCTGCCTGGTACGGCGTCGCCGGGTCAAAGGTCGTCGAGATCACGACCAGTTTCGGAAGTCCCTCGGCCGAGATCGTGTAGGGAGTGCTGGTGTTGGGGACGGGCCAGAACGCGCAGACATCGAGCGGTGCGTTTCCGGTTCCGCGTCCGTCGTCGAGGAAAGGAGCAGCTTCCCGATACCGTCGGTCTGCTTCTCCGGCCTCGGCGCGGTCGGTGGTCGGTGGATCGTCGACGCAGCGGATGGCGTTGAACGCGTCGTCCAGATTGGAGTAGGTGCCGTCGTCGAGACGGCCACTGTAGGTGTCGGCAAGGCGGAGCAAGGTGTCTCCCCTGCCCTCCTGCAGTTCCGCCAGGCCCACACGCAGGATCCGCCACAGGCTCTGCGAGTACAGGGCTTGCTGCGTTCCGGTGATCGCGTCGTCGTAACCGAGTCCGCGCGGATCCGTGGTGGCGGCGGGCGTTTGGATCAGTGGGTCGACG
The DNA here is from genome assembly GCF_000383555.1 of Rhodococcus sp. 114MFTsu3.1. Lineage (NCBI taxonomy): Bacteria > Bacillati > Actinomycetota > Actinomycetes > Mycobacteriales > Nocardiaceae > Rhodococcus > Rhodococcus sp. 114MFTsu3.1. The sequence goes on along the minus strand of NZ_KB911551.1, from coordinate 20,050 downwards.
AGCTCCCTGAACGTCCGGTCCGCGGCGGCCGGGTCCGGCCCGAGAGGGCACGCCTCGCTCTGTGCGCAGTCCTCGGCGAACGCCTCGAATGCGCCTTGGAACGCAGCTCCTTGCTCGACGGCCTCGTCGACGGGGCTCTGCTCGGGATCGAGTGCACCGTCGAGAACCATGGCGCGGACTCTGTCCGGGAACGCTTCCGCGTAGGCGGCGCCGATCCGCGTTCCGTACGAATAGCCGAGGTAGGTGAGCTTCTCGTCGCCCAGAACCGATCGGATGACGTCCATGTCCTGCACGACCTCACGGGTACCGACGTGTTCGAGTACGTCGGCACCTGTTCGCTCGACGCATTTCGCGGCGTACTCGCGATGATCGTTCTCCACTGCGGCGATGCCTTCGGGCGAGACGTCGACGTCCGGCTCGGCGCGTTCGAGGTCGGTTTCTTCCGCGGTGAGGCACCGAACTGCGGGCGTCGACGCGCCGATTCCGCGGGGGTCGAAGCCGATTCGGTCGAAGTTCTCCGCGAGTGCGGTGTCCTCGGCCTGGGTGGCGAGGTACAAACCGGACGACCCGGGTCCGCCCGGGTTGAAGAGTATGGATCCGGTGCGCTCACCCGACGCCTGCACGCGGGACACCGCGATCTGTGCTGTCGGGCCGTCCGGGTCCTGGTAGTCGAGCGGAACGGTCACACGGGCGCACTCGACGGAACTTCCGAGCACGGTTCCATCGGTGTTGTAGTCGTCGCACGATCCCCAGTCGAGTTCCTGCGTGAAATAACGCTCGAGACCTGCTGGGATCACGCCGGCACCTGGCGACGCCGACGCAGTGTTCTCCGGCAGCGGCGTGCCCGACTCGACGTCGGCGCTCCCGCAGCCGGCAGCCACCGTCACCGCGACAGCACCGAGGGCTGTCGCCACCGTTAGTCCGTGACGCCGTCCGTGGCGGGTACGTGCTGTCGGATCCGAGGAGACGCTCATGAGGTGAAATCGTGCCAGAGCGGGCGAGGTGCAGTCTGCGGCACTAGTGTTTCCAGTCGTGCAGGCACTGCGAACAGCCCTTGCCCAGATCAACCCGACAGTCGGTGACCTCACCGCGAATTCCGAGCTGATCGTGGATTGGACGTCGCGCGCCGCCCAGGAAGGCGCCCAGGTCGTGGTGTTTCCGGAGATGGCCCTGACCGGTTATCCGGTGGAGGACCTCGCGCTTCGCCCGGAGTTCGCGCACGCGTCGCGCGACGCTCTGCGCGACCTCGCCGATGCACTCGACCGAGCCGGATGCGGTGACGTCGTCGCCGTCGTCGGGTACCTCGACCGCGATGCGGTGGGATCGAGAAACAGCGCCGCCGTTCTGTTCCGTGGCGACGTCGTGTCGCGGTACGACAAGCACGAGCTTCCCACCTACCGAGTCTTCGACGAGCTCCGATACTTCGCCCCCGGAACGCGGTTGAGCATCACCGAGGTGAACGATGTTCGCCTGGGAATCGTTGTCTGCGAAGACATCTGGCAGCCCGGCGGGCCGGTTCCCGCGTACGCGGCGGCCGGAGTCGACGTGCTGCTGTGCCTGAATGCGAGTCCGTTCGAGCGCGGCAAAGCGGAGGTCCGCTTGTCGGTGGTCCAGCGGCGGGCAGCCGAGGCTGGGGTACCCGTCGTCTACGCCAATCTGGTCGGTGGTCAGGACGAGCTCGTGTTCGACGGCGGCAGCATGGTCGTCGCCGCCGATGGAGCCATCCTCGGCCGTGCCCCGGCGTTCACCGAACACCTGCTGTGCGTGGACCTCGACGTCTCCGACGCGCGACGTCCCGACGGCGGCCCACCGCCGGGATGGTCCATCGACCGGAACACCGTGCCGGATCTCCTCGTCCGCGGGTGGGATCGGCTACCTCGATCGGTGGCAGAACCCTCGGACGACCTGGCGTCGACGTGGGCGGCACTCGTCACCGGGTTGCGCGATTACGTCCACAAGAACGGGTTCGCCTCGGTGGCGCTCGGCCTGTCCGGTGGCATCGACTCCGCTGTGGTCGCGGCGATCGCCGTGGACGCTCTCGGAGCGGAGTCCGTGTACGGCGTCGCGATGCCTTCGCAGTACTCCTCGGACCACTCGCTCGCGGACGCGAACGATCTTGCGTCGCGCACCGGGCTGCATTTCGGCATCGAGTCGATCGTCGACATGGTGCGGTCGGTGACGGACCAGCTCGGCCTCTCCGGCGTCGCGGAGGAGAACGTTCAGGCGCGGTGCCGCGGCATCGTTCTGATGGCGATCTCCAACTCGGCCGGACATCTGATTCTCGCCACCGGCAACAAATCCGAACTTGCCGTTGGCTATTCGACCATCTACGGTGACGCCGTCGGCGGGTTCGCCCCCATCAAGGACGTACCGAAATCCATGGTGTGGGAGCTGGCGCGGTGGCGTAACGACGCAGCGGTCGGACGCGGCGAGGTGCCCCCGATTCCGGAGGCGAGCATCGACAAGCCTCCGTCGGCAGAGTTGCGCCCGGATCAACTCGACACCGATTCGCTCCCGGAGTACGACCGGCTCGACGCGATCCTGTTCCGCTACGTCGACTGCGATCAGGGTGAGGACGACATCGTGGCGGCAGGCTTCGATCCCGTGGACGTCGCAGACATCGTGGCCAAGGTCGACGCGGCCGAACACAAACGTAGGCAGTATCCGATCGGAACCAAGGTGACGTCGAAGGCGTTCGGTCGGGATCGACGCATGCCGATCACCGACGGCCGACGGAGAGTGTGACGAATTGCACGTCCGGGTGCGCTTCGGCGTCGGTCGTGCCGGTGGCAGACTGAGGTCGTCATCAACCCCATCCCGGGGACCCGCACGGCGGGCCTCGAGGAACCGAAAGGGACAAAGATGTCCAACGATTCTGTGTACGGCTCGTCCGATGCGTCCGTCTCCGGTTTGACCCGCAAGACTCGCACCCATCACCTGCTGCAAATGAAAGCCGACGGCGAGCGGTGGGCCATGCTCACCGCGTACGACTACTCGAGCGCCCGCATCTTCGAGGAAGCGGGCATCCCGGTCCTCCTCGTCGGCGACTCGGCAGCGAACGTCGTCTACGGCTACGACACGACGGTGCCGATCACCATCGACGAACTGCTGCCTCTGGTTCGGGGCGTCGTCCGCGGAGCTCCCAACGCACTCGTCGTCGCCGACCTCCCGTTCGGCACCTACGAGTCCTCGCCTCAGCAGGCACTCGCGACGGCCACCCGATTCATGAAGGAGGGCCTCGCGCACGCCGTGAAGCTCGAGGGCGGCGAACGCGTCGCAGATCAGATCGCCGCGATCTCCGCGGCCGGCATCCCGGTCATGGCGCACATCGGCTTCACACCGCAGAGCGTGAACGGCCTCGGCGGCTTCCGCGTGCAGGGCCGCGGTGACGGTTCCGAGCAGCTCGTCGCCGACGCCATCGCCGTCCAGGAGGCAGGAGCATTCTCCGTCGTCATGGAGATGGTGCCCGCCGACATCGCGGGCCAGGTGACCCGCAAGCTCACCATCCCGACCATCGGCATCGGAGCGGGCAACGAAACCGACGCCCAGGTGCTGGTCTGGCAGGACATGGCGGGCTACACCAACGGCAAGACCGCCAAGTTCGTCAAGAAGTTCGGCAACGTCGGAGACGAACTGCGGACCGCCGCTGCGACGTATCTCGCCGAGGTTCGCGGCGGAGTCTTCCCCGGTCCCGAGCACAGCTACTGATCGGTCACCTGCAGGTGGCACACTCGGTGCCATGAAACCTGGTCTTCGTAGTTCTCGCCGTGCAGCCGCCGCCGTCCTGGGGGCGGCTGCCGTCGTCGGTCTGGCAGCGTGCGGCACCGACTCCGCCAATACCGGATCGTCGGCGTCGCTGACCACCACGACCACGGCCCCGGTCACCACCACCGATGCGGCTGCTGCCGGTGACACGATCACCGACCAGCAGAAGCAGCAGCTGTGCACCGATCTCGGTGAGCAACTGCAGGAATGGCGAATCCAGGGGCCGACGCTCGGCCGCGGTGGGCTCAACATCGTCGTGCAGACATGGGCGGCGCAGAGCGGAGTCATCAACCTGCAGGTGGTGCAGAACCGCTCGATCATCGACGACATCACCATCGACAACTGCTCCGACGTCCGTGACGAAGCCCTGCGATCACTCGACATCCCCGACTTGGCATCGGGACTGGTGGGCTTCTGACGTGGCACGTGATCTCTACCCGGCCATCGAGCCCTACGCCAGTGGCCACCTCGACGTCGGTGACGGCCAACAGATCTACTGGGAGACCAGCGGTAATCCGGACGGACTCCCCGTCCTGTTCGTCCACGGAGGGCCCGGCGGTGGAACCGGACCTGCGCAGCGCCGCTACTTCGACCCCGAAAAGTATCGAATCGTGCTGTTCGACCAGCGTGGCTGTGGCAAGTCCCGACCTCATATCGCGGACAGGAGTGGAGCCGGCGGAACGACCAAGGGGTGGGACATGAGGGTCGACTGGGCGGTGAACACGACTGGAAAGCTTGTCGGCGACATCGAGAAGTTGCGGACTCATCTCGGCGTCGACACCTGGCTCGTGTTCGGTGGTTCGTGGGGTTCGACGCTGTCCCTCGTCTACGCACAGACCCACCGCGACCGGGTCACCGGCCTGATCCTGCGCGGCATCTTTCTGCTCCGCCGCAGTGAGATCGACTGGTACTACAACGGCGGCGCGGGCCATCTCTTCCCCGAACAGTGGGAGAAGTTCCTGGCACCTGTCCCGGATGCAGAACGACACTTGGATCTGGTCGAGGTCTACCACCGGCTGCTGAACTCCGACGACCGCGACGTCGCCACCGCGGCGGCCATCGCCTGGTCGTCGTGGGAGGCCGCGACGAGTTATCTCATTCCCCGCCCGGAGCAGATCGCCTCCAACGAGGACCCGCGATTCGCCCTGGCCTTCGCAGGGATCGAGAACCATTACTTCCGCAACGACGGATTCCTGCGCGAGAACCAGTTGCTGGAGGACGCGCACCTCCTGGCCGGAATCCCCGGCGTCATCGTTCAGGGCCGGTACGACGTGGTGTGCCCGGCCACGAGTGCCTGGGCCCTTCATCGGGCGTGGCCGGATGCGGAATTGACGATCGTGGACGATGCCGGGCATTCCGCGTCCGAGCCCGGCATCATCCATCATCTCGTCGAGGCGACCGACCGTTTCGCCTCGACAGCGTCACCCGGCGCCGTGCCACCGTCCGCCTCGTAAGCGAACTCGACACGGCGGGAGGCGGTGTCGGCGACGGTCAACGTCACCGACACCGCTTGCCCTTCCGGCGGATCCCCCACGCATTTGCCGATGACGATCGGATCGGCCACGAACACCTCGGCGGTCTTCTTTCCTTCCGCCCCACGCAGAACGAGAGCGGAGAACGCCTCGCCGACGCGGTCGTTCAGAACGTGCGCTTCGGTCAGGTCGATGCACGCTCGATCCACTTTGGACGCAACGGAATCCGATCCGCGCATGATCGCGGGCAGATCAGGGAGCGCAGTCCGCGCCCACTCGGGGATGTCCGTGCCAGCAACCACCGCGAGGCATACTTCGGTGGCGAACCTGTCCGACAGCCGGCGAAGCGGCGCCGTGACGTGAGCGTAGGGTGCTGCGATTCCGGCGTGCTCGGGCGATTCGGGGATTTCCCCGTCGAACGCCACGTAATCCGCGCCTCGCAGCAGACTCGTTGCCTGAGTCATCATGGCCAGCGTCGTAGGTTCGTCACCCGGTAACCCGGCGAGCACGGCTCCAGCCGATGCACCTGCGGGCCATTCGATTCCGAGCATCTCCGCTGTCTTCTTCAACGAGTCGACGGCGTCCTCCGGGGCCGGCGGCAAAGTGCGGAGCAGTCCGATTCCGGCGTCGAGCATGATCGACGCTGCGCACATCCCCGTCAGCAGCGACACCTCGGCGTTCCACGCGTCCACGGCGGTCCGCGCCTGCAATTCGATGCGCCACCCTGCACCGTCGGCTACCACGTCCTGCTCCGGCAAGGTGATGTCCAGTGCACCTCGGCGCAACGCGGCCTGCGCACGCAGGCGACCGAAGTCGCCGAGAGCGGCGATCGACGGATGCGGGGAACCTGCATCGAAGTCGGCTTGGACACCCGCGTAATCGAAGCGGGCAACGGATTTCACCGTCGCTCTCGACACCGTCCACGCGACTGCGTCACCGGATTCGTCGAGTTCGATCCGCCACAGCGCTGCCGGGCGAATCTCGTTCGGCAGCAGACTGGCCGAGCCTTCCGACAGCACCCGCGGGTGAAGCGGTACCGAACCGTCGGGCAGGTAGAACGTCTGCCCGCGCTGACGAGTCTCGGTGTCGAGCCGGCCCGCAGGCGTCACGATGGACCCGACATCCGCGATCGCGTAATGCACGACGAATCCACTGGCGAGTTTCTCGACGTGCACCGCCTGATCCAGATCCATCGAACCGGGCGGATCGATGGTCACCAAGGCAAGGTCGGTGCGGTCTTCCCTCTCGGACGCGTATCTGTCCTGGGCGGACTCGGCCTCGGCGAGTGCGTCCGCCGAGAAGTGCTCGGGCAGGTCGAACTCGGAACGGATGGGGTAGAAGTCGAAGGCGGTCGCGGACAGTCGCGCCGAGACCACCGTCAGTTGTTCCAGTCGTCGTCGGCCTTGTCCGCAGCTTTGTTGCGCTCGGCTGCGATCTGAATGGCGCGCTCGGCGGTGGCACGGTCCGGATACGGGCCCATCCGGTCGAGTGCCCCGGATTCCTTGCCCTGCGAAACCGTCTTGGTGCGTACGTCGTAGTACCAGGCGTCGTCTTCTGTACTCATGAGAGCAAGCCTAGGTGCGAACGAGTCGGCATGTAAGCCGGATCCTGTGAACCGGCCCGCCGAAACGGGACGGAACGACGACCATCCATCTGGGCACACCGTCGCCGGGTACCTCGAGCAGTCCACCCGCAGGCTCGGGCGAGCAGCCCTCGAACACCTGCGCAGTCGCACTCCCGAGGGAATGCGACCTTCGACCTTGCTCCGGGCGGGGTTTACCTAGCCACCCCAGTCACCTGGGGTGCTGGTGCGCTCTTACCGCACCGTTTCACCCTGACCCGCGTCGTGCTGTCCGAAGACAGAACGAGCGCGGGCGGTCTGTTTTCTGTGGCACTGTCCCGCGAGTCACCTCGGGTTGCCGTTAGCAACCGCCCTGCTCTGTGGAGTCCGGACTTTCCTCGGCTCGAAGCTTGGCGGAATCGCTCCGCCAGTTCCCCGTGCCGCAGCCGTCCAACCGACTCGTTCGCAGGATGGAACTCTACCCGGTCGTACGGCTGGAACTAGAGTTCACCTCATGGATCACGTCGTCCTGCTGCGCGGAATCAACGTCGGCGGAATCAACATCAAGATGGTCGACCTTCGCCAGGCGCTCTCGCAGGCCGGGTTCGAGCCGGTGCGCACGGTCCTCGCGACCGGCAACGTGCTGCTGTCGTCGCCGCTGTCCCCCGCGGAACTGAAGCCCGCGATCGAGAAGACCCTCGCCGACACATTCGGATACGAGGCGTGGGTGATCGTCCTCGATCCGGCCACCCTGAGCGCCATCGTCGACGACTATCCGTTCGACGCCGAACGCGACGGTTGGCACCCGTACGTGATCTTCGGAAACAACGACGAGCATCTCGCGGAACTGGCGCGGACGGCCGAAACGCTCGATCCGCAGCTCGAGCGAGTCTCCCTCGGCCGGGGCGTCGTCTACTGGGAGGTCGTGAAAGGAAACACCACCGACAGCATCGTCGGAAAGTTCACGGCGAAAGCAAAGTACAAGCCCACCACCACTACCCGGAACCTACGCACCCTCGTCAAGATGCTGGCGTGAGCGTCGTAGCGGCCGCACTCGTTGCGGCGGTGCTGATCTTCGCGATCGTCCGGCCCCGCGGTCTGCCGGAGATCGTCGCGGCACTCCCGGCCGCAGTGGCGGCACTACTGCTCGGGCTCGTCACCCTGTCCGACGCACGCTCGCAGGTGCTGGAACTGCTCCCGACCGTCGTGTTCCTGGCGTTCATCCTCGTTCTCGCCCATCTCGCCGACGCACTGGGTGTCTTCCGGTGGACGGCTTCGATCATGGGCAGATCTGCCCGCGGCAATCCGCATCGGCTTCTCGGTTCGGTGTTCGTGGCCGCCGCCGTCACCACAGCCGTGCTGAGCCTCGACGCGACTGTCGTGCTGTTGACGCCGGCGGTGATCGGCGCGGCGCGGGCTCTGCGTATGTCGCCTCGGCCGCACAGTTATGCGACAGCGCACCTGTCGAACTCCGCGTCGACGTTGCTGCCGGTGTCGAACCTGACGAACCTTCTGGCGTTCACCGCGACGGGCCTGACGTTCGTGCATTTCGCCGCGCTGATGGCGCTGCCGTGGATCGTGTCGATCGTGATCGAGTTCGCGGTGTTCTGGGTGTTCTTCCGCGCCGACCTTCGGCACGGTGCCACGCGATCCGAGCAGCACTCGGTGACGGAACCCATCGTCGCGCCCACGGCGGCGCTGGTGGTTCTGGGCGCAACGTTGCTGGGCTTCGCCGTGGCAGGGTTCTTCCACGTCGAACCGTTCTGGGTCGCGGCCGTGGGCGCGTGCGCTCTCGCCGTGCCCGCACTGAAGCAGGGTTACACCGTGCCGTCGCGCATGCTGCGGGCCGCCGACCTCACATTCTGCGGATTCGTGCTGTTGCTGGGAATTGTCGTCGAGGGCGTCACGGCAGGGCCTATCGGCGACTGGCTCGCGAGCATCCTGCCCGGCGAGGCGTCGTTCCTCGGCCTGTTGACGACCGCCGCCATCGCAGCGGTCGCGTCGAACGTCGTCAACAATCTGCCCGCGACGCTGATGCTGCTCGCCGCATTCGGCTCGTCCGCTCCCCCCGGTCTGCTTCTCGCGATGGTCGTGGGCGTCAACCTCGGGCCCAACCTGACCTACGTGGGCTCGCTCGCGATCATGTTGTGGCGCAAGGTCGGCGCGGCACACGACGAACCGGCGTCGTTGCGCACCTTCACCGTCCTCGGTCTGATCAGCACACCGCTGACGATCCTCGGTGCCGTCGCCGCCCTCTGGCTCGCCCTACAGATATGACGTGTCGTTGACGAGTCGGACCGAGGCACCGCCGTCGGGATAGAACTCGGCGATGCTGAGCGACGCGAGATCCAGATGCAGCCGGTACAGCAACGACGGCCCGACATCGAGAGCGAGCTGCAGCAGCATCTTGATCGGGGTCACGTGGCTGACCACGACGACCGTCGACCCCGCGTACGACGCGACCAGCTTGTCGCGGGCCACGGTGACCCGCTCCAGGACGGTGTCGAAGCTTTCGCCTCCCGGTGCGGCGACCGAGGTGTCACCGCGCCACTTCTGGTGGACGTCCGGGTACTTCTCGAACGCTTCCTTGAACGTGAGGCCTTCCCAGTCACCGAAGTCGGTCTCGGTCAGTTCGTCCAGCGTGGAGACCTCGAGGCCTACCTTCCGGGCGAGCGCGCCTGCCGTCTGCTGCGCCCGGCCCAGCGGCGAGGCGACGATGGCCGCGATGTCGTCTCGCTGCGCCAGACGGGCGGCCGCTGCGGCCGCCTGACCCTCGCCGATCTCGGTCAGTGGCGGGTTTCCTCGGCCCGAGTAGCGACGCTCCACCGACAGCGGAGTCTGTCCGTGCCGCAGCAGAAGCAGCCGCGTGGGCTCACCCGTCGCTCCGGTCCATCCGGGTGCGGCCGGCTTGACATCGCGGTCCTTCGGGGGCTCCAGTTCCCGACCGTCGGCCGCGGCATCCATCGCCTCGTTCGCCAACCTGTCCGCGTGCGAATTCTGTGCCCGTGGAATCCACTGGAACGTGACGCGGTCGAAACCGCGGACCAGGTCGGCGGCCTCACGGTTGAGCGGAATCATGTCCGGGTGCTTGACCTTCCAGCGCCCGGACATCTGCTCGACGACGAGCGTGGAATCCATCCGCACGTCGACCTCGCGCGCACCGACCTCGCCTGCAGCAGTCAACCCGGCGACGAGGCCGCGGTACTCGGCGACGTTGTTGGTCGCGACGCCCAACGCGAGACGGCGTTCTGCGAGCACCTCGGAGCGGTCGGCGGACAGCACCACGGCGCCGTACCCTGCCGGGCCCGGGTTGCCCCGAGATCCACCGTCCGCCTCGACGACAACCCTCACAGACCGGATTCCTTGGTGCGCACCAGAATGGCGTTGCACTCCGAGCATCGCACCAGCTCGTCGGCGGGCTTCGCCGCGATGCGCGAGATCTCGCCTCGATCGAGTTCGATCCGGCAGGCGCCGCAGCGTCGGGCCTGCAGTAGCGCGGCGCCGCGGCCGGTGAGAGCGCGCTGCTTCTCGTAGACTGCCAACAGCTCGTCCGGGAACGTGCTCGCCAGTTCCGATCGCCGTGCGGTGGCGCGCTGCTCCGCGGAATCGACATCGGCCACGGCGTCGTCTCGCCGACGTCCGGCGTCGACGAGCTCGTCCTCGATCTGGGTCAGCTGCGCCCCGGCGTGGTTGTAATCGGTCTCCGACGCCTCGCGCCGCTCCATGACCTCGAGAAGTTCCTCTTCGAGGATTCCCTGCCGACGTTCGAGGCTGGCGAGTTCGTGCTGGAGCTCGGACATCTGTTTCGCTGCGACGGTGCCGCTGTCGAGGAGCGAGCGGTCGCGGTCTTCACGTTGGCGGACCGCGTCGACCTCGCCTTCGAGCTTCTTGATGTCACGGTCGAGGTCGTCCATCGCCATCTGGACCGTGACGGCTGCGTCCTTGCGGGCGATGCGCTCGGCCTCGAGCTTCTCCACCTCGGCCTGCTCGGGAAGACTTTTACGACGGTGCGAGATCTGCGTCAGCTCGGTGTCCACTGCGGCCAGTTCGAGAAGTGAGGCCTGCACTCGGGGATCGACATTCACGCGTGATGACTCCTGCGACTATGGAAGAAATATTCGGCCAAGCCTACCGGCTCCGATCGTCCACCGAACCCACTGTCCACGGATCGGTCCTGCGGGTACTGACGCGGCTGCTCCATCCCCCCTCGTCGCCGAACTCTGCGTCGACGATGTGTCGGGCCTGCTCGCACCACGGCCACTCCGACGCCCAGTGCGCGACGTCGACCACGGCTGCGCCTCCGGCGCGAAGGTGCTCGTCGACGACGTGATGCCGCAGGTCCGAGGTGACGTAGACGTCGGCTCCGAGGGATGTCACTGCACTCAGATAGCCGTCGCCCGCTCCCCCGCACAGCGCGACCGTGCGGATCTCGGTGTCGGGATCGCCTGCCGCCCGTACGCCCCACACCGTATCCGGCAACACCGCGCGCACTGTTCGTGTGAACTCGCGCAAGGTGGTGGGTCTGTCCAGCACCCCGATCCGTCCGAGGCCCGTGCAGCTCGGGAGCCTGACTTCCTCGAACACGTCGATCGCCGGTTCCTCGTACGGGTGTGCTCGCGTCACGGCGTCCAGAATGTCCGCCCGCTTCGACGCAGGCGCAACCACCTCTATGCGGTCCTCGTCGACTTTCTCGAGCACACTGTGGTCGCCGATCGCCGGCGTCGATCCGACGCCGGGCAGGAACTGGCCGAGCCCTCGGGTGCTCCAGCTGCAACGGCTGTACTGTCCGATCGCTCCTGCGCCGGCGTCGAACAGCGCGTCCCTGACGGCGTCGCTGTGCGACGTCGGAGTGAACACGACCCACTTGTCCACTCGCGGTCCGTCGATCGGATCGAGGGGGCGCGTGTGTGTCACGCCGAGCGCATCCGCCAGGGCGTCGGACACGCCTGGGTTGGCGCTGTCGGCATTGGTGTGCGCGGTGAACAGTGCGCACCCGGCCCTGACGAGACGGTGGATGAGTGCGCCCTTGGGTGTGTTCGCGGCGACGGTGTCCACGCCGCGGAGCAGGAGTGGATGGTGCACCACCAGTAGGTCGGCGCCCATGTCGATGGCTTCGGCGACGACCTCCTCGGTCGCGTCGACGGCGTAGAGAACTGTGCCGACGCGATCGGCCGGGTCACCGCACACCAATCCGACCGAATCCCAGCTCTCGGCGAGCCGCGGCGGATAATGCGCCTCGAGTACCGCGATGACGTCGGCGAGAAGGACTGTCACTGTTCACCTTTCGATCGTGCGTGCTGTGGCGGTGAATTCTTCGGCAAAGATTTCGTCAGGGCATCGACGAGGACATCCACCTGCGCGGACGGGCGAACGGCCACACGCAGGTGACCCGGCGCCAGTCCCGGGAAGGTGTCGCACCGGCGAACCGCGACACCGTGGTCACGCAACCGCCGACGCACCCCCTCCGCGTCCGGAACGGACAGAAGCAGGAACGGTCCGCGCGCGGGCCCGTGCACATCGATCCCGAGCGCGGTCAGACGTCGCGTCATGTCCTCGCGTTCGGCTGCGATGACCGATGCCCTGGCTTCGGCCGACGCAACGGCGTCCGGTTCGCTGCACGCTTCGATGGCCTCGATCTGCAGACTTCCGAGCGGCCAGTGCGCCCGCCCGACGGTGAGTTCGGCGAGGACGTCCGGATGCCCCAGCGCGTATCCGCACCGCAGTCCGGCGAGCGCCCATGTCTTGGTGAGACTGCGCAGCACCAGCACATCGTCGAGGGAGTCGGAGGCAACGGACTCGGCTTCACCGGGCACTGCGTCGGCGAAGGCTTCGTCGACGACGACGATGCGTCCGGGGCGACGCAGACCCAGAATCGAGTGTCGCTCGTGCAGCACCGAGGTCGGGTTGGTCGGGTTACCGACGACCACCATGTCTGCGTCCTCGGGAACCGCGCTGGGATCCAGCTGGAACGGCGGAGCCGACACGACGTGTCGGACGGGTATGCCTGCTTGGCGCAACGCGAGTTCGGGCTCGGTGAACGACGGATGGATCAGTGCAGCCAGCCGTGGTTTCAGCTGTGGCAGCATCGCGAACCCCTCCGCACCTCCGGCGAGCAGAAGGACTTCTTCCGGGGCTCGGCCGTGTCTGTGCGCGACGGCTTCCCGCGCGCGCAGGTCGGCGTCGGCGGACGGGTAGGAGCCGAGCGAATCCAGCGATCGGCTCAGCCGTTCGCTGAGCCAGCGAGGTGGGCCTGTTCCTTGGACGTTGACTGCGAAATCGATCAGTCCAGCTCCCACTTCGGCGTCACCGTGGTGACGGAGAAGCGACATCGCGTCCAATTCTTCCCTGTCCTTTCGTTACCGACGAGCGTATCCCGCCCCGGCCGCGAGCGGAGCATGCGAAGGCCCGGCCACCAACCGATATGGTTTTGTCATGACAAATCTCGACGCCGCGCGCAGTCCGCGAGCCACGGTGGTGCTGTTCGACCTCGACGGCACGCTCACCGATTCCGCACCGGGCATCCTCGCGGGCTTCCGGCACGCACTCGCCGCGGTCGACGGACCCGAGCCGACGGAGGAGCAACTCGCCCTGGTCATCGGGCCACCGTTGATCGACACTTTCGGCGCGATGGGGCTTCCCGACGACGTCGCCCAGAGGGCGCTTGCCGCGTACTTCGAACGATACGACGCCAAGGGCTGGGCGGAGAACACGGTGTTCGAGGGTATCGAGCCGGTGTTGGCAGAGTTGAAGAGTCGAGGGGTTCGACTCGGAGTGGCCACGTCCAAGTCCGAGCGGTTCGCGCACCGGATTCTGGATCACTTCGGACTGGCCGAGTACTTCGAGTTCATCGGAGGGGCGAGCAACGACGGCACCCGTCGCGCCAAGCCCGACGTGATCGCGCATTCGCTGCGCAACCTGGGCATCACGGCGACCGAGGCGTCGGCCGGCGGGACCCAGGGCGTCCTCATGGTCGGGGATCGTGATCACGACGTGCACGGCGCCGCTCGATTCGGCATTCCGGCGATCTACGTGGACTGGGGTTACGGAATCGCGGGTGAGAACGACGACGCCGCGTTCACCGTGACGACCATGGACGAACTGGCGAAGGTGCTCGGTGACAACACGTAAGCCCACCCTCCACGTGACGTTCGTCTGCACCGGCAACATCTGCCGGTCACCGATGGCGGAGAAGATCTTCGAGCAGCACCTGCGGGAGGCGGGGCTGGATTCGGTACGGGTGTCGAGTGCAGGCATCGACGGGTGGCACGAGGGCGAGGGCGCCGACCCGCGCACCGTTGCCGAGCTCGACGCGCACGGTTACGACAGCGACCACGAAGCCGCACAGGTCAACGACGATCACCTCGGCGCCGATCTGCTGGTCGCCCTCGACACCGGTCACGTTCGCGAACTACTGCGTCTCGGTGCGCCCGCCGACCGGATCGCACTGCTCAGATCCTTCGACGACGATGCGGACGACGAGTCCGTCGCAGACCCGTACTACTCGTCCGACGACGCGTTCACCACCGTCCGCGAACAGATCGAATCGGCCATGCCCGGGTTGGTGAGTTGGACCGAGAACGCCGTCTCCGACGAGGCGTCGTAGATCGATGTCGGGCGAGCCGCTACCGTAGTTGTCGTGCGAAGGCTCCGATTTCTGCTGCGTCCGGGTTGGTTGGCGGTTGCTGCTGTCGTCGCCCTGTTCGCTTACCTGTGCTTCACGGTGCTGGCGCCGTGGCAGCTCGGCAAGAACACGTCGACGTCGCACCGAAACGATCTGATCAACCAGTCCGTGGACGCCGAGCCCGTAGCGCTCGAGGAGCTGCTGACACCCACGGGCTTCGCCGACGACGACGAATGGCGTCGAGTCGTCGCCACCGGCGCCTACGAATCGGACAAGGAAGTGCTGGTCCGACTGCGCAGCATTCGCGAACAACCTGCGTACGAGGTGATCACCCCGTTCCGCCTAGACAGCGGGGAGACGATCCTCGTCAACCGGGGGTACGTGCTGCCGGTCCAGGGAACTCAGCCACCGACGATCGAGCCGGCTCCGACCGGTGAGGTGACGCTCGACGCACGCATCAGACGAGCCGAGGGAACCTCCCGTGAGCCCATCGAGGAAGCCGGGCACATCCAGGTCTACAACATCAACCCGGACCAGATCGGGACCGCCCTTTCCGTCACTCCCGTGCAGGGATACCTGCAGCTCGACGACGCCCAACCGGGCGGCTTGGGCGTGATCGAACTGCCGCAGACCGATTCCGGCCCCTACCTGTCCTACGGCCTCCAATGGCTGGCGTTCGGAATCATGGCACCGCTGGGCCTCGCCTATTTCGTCCGAGCCGAGTGGCGTGAACGCCGCAAGGCGACGAACCGTGATCTCGCGGACCCGACGGACGACGATCGGCTGGTTCCCGAACCGGACAGTCCTCTGCCTGATTCCACCGTGCGTGACTACCCAGCGCCCGACTCCCCTGCGCCTGACTCCTCAGCACCGACGGTGGCGGATCCGGAGCCCGAGTTCACCCTCCCGACGCGCCGGGAACGGAAGTCGCGAGCGAAGTCCGCGTCATCGACGAGGACCGCGCAGGATGCCCGCCTTGCCGATCGCTACGGCAAGGGCCGCTGACACAGCCGTCGCACCGATCTGGACCAGAGTAGACAGGCGCGCCGCGCGGTCCAGGTCCGCCGGTAGCGGATGTCTGCCGTCGCCGAGGGTCGGGCGGATCTCGACGCCGTGCGTGTACTCGGTTCGCCCGCCCAAACTGATTCCGAGTGCGCCCGCTGCCGTGGCTTCCGCCACGCCCGCGTTCGGGCTCGGGTGACGCGAGGCGTCAAACCGCCAGGCCCGCACGGCGTCGGCTGTTCGTCCGCCGACGAGCGGGGCGAGAACGGCCGTCACCACCCCGGTCACTCGCGCCGGCGCGAGGTTGATCACGTCGTCGAGGCGTGCGGCGAACCATCCGAACCGCTGATACCGCGGCGAGCGATAGCCGATCATCGCGTCCAGTGTGTTGACCGCGCGGTACCCGAGGATTCCGGGGACTCCGGCGACCGCACCCCAGAACACCACTCCCACAGTCGCATCCGAAGTGTTCTCGGCTACGGATTCGACCGAGGCACGTGTGAGACCGTCGGCGTCGAGGACACTGGGATCGCGCCCGCACAACGACGGAAGCAGGGCCCGTGCCTGATCGATCCGGTCGTGGCGGAGGTGCTCGGACATCGCGGAACCCGTCCGTGCCAACGATGTTCCACCCAGTGCGGTCCACGTCGCCACGGCCGTCAGTGCGACCTCCGCGAGAACGCCACGCCGGGCAGCAGCCGTCGTCGCCACCGACCCGGCGGCGACGACGGCACTCACAAGGAGGACTGTGTGGACTGCACCGGCTGCTCGGGCGTCACGGTAGGTGTGCCGTTCGAGCGCCGCTGCCGCACTACCGAACCCGGCGACCGGGTGATACCGACGAGGATCGGCCAGCGCCAGGTCGAGACCGAGCCCGAGCACCAAGCCGGCACCGCGACTGTCCCATCGCGTCCAGCGGAAGGTCATGGAAGCGACGGTAGCGAAGCTCTCGACCCATCCGCGCGCCCGGGTGCGGGAATTGTCAGGCCCAGCGCGACCTGTACACGCTTGCCATCTGGCGATTGTTGAACTCGAGATCGCGACCCGAGTGAAGCATCGCAGCTGCGATGCCGACGAAACCGACCGTTGCCATCAAGATCATTGCCATGGTGTCCCCCAAGGATCGCCGAGAGAGCCCGCTGTCGGGCCCTGATGATCTTGATTGTTACCGACGGGTAGAGAGAAGAAAATGCAGATGAGGGGGCCGTCACATGTGTCAACGGTCACCGAACAGAACCGAGGCTAGGATCGACCACATGACCGTAGAAGGCGGATTCCCGAGCGAGTCCACACCAGCAGCGACCACCACGGGGCGACCGAGTTGGGTCAACAAGGCAATCGTCGTCGCGGTCGCGGTGGTCGCGCTCGTGATCGCCTACCTCGTCCTGTCCGCATTCCTCCCGAGATGGTGGAGCATCAGGGTTGCCAACCTGTCGGATCAGGCGTTCAGCAAAGGCATCTTCTGGGGCCTCGTCTTCGGGATCCTGTCCACTCTCGTGCCGCTGCTGTTCTTCACCGCGGCGTGGCGCGTCAGGAAGAAGCGCGGCGGCAAGGTCACCGCGATCGTCTCGATAGTTCTGGCCGTCGCCGCTGCTGTCCCGAACCTGCTGACACTGTCCATCGTGCTCGGAAGCAGCAATGCTGCACATGCAGGAGAGCGCACCCTCGACACCGAGGCTCCCGGCTTCCGTGGAGCCACCGCACTCGGCGCGATCATCGCCGTCGTCCTGTTCGCTGCCTTGGTGTTCCTGATCGTTCGCGGACGCAGGCGTCGCGCGCAGAAGCGAAGTGCTGCCCAGGCTGCATCGCCTCAGGTCTGACCTGTCAGGGCACCACGGGCGCTTTTCCACCGTCGTAGGGCTCGACGGTGACCTGCTCTTCGGGAGTGAGGGACACAACGGCCGGGCCGGCCTCCTCGGTCACCGTGAGCACCACCGACAAGCCCTCCTGCGCTACGGACTCGATCCGTCCGCGCTGCTCTCCGGTTTCGTCCACGAGTGCGTAATCTCCGACCAGAACCAGCAATTCCTCGGCGGACAGTGTGCGGCGGCCACCGAAATCTTCCACAGTCATGCCTACACCGTAGGCGAAACGGCGCGGTGCGCGCCGCTGAAGTCACTCGTGCCCGGGTGGAGGATCGATGACCAGCACGTCGTCGATCGGCAGATGCAACGCCAGTTCCACCCTCCGCTCGTCCCAGCTGGGATACGCGGGGCGAATCCAGACGCGGGTGTCGTCGAGCTGGACCAGCAGGAACCGTCGCCACGTCCAGGTCTCGGCCGGATCGAGGAGGTCGGTGTGAGCGAGCACCGGCACGGGCGCGCGGCCCCACACCGGATTCGACAACGACGAAAGGCCTTGCTCCAGCAATACATCCGCGGCGTCGTCGACCGGGAGGCTCTGTGCGAGAAGGTGGCCGACGGGATTGACTGCGTCGACACAGCTCTCGTCGTAGTTCTCCGAGACTGTCCAGCCCACGATCTCACCGTCGGACGGACGCCTCACCGGAAGTCGGCTGCGCCACCGCGTGATATCCACTGCAACCACCTTACCGACCGCCTGCTCACCACAGATGTGTGTGATGAACCAGCGCATCGATCACGAGGACCGAGCCGATCACCGCGAACACCACTCGCACGGTCGCGGGGCCATAGGCCGTCAGAGCGCGCACCACGGATCGATAGCGTCGACGAGCAGACGGACTGCGCCCCATCGACAATGCGAGGACCGCCGCCGGAATACCGAGCGCGAGGAGGCAATAGAGCACGATGACGACGGGCCACGCGGCCGGCAACGGGTCGGACGCGGATATCATCGCGAGGCCGGCCAGATACGGTACGGCAGTAGGAGCCTGGACGATTCCGATGGCAAATCCCGTCGTCGCCAGGAGCGGCACACTCGCCCGGAAGCGAGCCGTCCACGCCGGCGGCGGACGCGAGGATCGTGGCATACACGCCAGAACGATCAAGGTGGCACCGATCGCAGCCTCGCCCCAGTACCGAACGGTCGGGGTGAGCTCGAAATCGACGATGCGGGAGAGAAAATCTATCCCGAGCACAGCCAGTATTCCGAAGGCAGTCGTGGCGGCGAAGACTCCGCCGAGAAAAGCCGATCCGGTTCGAAGCGGTGAACGCCTGTGCATCCGGGCGTCGTACGCGATCGCGGCGGTCAGACCGATCAGAAGAACATCCAGGGAATCGAGAAGTGCAAACCCGGTCAGCGCAGCGAACAACGTGATCATGTCGGTCCCAGCCTATACACGCTCACCCGTCCGATCGGAGATGAGGCGCGTCCGCCACGACCGCACGAAGCAGTTCGTCGACGGCTTTGACTCTCGCCAGCCCTGCCAGTTCGCGCGGTACTGCGACCCAGTACGTCCGGTCGATCGAGAACTGTTCTCCGGCCACGCGGACGAGGGTGTCGTCCGGTTCTCCGATGTAGCTGGGCAACGGCGCGATCCCGAGACCGCTGCGCGCGGCGAGCCAGTGACCGGTGATGTTGTTGGTCTGAATCTGCGCTCGTCCGTCGGTCAGAAACGAATCGAGTATCCGCAGCGGAGCCACGTCGAGGAGGGCGCCGACGTACCAGATGAGCGTGTGCTCTCGCAGATCGTCGCTCGTGGAGATTCTCGGATGGGACTGCAGGTACTCCTCGGTCGCGTACAGATACAACGAGTACGTCGCGAGCTTCCGATACACGACGAACCGCGGCGACGGTTGTTCCAACGTGATCGCGACGTCGAATTCCCTTGTGTTCAAGGTGTTGTGCTCCGTCGCCGTGACCAGTTCGACGTCGAGGTCGGGATGCTTCCGGCGCAGCGTGGTGAGGTTGGGCGTCAACACGAACGCACCGAATCCGTCCGGTGCGGCGATACGAACCGACCCGCTGAGCGAGCCGACGCTGGACGTCTGATCCTCGAATGCAGCGATCAAGGTCGACTCGACGGATTCCGCGTACCCGACCAGTCGTCGGCCGGCTTCGGTGAGACGCCATCCCGCAGGAGTGCGATCGAACAGTCGCTGACCGACCGATTTCTCGAGGCTCGTGATCCGTCGACCGACGGTGGTGTGGTCGACCCCCAGCGCCTTCGCGGCCTCGTTGAGGCGGCCGTGACGGGACACTTCGAGGAAGTAGAGCAGGTGGTCGGCAGTGAACACCCGACGAGGCTATCAGCGTCGTGCATTTTTGCACGCGCCACTGCGATATTGGCCTTTGACTAGCGCAAACTTGCGAGACAAGGTGGATGTCACAACGCCGAGACGAAGGAACCTTTTCGTGAGCACAATTTCGCACTGGTACGACAACAAGCCGTTCGCTGGTACCTCCACCACCACCGCACCGGTCACCAACCCCGCCACCGGCGAGGTCACCGGCCAGCTCGCACTCGCCAACCTCGACGACGCACGCACCGTCATCGACGCCGCCGCAGCCGCCTTCCCCGCCTGGCGCGACACCTCCCTCGCCAAACGCACCCAAATCCTCTTCAACTTCCGCGAACTACTCAACAAGAAAAAAGGCGAACTCGCCGAAATCATCACCGCCGAACACGGCAAAGTCCTCTCCGACGCCCTCGGCGAAATCTCCCGCGGCCAAGAAGTCGTCGAATTCGCCTGCGGCATCCCCCACCTC